>JBGTGT010000122.1:0-47961 GCA_041746575.1 Microcystaceae cyanobacterium
TTTTGTTAGAACTAATAGATAGTATGTCGATTTTCGGGGCATTGAACCCCTTAATCGACGCGGGGAGTCCATGTATCCCGACGCTGACCTTTCAGGTACAGCGCGGGACTTATAGCTCCCCGAACCCCTCAAAAGTTAAAAGGCCACGGAGAACACTGGTTTTTTCCTCCAGCCATTGGTACGCCCGCCGATCCTTCTAATGTGGTTGGATTTAACATAGATGAAAATGATCTAGTTGCAGGCGTTTTTTGGACGCAAAGTAAATATTCTTTGGAAAAATTGGGAGAGTTTGTCGGGGAAGTCGCCTCATCTACCGAACCCCATCACTTAGTAGCCGATTATCAAGCGTTTAAAGAAAATTATTTATTGCCATCACCGACGATTTTTAATGATTTTGGAGATATTGCTGACTGGCATTCTCACGAAAATGCCGTTTTTCATAATCTGGGTACTTTGAATCCTCATGATGTTCAATTTACACAATCTTTATTTGACCACAATTTTGTTAATAGTATCGCCAATGCCTTAGCGGATAATACCATCGTTGCGACTCCTTTCGAGCAGGATGTTACCTTAGGATATCCCTATTTCAATAGTTTGATAGCTCCGGGGTTTTATATGATTCATCTGTGGTTAGGACGGGAAAATCCGGCGGGTTTATTTGCCAATACCCATCCCGAGGTGGCTCCCGATGCCATTGAGGAACATTTGACCTTTGAAGATACCTCTGGCGAAGGTCATCATGGGGGGGATAATGATGGTGATGGTTCGTCGCCCCAATCCGTTCCTGAACCCTCTTTAATCGGTAGTATGATAGGGTTAGGCCTCATTGGTATAACTTCCTTAAGATTTAAACAACAAAATGGACACAAATCCCTAATAAAAAGATAAGATTGTCAGATTTTCAACAAAATAGCCCTTTGGAGGAGTTGAAAGTTGTTGCTCAATCCGCCGACAATGGTTGGCGACGGGATAAAAGATCGATTTTTGGAGTCTGTCTTGCCTACTCTAATTTTTTATTTTTATCCTGTAGAATTGAGCATCTTATAATTGTATTATTTCTTAACAATTGTCCATGAAAATCTTAGTGACAGGCGCAACAGGATTTCTAGGAACGTATCTTTGTTCTCAATTAGAAGTCCAAGGGCATCATATTACAAGAATTAACTCTAAAAATGCTGATTTAACCCAATCAGATTCACTCTTATCCTTTAATGATACATCTTACGACCAAATTTTTCATCTAGCGGCATGGACACAAGCAGGGGATTTTTGTCTTTACCATCCGGGAGAACAATGGCTCACCAACCAAAAAATGAATACCAATATTCTGTCATGGTGGCAGGAATTTCAACCTCAAGCGAAATTCATTTGTATGGGAACAAGCTGCGCCTACGATCCCAATCTTCCTCTTTCAGAAGACTATTATTTGACGGGAATTCCCATTGACAGCCTTTTTACTTATGCCATGACTAAACGAATGCTTTATGCAGGATTATTAGCCTTAAATAAACAATATGGCTTAAGATATTTATGTTTAGTTCCTTCTACTCTTTATGGCGCAGGTTATCACACGGACGGACGGCAAATGCACTTTATTTTTGACCTCATCCGTAAGATTATCCGAGGGAAACTTTATGATGAACCCGTCGTATTGTGGGGAGATGGTTATCAGTCACGGGAATTGGTTTATGTAAACGATTTTGCCAATTTAGCGATTAAACTATCATGCACCGTTGAAAATGACTTAATTAACATTGGGGCAGGAACAGAGTACACCATTCGCCACTTTGCTAAGTTAATTTCTGCTGAAGTCGGTTATGATTTTAAGCAAATTCAATTTGACAGCGATCGCTATGTCGGGGCAAAATCCAAATGTCTAATTGTAAATAAACTTCAGGAATATGTACCCAATTTTGTCTTAACTCCATTAGAATTAGGATTATCAAAAACAATCAAGTGGTTTTGGCTGGAACAAGAAAAACTCTTATCAGCTAAATAAGTGAGGAGGAACGGTGAGCTATTGGATTCAAAACAGGCTTAAAAGCCTAGAAGAAGCGTTTAACCCTAAATATTGTCGAGCAATTGATCATTGCATCAATTTAGTTGCTCAACAATTTCAATCCGGGCATAAACTGCTAATCTGTGGGAACGGAGGTTCGGCAGCCGATGCGCAACATATTGCGGCGGAATTTGTCGGACGCTTTCACCTACACCGCAAAGGATTACCGGCACTGGCATTAGGTACAAATCCAGCGACTTTAACCGCATGGGCGAATGACTACGAGTATGAAACCGTTTTTGCCCGTCAAGTTGAAGCTTATGGGCAACAGGGGGATATTCTCTGGGGAATTTCTACCTCAGGCAAGTCTCCTAACATCATTCGTGCTTTAGAAACGGCTAAAGAAACAGGCCTAATTACGATTGGAATGTCAGGCAATATGGGCGGAAATATGGCAAAATTTGTCGATTATCCCCTGTTTGTCTCTCAAGATCACACGCCCTATACTCAAGAAATTCACTTGATTACCTATCATCGGATTTGTGAACAAGTGGAAGCGCAACTCTTTGCTCAAGTTGGACTAGAGGCGCAAGTCGCTGTCTAAGGTAGCGCGGTGAAGAACACTTCAGCTCACTCCCACACGCACTTACAAAAAGCCCTATTTTTAGATAGAGATGGGGTTATCGTTCAATATATTCCCTATCTTAGCCATCCCGATCAAGTTCAGTTGCCCGATGGTGCGGGTTTAGCCCTAAAAACGTGGCAAGATCGAGGATATAAACTCATTATTATTACCAATCAATCCGGCATTGCAAGGGGTTATTTCAGCCTAGAAGATGTTGATGCTATTCATCAGTGTATTAAAAAAAAATACGCTCAATTTGGTGTTACTTTTACGGATATTTTACTCTGTCCCCATCACCCTAATCAAGGATGCCACTGTCGTAAACCGTCACCCTATTTAATCTTAGAAGCGGCAAAACGTCACCAAATTGCCCTTTCTCAGTCGTTTTTTATCGGCGATGCGCCTTCAGACTTAGATTGTGCTATACAGGCGGGATGCCATCCCGTATTAGTGCTAACAGGGAGAGGAGCGACAACTCATCAAGAAATGAGTAAAAAAACTCAATCTATTTCCGTTTATCAACAGTTAAGTCATACGATTGAGCTAGTCCGCTAGAAATATTTTTAAAGGTAGAAATTGCAAAATTGTGATCGCATTTATCGAGTTTTTTACTTTTGTAGGTATTAATAAGACTATTGCTCAATTGTAATCCCAGATTAAGGAGTGAGGCGATGTTGAATCATTCTACTCAAAATGCGCTAGGAAAGGCTTTATTATTAGGATTAACAACCCTTAGCACCATGGCTTTTTTATCTGCCCCGCTGAAAGCACAAGCCGATGAGAAACCGCAAGAAGGGGTTGAAAAAACGGAAAAAGTTGAAACGACTGAAGTGACTGAAACCGAGGCAGTTAAACCAACGGAAGACGTTAAACCAGAGGAAAAAGTTGAAACCGAAGACGTTAACGCGACCGAAAAAGTCGAGATGACTGAACCTTCTGAGATGACCAAACCGACCTCAGAAACCGCTAATGAGCTGATGGACAAAAAACCGGAAATGGACACATTGGATATGATTAATGTCGATATTCCAGCCCCGTAACGTCTAAATCGCTCAACGCAGAATGAAGAATTAAACCTTTACAGCGTGAGACGACTTAAGTCATCCAATCTGTTAAACGTCCCATTGCGTAATTCTATAAAAATCCATTCATAAAATTCATAAACGTATCAATAAGGCTCAGAATTTTGATCTGGGTCTTTTTTTTATTATTAACAATATAAAACACTATAATGTTTGATAAAGTTTTTCTAATTTCTTAGAAATGTCTGGTGGTTTTGCCGTAAAATAGAGATAAAAACTGCCTTTCTTACTGTTTTTCTCTAACACTTTGCCATAAATATCTTCACTGATTGCGGGAGATTCGTGAGGCATTAAAAAATTAATTTTAAGATTCGTTAAAGGAGGAGGAACACTATCAGATTCAGAGGCTAAAACGATTAACCCACCTTTCTCCGATAATTCAACTAACCGACCATAATAAACACTTTCATCGATATCTTTACCTTGGACGATACGATACTGTAAAGCAATGGGATCATTTAAAGGTAAATACTGCTCTATTTCTTGTTCTAAAATTAAATTAAAATCACCCTTAATACCCCCTACATCATAAACGGTAATAGGATGGGGAATACCTTTCGGTTGAACTTCTTTTGTGCCATTGATAATTAAATCCCTTTCGACTTCTTTGTAGGTACTTTCAGAAATTAAAATTTGTCCTCCCGTTGTATAAGATTCAACCCGATAAGTTAAATTCACCTGAGAACCTACAATGCCATATTTAGTCCGTTTTTCTGAACCAATATTGCCCACCACAACTTCCCCCGTATTAATGCCAATTCCCATGTCTAACTTCGGTAAATCCCATACTTTCATTTGTTCATTAACCGTTTTCATCACTTGCTGCATTTCAATGGCACAAGCGATCGCTCTTTCGCTATCATCCGGTTTAGAAGTTGGCGCACCAAATAAAACGAGGATACCATCCCCCATAAATTCATCAATCGTTCCCTCATGTTTGGTAATGATATCGGCCATATATCCTAAATAAAAATTAAGAATTTTAATCACTTCTTCAGGGGGTAAACGTTCCGAGATTGCGGTAAATCCTCTTAAATCGGACGTTAAAATGGTAATCTTTTTACGAATGCCACCGAGTTCTTGTCCGGTTGGATTTTCTAGTAAGTTTGCTACCACTTGATCGGTTAAATAACGACCAAAGGTCTTGCGAATTTCAATCCCCATACGTGCAATATAGGCAGTAATGGCGATAGTTGATCCCCCAAAAGCTAACAATGCCGGTACAACCGGAATCCACCATCCTGCGACAAAAGCATAATAGGTGCTGACAAATAAAATTCCCCCTGCCAGTAACACACTTCCCCAACGCAATAGAGAGAGATACTTTTTGCCTTCATTATAGCGAAATTGCCAGCTAATAACTGCTCCTAAGCCAGACCAAAACAAAATCCAGACTCCTTCTTGCCATTCCGTTACCGTTCTCATTAAAGGACGACTTTCCAAGGCAGAACTAAGAATTTGACTGGTGAGGTTGGCGTGAATTTCGACTCCGGCTGTTGGTTTAGGAATTTGCAATAATCCGCCTCTGTAGGGTGTGAAAAAGAGATCTTTGAAGCTTTCACCCACTTTGCCAATTAAAATAATCTTATCCTTACCCCAATCGGCTGAAACCCTATCATTCAGAATGTCTGTCATGGAAACCGTTTCAAAAAAGCGATCGCCCCCTCGATAATTAATTAAAACTTGAAATCCACCTGCATCAGCGCGAATATAACCACCATCGTTGGTTTCCAAAGGGGTAAAGGTGCTTTTACCCAATTTCCAGTTATCTGTTCCCTTAATCGGCTGTAAAGTCACCCCTTCTTTTTGAAGATAGAGTAAGGCAAGGTAAATACTTAAACTATAAATCGGATTCCCACTGGCGTCTTGGAGATAAATTAACCCCCGTCGAATACGGTTATCTCCATCAAAAATTAGGTCATTTGCGCCAATTTGACCTTTTTCTTGAAGGATAGGTGAAGGAGCAACGGTTTCTCTTCCTAGTTCTCCTGCCACTTTCTGAATGCCAATCAAATTGGGAGTATTACCAAAGACTTCATTTAACTTTTCAGAACCGGGAGGAACGGGCAAATCCCGATACATATCCAGCCCAATCGCACTGGGTTGATGTTTTTTGACTTTATTTAGTAATTCTGCTAATTTTTCATCGGAAATCACCGATTCATTTAAGTTATGAAGATCATCCTCATTGATGCCAATAACCGCAATTCGATTATCTTCTGCCTCAGGAGGACGTAACCGCATATAACTGTCGTACAATTCCCATTCCCACGGTTGTAAAAAACCAGCAAATCGGAGTATGAGAACGAGTAAAGTGACGCTAGGGGTTGTAATCCAAACACCACGCGTTTTCCAAAGCAAATTTTTTAATGAATGCCACATTTTCTGCAGTGACCAATAAAGAGTAAACAGTCATTCGTTTAACAGGAGAGGCTGATGGGGTTAACCCCTGCCTAATAGAGGGTAGACGTCTTATCTAATCCGATGAACAACAGGAGATTAAAGGTTGATCAACTAAGGATTCTAAACCGACAGAGCTTAATAAGCTATGCCATACCTCTTTTTCTTGGGGTTGCAACTGGGCAATGGTATCTAAGGTTTCAATCCAGAGGGCTGATTCTGCATAAGCTGCCGCTTTTTCGATAGGAGAGCTATTTTTAAGGTTATTTTCCATTGTTTCAGGTATTTCTACCACGTTTATTTGTCCTGCGATCGCTTTATCTTTGTAACTTGCTTGAGAACTGCAAACGACCGCAAAACTCCATTTATAAGTATTTCCTGCTTTCAACATCGCCTGAGCCGGAATTTTAAGCTTAATAATGCCTTTTGTGTCAGTTAAGTCAAACTGAGTATGATAAACCTCCATCGTCTCTTTTTCATCTGTCAAGGTCAATTCTCCTTCTGTAGCAGTCGTTTCCGGCACATAAACATAGATGACGGGAGTTAAACTGGCTGTTTTCGCTATATTTTCCCGATTTGGCATGATAGCCACCATTGGTATTGTTCCTTCTTCGCCGACTAAACAGGTAGGATCATCTCCTCTTGTCCCCCCCCCCGTGGTTGTTTGAGGCGCGCCTCGATTTCCCGTGGGAGGAAAGGTTAATTGACTGATTAAGTTAGGAGAAAATGAATTTTGAGGAAAATAAGTAAATCCTAATAAACTCGGAGAAACAAAGAGCGTTAAAAGAGTAAACAGTCGCACAAAGGTAGGATAAAGCATAAGCAAGATAAGAATAAGAACGTTAATTTTAAAAAAGGAAGTGACTTGTATTTTAGCCGACACAATTCGGAAAGTAGGCGCAAATGTTATGATTTTAAATAAATAAAGTTAATCATAAATTATTTAATAGGGATAAATCCGATGAATTCGTCCGCAATGCCCACTATCTTTGATATTTTTGCTCAAAAAAAAGATGATATTGAATTTTTTAAAGAAAAAGAAGTGATTTTTGAACAGGGACAAATGGGGGATGTGATGTATTGTATTCTAGCAGGGAAAGTTAATATTATTTTTAATAATCAGATAATTAATACCCATGAGGCGGGGGAAATTTTTGGCGAAATGGCCTTGATTGACACGAAAATTAGAAGTGCTTCTGCCGTAGCAAGAACCGATTGTGAATTGGTGGGCGTCAATGAACGTAAATTTATTTTTTTAACCCAACAACACCCCTTTTTTGCCCTTTATATTATGCGAATTTTAGCTGAACGTTTACGGAAACGGACTGAAGCAGATTAATATTAAGATGTATTTTTAAGAATTTAAAATATATCCCTTAAAATCTTCCTTATTATTGCCTTCTTGGGCATTTTTGTACTTACTACTGGGTGCAAAGTGACAAATTCCCTTGGTATCTCCAAAAATAAAACGGTAATCTTGCCAGAAGAAGGACTAAAAAAAAGAATAGGGTGGAAAATTCCGGCCCTATTGTGACGTGAGTTCGACCATCAGAAAAGCTACGAAACTTCTTCATTTAATTTTTTTTCATTTATTTTGTGCAGGGGGTGCGGGGGAGGCACTCCGTCCCCCGTTGGGGGGTTTGGGGGGCTAGTCCCCCACCCCCAATCAAGAATTTGTTTTTCCTTTCCCAATCCCAATCAGAATGAACAAAAAAATTGAGATAATTGCCCTCGCCGAACTCACGTTATTGTGAGTTTTAATTTTTAAGATTATGCAACTAAGCGACGGGTTGGAAAAAGTTTTCAGCAACAAAGTTACCAATTTCGAGACCAACCGGCAAAGCATCAGTCAGCGTCGCTTCTCGGACGTGAACGCCACCGTACACTCGGGAAATCGCATCTTCAAAGGCGGCATCGTAGAAACTATCAAAGGACCGAATAATTCCCGGTAACTCCTGAGAAACAGCCGTAAAATGATAATTCTCTCCAAAGAACTCCGTGAGAACCCCTGCCCAAGCTCCCCCGAAGGTTGAGTGGCCGGAAATGTAGTCAGGGAAAGGCGGTGTCGGTAAAAGGGGTTGCCAGTCAGGATCAGCGAGGGTGGCATCTAACCCGTCATTAGCAGCAAATCCTCCGGCAATTATGTCGTCAGGACGGGGTTGGTTAAAGCGATACTTCGCATCCCAAGCAACAATCGCCGCATCAGCAAGAGATACATTTAAGGCGGCAAAGAGACGGGCATTTTCTATAATAGAGTTGCCTTCATGGATGGCAATTCCCTGCGTGATCTGGTTGAGATGTCCATAGGGACGAAAGGTATCGGCGCGATCGTAAGCCCAAAAATGGGCGATTTCTGTTTGATCTGCCGTGCGTTGCAGGGTTGTTTGATTTGTATTTTCCCGTCCACCCAGCAGACGAACTTCCTCAATTTCTTGGGCGTAGAGTTGAGGATTATTAGCGGGTGTCCCATCTAAACCATTCGGCGCAAAGCTAACCACATCAGGGATCGCCCACGGTGTCACATTACCCCAGTTTTGACCGATAATGGTGAAATTGGGCGCATCGGGATGCCAGACATAATCACCGTCCGGCGGGATATAAGGCGTATTGTTGTTCGACCCGTCATTGGTTCGTAAGGCCAAAATGCGGTTGGCGACCTTTTTACCGAAGTCGAAGCCTCTTTGCTCGGATGCTGGACTATCGTCAATCTCAGCCAACGATTGAAGCATTTGTTGCCGTAGAAAGACTTTCTGCTGCGGTAATTGACTTTTTAGAATCTGATAAGCTGAGCCAGTTACTGCCGCTTCTAAGGACGCTCTATTTGGGGCATTAGCATCTACTGCATAGGCCGTGTGAGTCCCTGTAAAGGCGTTGACGGTGTCATAAATAGCGGTTGAGAGCATGGCTAAAAGACGAGATCCCGTTGTGGGAGCAACTCCTCGTCCAGCTACCCCTTCTGATTGAATGGCGTTGAGGGCAATGGTATTCCAATCGATGACGATGTCGGTATTTGGGGCTGAAACCGATTGACTGGCTACGTTGTTGGTTTCTGAACGCTCGACGATTTGATTGGTTCCATCGACTTGGGCAAGGAGTTGATAAGCACCGTGCGATACGGTAGAAGTAATGTTGTTGTACTCTAAGTTAAGAGTGATACTTTCACCCTTACCCAGATTGAGATGCTGGATTTGGCTATAGAGCAGTCCATCATTGCTATCAATCTTGCCATCGATGGAGTTGTAGAGATTGAGAGTAACGGGGCCATTAGCGATCGCTTTCCCTTTATTTGTAATCGTAACTTGTACCTTTCCAGTATCTCCCAGTTCAATCGTATCAGGGAGTTCAATGGCGTCAAAACGAATCGTTAAATCAGGCTTGTGTTTGTTGAGAAGTTTAGAAGAATTAGGATTAGAAAGGTTCTCGTTACTGACTATTAATGAGGTATCTAACATAGTATTCTATCTGGATTAGAAGAAGGAGTAATCTAGCGAATAACTACATCTAAGCTCCTATCATTCCAGAAATTTAACATAGAAATTCCTCAATGACTCAAATGGCTTAAAATAACGTGAGTTCGACCATCAGAAAAGCTACGAAACTTCTTCATTTAATTTTTTTTCATTTATTTTGTGCAGGGGGTGCGGGGGAGGCACTCCGTCCCCCGTTGGGGAGTTTGGGGGGCTAGTCCCCCAATCAAGAATTTGTTTTTCCTTTCCCAATCCCAATCAGAATGAACAAAAAAATTGAGATAATTGCCCTCGCCGAACTCACGTTAAAATACTACATTATCAGTTGATCGGTCAGGTTCAAAGATCCTCATTCGATTGCCGAATTCTCCCGTTTGCCCGTATTACGACAAAAGGGATCAAGCATTTAAGATGTCATTACCTAGCCTGACAAAAGGAAAAGAGTGACTACAAGAAGCGAGCATTTAAATCCGTATCTTCTTGCAATATTTTTAAAACTTTCTTGATATCTTGAGTCCGATTTTTCGCCACGACTAAGGTTGCATTACCATCTCGCACAATCACCACATCTTCAAGACCGATGGTAACAATGACTTCTTCCGCATTATCATCATAAATAATCGCTCCCGTCGTATCTAATCCCACATGACGACCTAATTCAACATTTTTTCCGGTTGTCGCTTGTAATCGTTCTAACGCGTTCCAGTCTCCTAAATCGTCCCAGCCAAAATCGGCAGGAATTACGGTCGCTAGTTGGGTTTTTTCCATTAAAGCGTAATCAATACTCTTTTTCTCCAATTCTCCATAAGCTTCTTTCCCTTTCTCTTGTAGGGGGGTCAAAATTTGAGGTGCATACTTCTCTAATTCCTGTAAGATTACCTCCGCCCGAAAGATAAACATTCCACTATTCCAGCTAAATCTGCCTGTTTTTAGAAATTCTGCCGCCGTTGCTTGATCGGGTTTTTCAGTAAAGCGATTGACTTCATATATTCCCAATTCCCCCATTTTTTTTCGTAATTCTCCTTGCTCAATATAACCGTAACCCGTGGCAGGATAACTAGGCGTAATGCCAAGAGTGACAATCGTGTCTTGAGTGGCCGCCATTTCTGTCGCCGCTTTTAAGGTCTCTTGATAAGCGTCTTGGTTACCAATAGCATGATCGGCGGGAAAAAAACCAATAACTGCGGAGTTTCCAGACCGTTTTGCGACTTCTACACTTGCCCACGCCACTGCAGGGGCTGTATCTCTTCCTTGCGGCTCAATCAGGCAATTTTTACGGGGTAGCAATGGTAATTGTTCTCTCACCCCATCGGCAATTAGAGCGGAGGTAATCACCCAAAGATTTTCCCATCCTTGCGCTAGGGGTAGCAATCGCTCGGCAGTGTTTTGTAATAAGCTTAACCCCGTACCATCGAGGCAGAGGAATTGTTTAGGACGATGACGACGGCTAAGCGGCCAAAACCGTTCGCCTTTGCCACCCGCTAAGATAACAGGAATAAGAGAGGGGGTCATAATCTTTCTACGATAAACGCTTATGCCCTTAGATTATCAGTTTAACCAGTCGTCGTAAACAGATAAAACCCCGATTACTCAATTATCATCAATTCCGAAGTCACATCCAAAAACGAGTCGTCAACGAATGTAACCCAAAATCAAGAGAATCAGTAGAGTTGATTCTTAAATATTTTACTGCTGAACTAACGTCAATTGTACGGGTTGACTGGTTTCTTCTTGTTTAGAAGCAACTGCTCTTACCGTATATTTCATGCCAGAAGTGAGTCCATTGGGTGCAGGAATAGCAACTTGGAAATTCCCTTGCTCATTGGCGGTTACTGTCTGTTCAAAAAAGGTGTTTCCCCCTAAATCAACATTAATAATACCTCCTAATACGGGTACTTTAGAACTCACTTCAACTTCTACCTTGGCATTAGGTAATGTTTGTCCTTCAAGCGTAAAACCAGTGGTAGAAATTTGGTCTCCATCTTGGTAATTGGTAAAATTAGGTCGTAAAGAAAGGTCTTTTCCCGTTGCTACCTCAGGGACTTCCGAAGAATCGGTTTGATTATTAAAAGCAAATCCCTGTGTCGCCGCATCATAGACAGTTTGGTCGTTTTTCTGTAAACGTCCAATCACAATTCCTTCACTATCTGAACGCTGGGTTTTCACATTATAAGTTCCCACATAAACCCCTTGAGAAACCTCTTTGGCGGGAATTTCAATCGAGGGTTGGCCTTCTTCCATTAATAAGATACTGGCTGTGGCTTGGGGCGTTCCTTCGATTGTGGCGAGGAAAGTAGCCTCATTACCTAATGTACTGGTAGCATTATGAGTGACAGAAGAAATTTCGAGATCATTTTGGGTATTTTGAACCCTAAAATTCCAACTAGCTACTTTTTGCTGGCCTTGGCTATTTTGATACTCAATTTTTACGACGTAATTGCCTAATTGAAGCGGACTGGCTGGTTTATAGCTAAAAAATCGGTCCGTGATGGTACTTTCATCCGTAATATTACGATCATTAAGATAAATTTTCACCGATTTAGAATCTACCGATGCTCCCTCGGAGCTATCAAATACCCCTGAAATAGATGTCTCAGGAGAAACATTGCTTTTATCTAAAGCTGGATTAATATTGACTACTTTTTGGGCGTGAGTGGGGGACGCTATCAGGCCTCCTGTTAGTAAAATACTACTCAGGGCTAATACGTGAAACCAAGTTCTGCTAAAATTCATTGTTACCGCAAATAATTTACATCTATTACAACTTAACTTAATATTAATGTCTAAAAGGTATATCACAAGTCAGAACTTATGGTCAGCCAATAGAATGAAAAAAGCTTAATTCTTTATTTTAGGCACGGTAACTCACTCATCTTATTCAAGTTCTCGATCCCTATATTCTTAGTTAAGATAGAAGTAAACGCCATTGACCCAATAATTTTAGGTTAGATGTTGCACAGATGTGCGCCTTCAGAGGTGAAGATTGAATAGAGGTAAGTCTTCGCTTTTAAGCATAAAAAATAAGCTATAATAAATAGGTGAATAATTATCGTTGCCTATTTTCTAGGTATCTTTTCGTATCATTTATTTTACTGAATGCTAGGAGTCAGTGCGATTCCGTACCGAAAAAAGTCTTTTTATTGATTAGAATAGTTATAGAGAAAATATAGCATCCAATGTCTCTGATAGTTAAAAAAATATTGTAATAGATTTAAGCTTTTAAATTTTTACTTGAACCAAAATCAGATAAAACAGATTATAGTATTTCAGTTTGGGTGATTGTTGTGGTAAAAACTTACGTCTTCAGTTCCGTTATCAGATTCCTTAACCTAACGTTTTCTGACCCTAAATTCTAAGACCTAATCAAAAGGGAACTAAACTTTGATCACCCTTAACAATTCAACCGGAAATTATTTGCTTGATATTTTATCTGCATCCGAATATAAGTAATTAATACCTCATCTTACTCACGTTTCCTTGGAGCGAGATCTCATTGTTGTGGAGATAGGGGAAGATTTTGAATACGCCTATTTTCCGTTATCGGCTATGATTTCGTTGGTAATAACGATGAAAGACGGCGCAACGACTGAAACAAGCATCGTAGGATATGAAGGAATGATAGGACTGCCGATTATTTTAGGGGGTAATCATAGCTTTACTCAGGGAGTCGTGCAAATTCCGGGAACAGCACTCAAGCTCAAAGCCTCTATCCTTAAGCAAGCCTTCCAGCAAAAAGAAAGTCTCCAAAGAATACTCCTATTGTATGCCCAAGCTCGCCTGACTCAAGTGGCTCAACTCAGTGCCTGTAATCGTCAGCATACCATCTTAGAGCGTTTGGCTCGTTGGTTATTGACCGTTCAAGATTGGCGTCCATCAAGATGAGTTACCGCTCACTCAAGAATTTATGGCGAATATGCTAGGAACTCGGCGATCTGGAGTTACCATTGCGGCTAATACCTTACAAAAGGCGGGATTGATTGAGTATCATCGAGGCAAAATTAATATTCTCAATCAAGAACAGTTAAAAGATACCGCCTGCGAATGCTACTGCTTAATTCTTAATGAATATGTCCGTTTACTAGAGCCACCCCAAAAGTAAGTTCTGGGATAATTTTAAGTTTTTTAAACGTTCGTTAAATTCGTACAGATCTTTTTAAACGATTGCGTTAAAGTCAAGATATGAAGGTTATAATGTTTAATCAGCCATCAAATGGCTTTTTCAAACCCAGATAGACAAAATTTAGGGATAAATATCTGCACATTTCTGATTTAATAACTTATTTTACAGTTTTTTAAGGAGATCAATTAAGGTCATGACTGAAAAAATTGTCAATTTAACATCAATCCTTGTTACCAGAGAAGTTCACAGCTTCTTGACAACGTATCCACCAGAAGACCTATATCGAATTATTTTTTCTCTACCCTTTTTTAAGCAAAGACTCATTGCCACCATTTTATCAGCAATTCCTAACCGTCATGTTGTAACGGAGGATTTTCAGACGATGCCAACTCAAGAAGATGACCTTCTCGCTTCTTTAGAAGAACAATTAGAAATAGAAAGCTTAATCAAGAAATTTATTCCTGAAGTCCTTGTCAGTAGTTATCCCCACATTGGGGAAGAATTAATAGAAAAAGAGCAGTTGCTCCGAGAAGGCAAGGAAAAAATACCGACTTTGACCTAGAAAACAATTATACTTAATTCGAGTACAAACTCAATGAGCATAAGCTGATGGTGAATAGTTAATCGTCTAATTTTCAACGGTTAACTATTCACAAACGCTACATGGAAGGTAAACGATTCAGTCATCCTGCTCTTAAATTTTATCTCTTTGGATAGGTTGACAAAAGACAAAACAATCTCATAAGGTTAACTGAAAAAGTTCTATAAATACCTTTTCAGTCAATCCAAGTCCTTGCTCTTTTACGCAAGGATAACCCTTCAAGGCTTAATCTTCATTATCCTAACTTCTCACTCTTTAGCGATTATCAACAATTATGAAATTCAGCATTCCTTATTTCTGGATTCCCAATGGGTTAATTAGCTTTTTGGGATTTACGTTTAGTTTTGGCGTTGATAACACCCCTTGGTGGATAGAAGTTTATACCACTTATCCCAAATGTCTTTACTATTTTGGTCCTTTTGACAGCGTTAGAGAAGCCCGAGAACACCGCGCTGGTTTTATTGAAGATTTACTATCGGAAAATGCTCAGGGAATTCAATGGGAAATCAAACAAGCTCAACCTCAAGTTTTGACCGTTTTTGAGGAAGAAGAAACCGTTAAGCTATTAGAAACGGCCGATCTAATCAGTCAGTAGGTAGATATTAAAAAACTTAAAATACTGATAATTGAGGCAAACAACATCTATATTAAATTGAACAATTGCATTTCCCATGATTGAATACCGAAACGATCCCAGTAACAATATCGTGGAAATCAGCGTAGAAGGAAAAATTACCGAAGCTGATTTTGACCACGTTGTCTCTTGCTTAAAAGCTGATCTCGAAAAACACGGGCAACTCAAAATTCTTGAAGAAATTCGTAGCTTTAGTGGGATTGATCCGATTACGCTTTGGAAAGATGTCCGATTTGGGTTTGAGCATATCAACGACTTTACTCACGCGGCTGTCGTCACCGAGGCGAAGTGGATGCGGACTTTTGCTGAAGCCGTAGGCAGTATTTTATCGGCTGAAGTCCGAGCCTTTGAAGCGTCACAAATTGAAACCGCAAGGACATGGCTTGCTGATGCCTGAGCTTTTCCATTCTTCTCATCTTTCTTAACACGGAAACAAAACGCCAAACTGTCATCTTGTCTCTCCATCAGTCGCCATTTAATCTAACTCTGATAAGACTGTCAATGTTGGCTCTGTCGTATTCCAATGCTTCATGCCATCGTCTAACGCCGCCTTAACAAACCCCAAAAACAACGGATGGGGTTGATTGGGGCGCGAACGAAATTCGGGGTGAAATTGTGAGGCAATAAAGAAAGGATGACTTGGATATTCAATAATCTCGACAAGTCGCCCATCAGGAGACGTGCCACTGATTACGTATCCCGTTTCCAAGAACAAACTGCGATAAGCATTGTTGAACTCGTAACGATGACGATGGCGTTCGTAAATCACTTCCTGTTGATACAATTGATACGTCAAAGTATCGGGATTCAAGCGGCAAGGATAAAGCCCTAAGCGCATTGTTCCCCCCAAATCCACCACGTCTTGCTGTTCAGGCAATAAATTAATCACTGGATTCGGACTATGAGGGTCAAATTCTGCACTATTTGCCCTTTCCAACTGAGCGACGTTCCTTGCCCAATCAATAATCGAACATTGCATCCCTAAACAAAGCCCTAAAAAAGGAATACGGTTTTGGCGAGCATAGGCGATCGCTTGTACCTTGCCATCCACCCCTCGAATCCCAAATCCACCCGGAACAATAATTCCCTGTACCTCTTTGAGATATTTTTCAGCCCCATCAGCTTCTAAATCCTCCGCACTCACCCATTTAAGGTCTATCTCACTTTCACAGGCGATACCTGCATGGCCGAGGGCTTCTACAACGGATAAATAGGCATCCCCCAATTGAACATATTTACCGACAATCGCAATTTTAAGCTTATGACGGAGCGATCGCATCCGATTGACTAAGGTTTGCCATCGGCCTAAATCAGGGTTACGCTGTTCGAGGTGCAATAAACTCAAAGCTTGTTGTGCCAATCCTTCCTGTTCTAAAATCAGAGGAACAGCGTAAATGCTGTCAGCATCTTGAGCAGTTATCACCGATTCTACAGAAACATCACAAAATTCAGAGATTTTCTCTTTCATGCCTTCATGCAAAGGGCGATCGCATCGACAAACCAAGAGATCCGGTTGAATGCCAATTGAGCGTAATTCCTTCACCGAGTGTTGCGTCGGTTTTGTTTTCATTTCCCTTGCCGCAGGAATCCACGGAATTAGCGTCACGTGAGTATAAATGACATTATTGCGACCGACATCCTTGCGAAACTGACGAATAGCCTCCAAAAACGGCAGGGATTCAATATCTCCCACCGTGCCGCCAATTTCAGTAATTACAATATCAGGATGAGTATCTTTGGCCACTCGCAGAATCCGTTCTTTGATTTCATTAGTAATATGAGGAATAACCTGTACTGTTCCCCCCATATATGCCCCGCGACGTTCCTTATTAATCACTGCCTGATAAATTGACCCTGTTGTCACACTGTTGAGCCGAGACATGGAAGTATCAGTAAAACGCTCATAATGTCCCAAATCTAAGTCGGTTTCTGCCCCGTCCTCCGTGACAAAGACTTCTCCGTGCTGAAACGGACTCATCGTACCCGGATCAACATTAATATAAGGATCGAGTTTGAGAATGGATACTGAATAATCCCGCGATTTGAGAAGTCTGCCTAAGCTAGCGGCGACAATTCCCTTACCTATGCTAGAGACAACTCCCCCGGTAATAAACACAAACTTCGTCATAAAACTCCCGACGCTATTCGTCAATCATTGTACCCAATTCTCTTCATTTAAATCTTAAAAATGGGTAACCGCTCATTGCCCCTTATTAATTAACGTGAGTTCGACCATCAGAAAATCTACGAGAATTCTTTATTTAATTTTTTTTGTGCAGGGGGTTTGGGGGGCTAGTCCCCCAATCAAGAATTTGTTTTTCTTTTCCTAATCCCAACAAGAATGGACAAAAAAATTGAGATAATTGCCCTCGTCGAACTCACGTTAACCATAAGCATCTTCTGGGGCTTCCAAAACAAGGTTAATTTGATGGGGCGTGAAGCCACGTTCCAATAAGTATTGTTCAGTAAACTGGCGATTTTGCGGATTTAGTGCCATTTTTTCTCGAAAAGACGCATAAAGATGATGAACTTGTCCTAGAGGATTGACCGTTTCCTGTACGTTGCAGTTAAGCAAGATCAGTAAATTGGCTGAAGTATCCAACGGTAAAAGTTCGACTTTGTCTTTGATGACCGTTTGGGTAATTTTTAGCTTTTTATCGTTACATTCAGGAAAGAAACTACTCAACGGCCAACAGAGAATCATGCGCTTCATTTTATCTCCACTGAGGGTGGAAATCACCTTAACCGTTACTGCTAACCGAGTGATTTCTCCTAATTGGTGAATCCAGTGTTTAGCAATATTGCGATAAATATTCTGTGCTTTTTGACCAAATTGAATCGTTTCTTCGATCTTATTGCGGGCTTTATAATTTCGATGTAATCCCTCAATATACATTTGCGTTAAAGCATGAAAAGTAATCAATAATTTGTTTTGCGGAGAAGTCGGGGATTGTAAACTGTTGAGATAGGTAAAAGCATCGGCACTAAAATCGAGTTCACCGGGCGCATCCAGAGAAGCGATCGCTGAGAGAGAATCTTTGACCTTTTGCAGAAAAAATGCTAATTTTTCGTCAAGAAGTTCGAAAGGAGACCGCTCTAGCTCTTGACTCCCCTCATTTAAGCGAGATTTAACATTGATGTATTGATTTTTGCGATACTGATATTCCGCTAAGCCAATGACCTCTCGTAAACCAAATTCTTGTAATAAAGCACAAAATTCCATCCCTTCATCTGTATTAGGCATAAAATTAAGGGATTTCAGAAAATCTCTCATGGCAGAACGACCCCGATCTAACAATTTCGGCCAATCTATACAATATAAGGTAGCAAGGTCTAATAAAATATCATTGGTTAAATTCGTTTGGGTTAAAAGGGATTGAATACCGATAAATGCAACGTAGCTATAAGACGATTTATCCACGCGTTGCGATTTTTTTTCGTCAACGACGATTATGGGTTGCGATGGAGTCGGGGCAGTTGTCACAGAGGTTTTGATCGCACCAAAGATTAAAGCACTCAATAAGCTAATAACTTGCTTAAATTGATCCTCTTCTTCTTTTTTGTAAGGATATTCTCGAATATAATCTCCTAAAAGATGACAAGCAATCGACGCAATTCCTCTGGCTTGTTCTACCGGAATTTCCTGTTGTTTCAATTCATAAATAACGTTGGTCAATAAGAGGGGAAAACTTCCCGCATCTGCTAAAAAACACTGTTTCAACTGAGTCATAACAGTCTGATGATTGACGCCACTTCCCGACTGTTTTGCAGCCTTAATCAGTTGTTCTAACATCAATTCGGGATGATGCTCCTCAGGTGAAATAATAGTAGAAGAATAAAACGTAGTCATGATCATAAACCCCTTTTAAAGTACCCAATTCATGGTGTCACATTTAACCTTTAGCCCTGTAAAAATGAGCAGAATAAACCTAAAATAAGCGCAATTCCTGCTACTATGAATGCACTTAAGCGATGATAGCTGGTAAGATGATGCTGTGGGGTATCCAATTGACTTAAATGCAAAGACGGTATCACCCCTCGATAAAACCATCCCGTTGCTCTGACGGGCAGATTTACAAAAGATTTCAAGGGAGTCAGTCCGAACCACCAATTGCCAAATTTGCCTATTTTCGAACAATAGCGAGGACTTAACATGCCCAATGAATCTTGCAATTTAAGGACAGAGGGAAGGGTCGTTTGTTGATCTATATAACCTAGCAATTTCCCTGTTAAGGTAATAGGAAATCCCCGCACGGGACTGCGATAAGGATCGGACATCAAATGAAAGATATCTGACGTTATAATATTTTTGGTAGAAAAAGGATAAACTAATAAAGTTTTTAAAATTATGCCCATTCCCCATCCCCAAAATGCTCCTTGAAACAAACCTATTTTATCATAAAAATGATGAAAAACAAAACTGATAAAAATACCAATTAAAGGTAACGTTAGAGCCAATAAATCTAACACAAAATTGAGATATAATTTGCGACGATTCAATTTTTTCTCCTCTTTGATTACAGAAGACAGGGCAAATTCCGCTTCCAATTCTAGGGCTTCTGTATATTGAGTTAAACGATAAAGGCGTTTCCCCATAATCGGATGAGTTGAATGAAGTTCGACCCATATTCGCCAAGGATTATAAAGATCCCACAGAAAAATCTGGCCAATTCTTTGAGAAAGAACCGTAAGACGATAAGCTGACCCTGTAGCCGTACCGGTTTGCGGATCATAAATATTAAGGGGACGAATCGCTTCTTCCAAAAAGTTAGGGGGGGCGGAGATTCCTTGTTCTTGAACCAGTCCATAGGTCATTTTTACCAAAGCACGCATTAAGGCATTGGGATTTCCGGTTATTTCCGAGGCAAAGTGATCAGCGTAATATTCCCTTGTCCGGCTGAGATAAATGACAGGATAAACTATAAAATGGGCAATATAGCTTAATCTTTGAGCAATTCCTTGAAAAACTCTGTTGATAGAGTCGGGCAGTGGCCAAGGGCGATACAGTTGAGCTGCCACACCATTAAGCAAAACGATGGGTAAGGTGATCAAGGTCATAATTCCTCGCTCCCAATCCTGTAAATGCTTCATTTCGTGGGCATAAACAATGGCAATTTCCTCTGCATCCAGATAATTAATGACCCCTTGACTGACGATGATACGCCCCGGACTCCATAAAGAACCGTAGGAAAACGCCAAAGGAATGGATTGATCAATTCGCCCTAAACGGGGAAATTTAATTGATTTTTCCCGACAAATCCGTAAAATAACCTCAACAGCTTCTTCACTCTGTTCGCGGATCTCATTGAGGTTTTGCCAATGAATGGGATAAAAGCAGGACAAAAGCCAATCCATGACCCCAATTGCCCAGCCTTGAGCTAAGATGACACCGATGAGAATAGCAAACCCAACGAAAAGAAAAGTGGAGAGACTTTTAATGACAGCGAGTCCGACGAATCCCCAAAGGATGCCACCTAAGAGGAGAAAAAGACAAATGATCGTAAAAAGAGAGACAAAACTTAAATCATCGACGCGGGCAGGTTGGGGTAATTTGATCCCAGTTTGGCCGATCCGACCTGCCTTATGGAATTTGGGCGGAGAACTAGCAAGATTGCCACTGAAAAAGCCGCTATTTTCCTGAGAGTTAAGGATAGAGATAAATCCGGTCGCCCATTTCTGTACGTCTTGCTGAGGGTAGTCTTTGAGTTGTTCGCAGAGAGCCATTGCTTTTTCTCGTTCGTTATTTCCTTTGTAGGCTCTCGCTAAGGCGATTTGTGCTTGAACGTAGTAGGGGGAGCCGGGATCAACGCCTGTCTGACAATAAGCCGTCAGAACGGCGATCGCTTGATCGTATTTGTGCGTTTGCAACGCTTGAAGTCCATCTTGCAGATTCATGGGAAGTTTGCTCAAAGGGAACAGTCCGGCAGTGGGGAGTCTGTTGCCGATGTAGGACAATGGAACACCGACTCCTATCCTGATTAATACCCAAATTTCGATCTGAAATCATAATGGCCTTCATAATTCATAATAGGTTCGATGCACCCAAATCCGATCGCGTCCTCGCTACGGCAAACTCACTTAAAAATGAAACCATTGTTCAATTGCTCCGGGGACGGGCAAGACAATCATTACTAATAGCCCCAGTGCCATCAAGCCGAGTAAATCTCGGGTGTTATCCAATTCGCTGACATCGTTAAGGGCAGGTTGGGCTAAGAGGGGGATCAAAAAGAGGGCAATCGTCCATAGCCAAAAGATAAAATCTCCTCGAATCAGGGCTAATATAAACATGGCCAAACGGGCAAATTGTCCGATCACAATGGCAGTTCGCTGACCAAACATTCCGTGAGCGATTTTGCCCCCGTCTAGTCGACCGACAGGCATCAGATTCAAGGCCGTCACGATTAAGCCCACATAACCGGCGATAGCGAGAGGATGAAGATTAATTGCTTGACCGCTACTGAAGTCGCTTCCTAGGGCAATTTTGCTGACAGCCGCTAGAAGAAACGAAAAACGGGGATCAAGGGCTTGAAAATTAATAATACTTGTATTTTCAGGATCAATCGGGACAACCTGTGATAGAGAAAGCCCCCAATAAAGAAGGGGGAAGGTAACGCTTAAACCGGCAAAGGGACCGGTGATAGCGACATCAAATAAAGCGCGACGGTGGGGTATGGGGGAGCGCAGTTGCACAAATGCGCCTAAAACTCCTAGAAACTGGGGAAAAGGGATGAAATAGGGTAATGTAACCTTTATTTTATAGTAAATTGCGCTTAAATAGTGTCCTAATTCATGAATCCCTAGAACCGTCACGATGGCTAACGCATAGGGTAACCCCTGTATCAGTAAGGAGGGGTCATTTTGCAGTTGATCTCGTGTAATTCCCGTGAAAATAGCCCCCATCCAAGTGGTGGTCAAGAGGGTCATCAGGAATAAACTGAGGGCAAAGACGGGACGCGTAACGGGTTTGTTTTGGTCTGAGTCGGGGGATGGCAGATGAGGATTTGGGATCAGAACGAAAAAGGGTTGACCTTGCAGACTTTCTTGAAAGAGGACAAGGAAGCGATTGCCGAATACGTTTTCGACGTTTTCTTTAATGGTATGATAGGCGACTTCGGGGACGGTTTTGAGCTTGCCCCGACACAAAATCACTTGAGGAAGATAGTCTAGATTTTGTAGATAATAAATTCCCCACGGGAAGCAATCTCTTAAAGATTTTTCTTCGCTGACTGTAATGGGACGAATGTCTTGTTTTTCAGTATTTGGTTGATTTTCTGGATTTTCAGCGGCCGCCGTCTCATCGGGAGTGGTTTTTTCTACTTTAGGGGAAGGGCTGATCTGTAACAATCCCCAATAGAGAAGCGGACAGAAGACAAAGGGAATAATCACCAGTGGTAAGGGGAGGGGTTTATCTTCTCCATAAATCAACAACCAACTCGTCCAAATTAAGGCGGGTGTCATCATGACCAGCCAAAACAACCAGACGGGAAAGCGAGAAGTTGTGGCAACACTCTTTTTGACCAATTGGTAAGTGATCCAACCTAAAATGATTAATAAAACTAACCACATACTAAACAGTTCCTTGGGTTTTCAATAGCGCATTCTGCCGATTGTTCTTGATTTTGGGCGAAATCATTTTTATGACGACCTAACTTTATGACTCATCAAGTGATCACTTTCTTTTTGGACGGTAAGCGATATTCTTATTTTATCCTCTGTTCTCTGTTCACTGAAATGCCACACTACGGATTATGACTGATACTGTGTCGAGCGCGTCTAAGTCTCCTAAGGAAATTTTAGCAAATATCTTCGCTTTTTCGCCCAATCGGGAGACATTGGGGGGAACGGCTTATTTTATGCGAGAAAGTACCGGAAATGTTTTGATCGATTGTCCTATTTGGGACAAGACTTCTGAAACCTTTTTAGAGGAACAGGGAGGAGTCCGTTGGTGGATTTTGACCCATCGAGGAGGTATGAGTCAACAGATTGCTTCTATGCAGGAAAAACTTCAGTGTGAGATTTTCATACAAGAACAGGAAGCTTATCTTATTACTCAAGTTTCGATTACCCCGTTTAGGCAAGAATTGAGCCTTAATTCTGAATTTACTGTTATTTGGACAGCCGGCCATTCGCCGGGATCTTCCTGCATTTATGGGTCACGTCATGGGGGGGTTTTATTTACAGGACGACATTTACTTCCCAACCAACAGGGATTTCCTGTCCCTTTACGCATCGAGAAAACGTTTCATTGGCCAAGACAACTCAGTAATGTGGCTAAGTTGCTAAAGCGGTTTACGCCCGATACCTTATCCTATCTCTGTCCGGGAGCAAATACGGGCTTTCTCAGGGGAAAAGGATATATCAGTAATGCTTATCATTTGCTGAAAACCTTAGACTTAGACTTACTTTTAAAAGAGACTTATTTACCACATTTAAAGAATTTTGTGGATTTTTAAGACATTTTTTGATATAATTTAATGATTCGTAATAATTTATTCAGCAATAATAGGAGACAACAGCAATGGCTGGACTATTCGGTTTGTTTGGAAGCAAAACGAAGTACGTTGATGAGCCTAATACGGCTTCAACGGAACAAAACGGCAATGAACAAGGAAGCCCCTATTTCCTAGAATCTGATGATGCCAAAACCTATGGTAATATCGAGTTTATGCAGAAATCTCACACAATTAAGCGTAGTTTCCCGAAAACGCTTAAAGGGGTAGGTGCAAAAGTTGTAGCGCAAGTTTCCTCCATGGAAAAGGCAAAGTTCAAGGGAAATAACCCCGTTTCTCCAAATCCTTCTGTTACGCCAGTGGTAAAATCTTCAGTAGAAACCCCGACTCGTCGTACAGCAGATAGCCATCTAGATATGTTCCGCAAGATGGCTAAAGAAATGAAGAAATAAGTTTAATCTTGATAAGAGATTGCCATTGAAACGCAACTTTAGACCCTTAGATTTTTAATTGATCTGGGGTTTTTTTTGAGGAAATTCTTGGGTAATTTCTGCTAAGAGGGTCTGATCATAATAGGTTTTTTGTAGCGTAACATCTTCCAAAAAAGATTGATCTAATTGTTTCGTTGAACCGATAATTCTGGCTGGATTGCCTTGGACAATAGAACAGTCTGGAATGTCTTTATGAACGACACTTCCGGCGGCAACAATGCAACCTTTACCCATCGTGACACCCGGTAAAATAATAGAACCCGCACCGATAAAAGAATAAGCTCCAATTTTAACAGTGCCTCTGGTGTAACCGACTCTTTCGTGGTTAGGAACATTAACATATTCTCTGCCATAAAGTCGAATGGCGACTTGGCTTCCGTGGGTAAAAATTCCCACCCATGCACCAATTTGACAACCTTCTTCAAGAATGAGTCCTTCGGTGGCATCTAAAATCGAATAATGCCATACCCAAACATGATTTGCCATCGCTAATTCCTGACGATTTAAAATAATGACTGAATCACTGAGGCGCGTATATTTATGAAACTGGGATGAAGTGGGATCTCGAAAACCATAAATCATGTGAGGTTGTTTCCAACTCGTCAATCCTCTAGCCACAACTGACATTAGATAACCGAGGGGCGATCGATATAAAATTTCTAGTATTGTTTTAACGTTCATAGCACTGACTTGTCCTATTCTTTAAAATCATTTTAGGCAGAAAGATTCGGCATTACGGCTCAATTCCCTTTTCTTGAAGAACGTGTAAGTATAATTTTTGATAAACATTTAATAAGATTTCTTCGGTATAATTATTTTTAAAAGTAAGTTGAGCGTTTTTTCCGATCCTTTGACTTAAATCAGGATGATTCATTAACTTAATGATGGCTTCTGCTAAAGCATCCGGATCTTTGACAGGAACTAACAGCGCATTTTTTTCATTTTCTAAAACTTCTAGATTACTGCCAATTGTCGTGGTAATAATCGGTTTTCCAACAGCCATCGCTTCCAACAAACTGATAGATAATCCTTCCCAAAGACTGGGCAAAACGATGAGATCAGCAGCTGCTAAAAGATGACTAATATTTTCACAAAATCCCCACAATAATACCTGTTTTTCAACTTTTAGGTGCTTGACTAATTGTTGAAGCTGGATTATTAAATCTCCTTCCCCTGCCATTATAATTTTAAAGGGTTTTGCTCGATTTTTTAATAATAAAGGAATCGCTCTAATCAAGTATTTATGTCCTTTTTGCGTCGCTAACCGTCCAGCCACCAATAGGATAAATTCATCAGATTGAACGCCTAAAGATTGGCGAAATTTTTTTACAGAAAATGGTTGATTGACTTCAATCCTTTCGGGATAAATCCAGTTAGAAATCACGACGTTTTTCTGGGGGTTACCAATCCCTAAGTGTAATGCCCATTGACGATGAAATTCCGTGACTAAGATCAAGCGATCGCACCATCGAGCGGCCAATCGTTCCAAAGTGGCGTAAGCGGTTAAAGCAAGAGGTGAAGAAGCTTCATGAAAGGCAAATCCCTGCACTGTATGAAAAATAATTGGAATTTTTGCTAATTTTGCAGCTAAACGACCAATAAATCCAGCTTTTGAGGTATGGGTATGGACAATTGTGTAATCTGATGCTTGCAAAAAGCGATACAGTCGGTAAAGTCCTTTTAGATCCTTAAGGGGACGAATTTCTCGCCAAATTACATCAATTGCAACTATTTTAATGTTTTTTTGGGATAAAATACCTGCAAAAGTGCTTTCTGTGGTTAAGACTTCCGTTTGCCACCCCATAGATTGGCTAAGCTGTGCCAAGCGCAGAATCGGAACAGAAGCTCCACCAAATTTAGAATCGCCTACAATATGTAAGACCTTCATGGTGTCAAAAATTCCTGCAAAAGTTGCTCGTACTGTGACATTATTGGCGATAGAGAAAAGTCCATTGCCCTTACTTTTAAGATGTGGGAAGGAATAGGATGAGTCAAAGTGGTTAAAATAGCCTCAGAAAGGGCTAAAGGGTTTTGAATAGGGACTAATTGTCCATATTTTCCTTGTTCCAAAATCTCGGCAGGGCCACTTTCGCAATCGGTAGAGATGACAGGCGTACCCACTGCCATTGCTTCGACTAACACATTGCCAAATCCTTCCCAAATTGAGCATAAAACAAAAATGTCGCTATTTTTCATATAAGTATAAGGGTTTTCCTGATGATTCGCTAAGCAGACATCTTCTTGTAAGTTTAATTGTCGAATTAAGTTTTCGAGTTGAGGACGATCTTCTCCTTCTCCAATGATGAGTAAACGGGCATCTAGATTTGATTTTAGAAGACGAAAAGCTTTAATAAGCGTAAAAAAGTCTTTTTGCTGAGTTAAGCGTCCTGCACCCAAAATAACGGGTTTATTTTTGTTGTTTAACCAAGGATGAGGGGGGGATTCTGCCGCTCGTTGAAAAACGTGGGAGGTGATAACGGGATTATAAATGACTCGCAGACGTTCGGGGGGCTGTTGAATCACGGTGGCGATTTCTCTGACTAACCCTTGGGAAATAACCACAATTTGATCGGCTAAAGGAAAGAAAATTCGAGCAAATAAAGGCAAAATCCTGACAAACCACCGAAAATCATGTTTTAAAATACCTAAAGGGTTATGTTGTGTAATAATTAAAGAAAATTTAACCCCTGATAAGGGACGAGCGATCGCAGCTGCAATGTTGATGTGTTGATCGGCGCAAAGTAAGAGGTTTGGTTTCGTGGTTTTGAGATATTTTCTGAGATTATTAAGAACATTGATCGGATTGCGTGTGTTTAAGTCAAATAGCTTCACATCAGGTGATAAATCTATTAAATACTGCCCTTTAATCTCTGGCATAATCAGATCAACCCGATAACCCAAATTCGTCAAACCATTGGCGATATTGACCATTATCCGTTGAATGCCGGCATCAGAGGCAAAAAACAGACCAATCCTAGTCTTCATAGTTTAATCCTGTGATTCTTAGGCGATCAGATAAAATAGACGGTCTGAGTAAGCGGACTAAATATTGAGGAATATTAGTAAATCGCCATTTTAACATCGTTAAGTAATCTGTGAAATTAGGCTTGCCGATATTTCTTCTAATTTTGTTTCTTTCTTCAATATTTCGAGTCAATTCACGTTTGCCCAACTGATTGGGATGTTGACGAAAACAGGCCACGGAAGATTTTGGTAAAATCGTCAATTTTGCCCCTTTTTCGAGGGCGCGAATCACAAAATCGGCGTCTCCAACTAAGGTATAATTTTCATCGAATCCTTCAAGTTGTTCGTACAGCGATCGCCGAAAGAGACTCGTTTGCTGATCAAGACCAAATAAACCTCTTTTAAATAAAGGAAAAATTTGCTGAGGTTGAGCAGGTGTACAAGAAAACAAGAAACGACCATTTTTATCAGTATAATCGCACTTTCCATAAACAAAATCAGCTTTTTTAAACTCTCCTGCCGTAATTAAACGATAGACACTGTCGGGATACAACCAATCATCAGAATTAAGATAGCCTAACCAGTCTGATTGACTTTGACGCAAACCAACATTAATAGCGCGGTAAATATTACCCATTTCGGTGTGTAAAGTTTTTACATTCCATCGTTGACAAATGTCTAATGTGTTATCCTTTGAACCGCTATCAACGACAATAATTTCAACGTTAACCTGTACTTGGGAACGTAAAGAGTATAAAGTTAAATCGAGGGTTTTGGCACTGTTTAAAGTAGGAACAATATAGGTGACAGAAGGAGAATTGAAGTCTGACATAAATGCTCTAAGAAAGCAGTTTTAGATATTGAGGAATAATTTGATCAAGGCTATGCGTTTTTAGATTATAATTTAGTTTATAATGTTTATTGTGTAAAAGGTTAATGATCTGTTTAGCAACTTTTTGAGGATCATCAAATCGTACCACTTTATCGGGGTCGGCGTCCATAAATTCGGGGACATTGGCAGGTAATAGCACTTTTGTTCCAACTGCGATCGCTTCTAAAATGTAGCGAGAAGGACTTTCAATTTTGGATAAATTAATTACCATTTCAGCTTGTTTAGCTAAGCAAAAAATCATCTCGTGAGAAACAACGCCTAGATACTTGATTAATCCTTTTTGAACGGCTAGATCGCAAACCGAGTTCCAATCTTTATTAACCCCGACAATAACTAAAATTAAATGAGGATCGAGTAAGCGAATTTCTGCCATGGTTTTTAACATAAAATTGAGATTTTTTTCTTGAAGAATACCACTAGCACTAAAGAGATAGGGTTGATTTTCTAAGTGGAAAGATGTGATAGTTTCTCGACTCAAGTGTCCAAGATTAGAATTGAGCTGAAAGGGAATAGGAATCCGTCTTAATTTCGGTATCAATTGCTGATCTTGTGTAAGGTGCTGATAGACATTTTGAGACGAACAAATAATATTGTCAAAAAGATAAATTTGAGAAAACGTTTCCTTCGATAGTTTAGGATCTCGGACGTCTAAAATTAATTTAATCGAAGTCGTCATTTTAAGCCAACGGATTAGAAGCGGTAGAATAGAAGGACGATAATAATAATGGCAATGAACAATTAAATGAGTAATTTCAAATTTTGTAATCAAATTAAAAATATTTAAAAACTTAACGTTTAAATATAAATACTTGAAATATCTTTGTATGTCTTTGCGAGAAAGTTCGGAGCGGAAAGGGAAGATTCGCCATAAATATAATCTTTGATTAAGCAATATTTCCTGCTGAGGCAACCGAGGATATGCTTCAGCTAAAACAACGATCTTTCCTCTGAAATCTTGTTGTAATAATCCTTTCGTTAATAATTGAGTATAAATTGATGCCCCGCCGGATGCAGGAGGATACGCTAGCGTTAAAAGCATCAAATTTTGCTGGTGGGTTGCCATTTTTTTAATAAGGAGTAAAGCGTAAATTGAGCTGGCATTTAAAAACAGCGTTTAGTATTTTCAAGAAATCTATGGCTTAAAATCATTTTCTTGATAATATTTTTGAGAATAAGATATCCTTTTATTATTCCATTCTAAAATTACTATCCAAGATAGATAAAAAAGCATAAAGGTTACTAAAGAGAAAAAAGAATCATAGAAACCAATCCGAATAAAAATTCGCAGTTTTGCGATTAAAAAGCAACAGTAAATAAATCCGGGAAATATTTGGTAAATTTTAAGTCGGTTGATACATTCCATAATAGTACCTATAATAATGGGTGTTATTAAAGCAAAAGAAATCCCTCCGTAGTATAAGCTTTCAGAGGCGATATTACCCGCTAAACCCGAATTAGAATAGACAAGATGATAACGATAAAAATCTTGTAAGTAGTAAACATAATTTCTCGGTGTATCTACCCAAAAATTAGTAATGGGTGAAGGAAAAACATTAAGAATTGAATACAGTAAAAAATTTCCTAAATTTCCAGAAGCTAAAAAATGATCATAGGTAATTATTGTCGTAAGTCGAGTTGCAAAAATTTCGCCGAAAAGATAAATTAAAATATCACCAATCTGATCAAGGTGAAATTCTCTTGAGCGAAAAAATACCGTGGCAGTTAACCCCAATCCAATGCAAGTAATTATTAAGAATCTAGGTTTACGGCTGATTGCAACATAGTTAAGATAGGTATAAACTAAAATTAGAAAAGATAAATCTCTTCCTCTTGAGAGCAATTCAGTGATCATAGGAATAATCAAGACGAAATACCATTTGAAATTACGACTCCGCCACGTTATTACTGATAAAGAGGCTAATAAAAAATAGAGCAAATAAGGATACTGATACGTCACTAAAATTTTATCAGAAAAAAATACTAAAGCTTCGTGTCTCCCTTGAATCGCTTGTAATTCTCCCCCTTTATCAATTAGTATAAATGTAAATATAATAGAAATAAGAACTGTCAATATTATTGCGATTTGATAGGTTATTTTCTGAGGATAAAAAGATAACTTGACACTTTTAGGTTCTTGAGAAAATATATAAAAAATTAGAAAAACAAAAGTAAACCAATTACAGATAAGACTTGTCGTTTGAATAGATTCATCGGAAAAAGTTGTGAACCATGGCTCTATATTTCTCACAAGGTAAATGTAATTGTAAAGAAAAGTGCTAGAAATTGTTAAATAAAGATAGGATAAAAGTAATAAGTAAAAACTGGGATTAATCAAACTATAAAAATTTTTCTTAAGGCGATACAAACAGTAACACGGTACAAAAATAAGAAGGAGATAGTTTATTACTGAGCTAATTTCTCTTAGAAAACTCATATTTCTTTTTTAATAAACAAGGGTTTGAAATAACGATAAATAACGATGTGCTTGTTGCTCAAGGGTAAACTTATTAAGAACTGTTTGACGAGCAGACTGGCTTAATTGATTCCTACGTTCTTGATTTTCTAAAACCCATTGAATTCCTTTCGCTAAATCGAAAATTTCGTAGGGTTGAGCCAGATAACCATTAGTTTTATGATCAATCATATCAGGAATCCCTCCAATTTGGAAACCGACACAAGGTACCCCGCAAGCTAAAGCCTCTAAGATAGTATTGGGTAAATTATCTTCTAAAGAAGGCGCAACAAAAACATCAGCAGTATTATAAGCAATAACTAATGATATATCATCATTTAGTTTACCAAGATAACAAGTTTTAAATGGGAGTTCAATATCAAGATGATTATTAGGTTGGTAGTCTCCAAAAACGACAATTTCAATTTCTTGCAACTGCGCTAATTGGCTTAAGCTTTTTAAAGCTGATAAAAGTAAATGAAATCCTTTTCTTGGGTCACTATTGGGATTGACTGAGCCAAATAAAATTAACAATTTATTTTGAGGAAAATTAAGAAGATTTCGAGCGATTATTTTATCAATTTTTCGATAAATTTGAGTATTAATTCCATTAGGAATTACGTTAATCGGTAAGTTCTGAAAAAGCGAGCTTTGGCGAGCACAATTTGCTAACCACTGACTGGGAGAAACTAAAGTTAGATTTAAAGATGACCAAGCTTTCTGTTTTTTTTGCCATATCCAGTGAGAAAGATCCCACAATTGATTACTACTTAATTGAGGACATCTTCCGCAAGATTCTTTATATCTTTGACAGTTACTACTGTAATGACATCCTCCCGTAAATGCCCACATATCATGCAATGTCCACACAATGGGTTTAGCCATTTTTTTGAGAGTTTCGATTTGCATAAATCCTCTCGTAATCCAGTGAAGATTAATAATATCAGGCTCTATTTTTTCTAGCTTCTGATTAAGTCTATCCGGAATCCACTGCAATGAATAAGGAGTCATTTTTCGCTGTCGATAGTATCTTTTGGGAATTTCATCTAACATCGGCGCAAGTCTTATCCAAGCTTTATCAAAACGACTTTTAGGTGCAATTACTTCAGGATTTTCTTTATCATTAATACCAACTATCATAAAGGTTTCAGGATTAAGCGGTTTGAGTCCTTGATAAAGACGGTAAGCTGAGATAGACGCTCCTCCTAGTCCAGTCGAATAATTCAGTAAGGTAATTTTCATAACATTTGAGTTTGAATAACAATTATAAAATAAAATTCAGTTGAGGTTTTTGTGCTTCTATAAATAAAGAGTCAGGTTTACGAATCATTGTTTGTATTGTATCTAAATCATAATGTTTAAAATGAGGAATTCGACTTTCATCAGCGTTACAAATTTCAATATTGATAAAGCCCGTCTGACGAAGAAGACGGTGCAAAGAAAATCGATCATACATCCAGTGATGAATTTCACCAGAATCCCGAAAAATTCCTTCTTTAAATCCTCGTTCTGCTGACTTTCCTGCAATCATTCTAACAGACCACTGGGCTAACATGAGTTGAATTTTTCTCAACCACCAACTTAAAGATTTATGACGCTTTTTTTGCCACCCTATCTCTGCTTTTTTCGTAGAACTAAAATAAAAATTAGCCTCTTGTCCAATACGAGATAAAACAAAGTCTTTATTTTGAAGATTAGGATTTATTAAAAAGGGTTTCATTGCCCCTCCTGAAAAAGTCCGAACGGTTTGATCATAAAGTTCTAGTAGAATCCAATCATAGTTGGCTTCCGCACTTGTATCACCCTTCTCAATCTTTGCTAAGATAGACAAATAGGTTTTAGCGATCGCTTCTAAATCAGGAACAACAACCCTAATAATACCGTTGGGTTTTAAAATTCGCTGACATTCTCTCAGAAATTGATGGCAAATTTCAGGTTTCAAATGTTCGATGACGTGAGAGCTATAGCAAGCATCAAAAAAGTTATCAGGATAGGGGAGATTTTGGCGGATATCACAGGCAATAATTTGAGCATGACTAGGTGCTAAATCAAGATTAATCCAGTCTGGATGAAAAACATTCCCACAACCTAAATTAATTAATTTCATATTCTTAGAAATAAAGAGTGGTTATCACATTTACTTTAAAATTACTCCAATTCTTCCCGTATTATCAATACGATTGAGTAAAAGGGAAATTTTATTTTGCTCAATGTATTCGTCAACTGCTTGACGCGCCCCCTGCCAATAGCCATAATCATCAATAATGATTACTCCCCCAGAAACAAGACGAGGAAATAAATGAATAAGTTCGTGACGAGTTGATTCATACCAATCTGTGTCTAATCGCAGTAAAGCGATTTCTTCAGGTGCGTTTTGAGGAAGGGTTTCTTCGACTTTTCCTTCAATAAAATGAATTTTATTGCCATCATATTTCAATTGATTGATATTTTGTTTAACTGTTTCTAAAGAGGTGTGGCACCATAAAAGATTATTTTCGTTTTTCAACGTTTTTTCTAAAAGATTTTGAGCCAAATTACCCTGAAAATCTCGATCTTTTTGCGTGGGTTCCGTCATTCCTGCAAAGGTATCAAATAAATAAAGTTTTCGGTTATAATCATTTAGGTATATCAAAGTTTCAATAACTGCCATCATGCTTCCTCCTCGCCATACCCCACACTCTACAATAGCACCAGCGATATTATTTTTGCTGATATATTCTACCGCTTTGCATAAAGCAGAAATTCGCTCTGCTGAAGTCATTGTATAGGAATTTACTTTATTAATAATTTTAATAATATAATCTTCAAAGTCGCTAGGATAAGAATATTGATAGTGACGAATTTCATAGCCAAACTTTTTTAAAAAGCGATTAATTTGTGACTTTAATGATTGAATATTTTTCATAATTGAAATCTCCTCACAGAAAACTTAACTTTAATCGTTTTTTTACTTTTGCTTTTAGTTTAGCAATAAAACTTCTTTGAAGAATGTTATTCTGGGTAAACTGATCCGCTTCTCTATGACGAATCATAAAGTTGGGATGATGTAAGGGAAAAGTCATCTCCTGAGTGAGCAAATTAGCTAAAATATCATCAGAATCCAATGTGTAAATCCCTTCTTTTCCAAAACCGATATTACTTACTAAATTTACACTAGGCACAATTGATAAAGCTCCTTGTAACCAACAAGCGAATGTCCATTGATAATCCCAAGTATCGATCTTGTAATCATGTGTTTTTTGAAAAATCGTCTTCCAGTATTTCAGCGTTTGAGGATTAACTAATAACTGTTCGAGCCATCTCTCTAATTTGACTTGCTCCCACAGTTTCATCTTAGCGTCATAATATCGCCAAGCTCGTCGCCAAGTTGCCCAACCCCAAATATGAGTATAATGAGAAAAATAATAACTTTCCTTGGGTTGATAATAACCTAACTGAAAATTATTACCGCCAATGTGCATAATTCGGTTATCATTTTTGTAATATTGCAATAAGGTTTCACAAAATGGAAAAAAGCTAGGATGAGGCAGGCAATCATGCTCAAAAATTATTGCTTCTTCGACTTGTTGAAATACCCAATTTAAACCTGTTTCTAATCTTTTCCTGATGCCTAAATTAACCGAAGCATAATTTGTCAAAACCTCACACTTCCAATCTACTGCATTAATAATATTCCGAGTTTCTTCACATTTTTTGATATCATCAGGATAGTGAAGGCGAGGTGCATCGCTAATAACTAAGAGTTGGGTAGGCTGTGCTTTGCGTATTGCCTGAAAAACGCGCTTAGTCGTTTCTTTACGATTAAAAATAATGAAAACAACAGGTGTTTTTATCATAAACTTAATCTTGTTTTTAATAATTTAAAATAAATTAAATTTTGTTGAAAACGAAAAGGAATTAACAATGCCTTTGTCAATCTTAATCCATTTTGTCTAGTTAACGGATAAATTAAAAATGTTAAATGAGATGAAATACCATAAGCAATAATAGTTGCAATAGCCGCTCCGATTCCTTCATATTTAGGAATCAGAAAAAAGTTTAAAATAACGTTAGAAGCTGCCCCTAAAAACGTAGTTAAAGAGCTAAAAGCCGTAAAATTTTCTGCAATTAACCATTGATGGCCGGCCAAACCTAAAAAAACAAATAAACTTGCCCAAATATGAATCATCAAAATTTGTCCAGAAACTCTGTAACTTTCCCCGACTAATAATATGATCAACGGCTGAGACAGAAAAGTCATCGCAATAGCAATTAGAATGGCGAGCCACGCTACTAAATCGTAAAGCAATTGTAGCTTAAAAATGTATGACCGAGAGGATCTATTTTTAGCTACTAAAATACTCGGAAATAGAGAAGCACAGACTGCCACTGGAATAAAGTACCAAAGCTCAGAGAGTCGCACAGCTACCGCATAATAACCGACTGCTTTGTTGCCCAATAAATTCCCTAGCATAATCTGATCAATTTTAAAGTAAATAGTTACCATAACGGCTGAAATAATTAAAGGATAAGATTGCCTCAATAAATACCATAACCATGAAGATGTCATTTTCCATGGCCAATTAGAATCGAATTTTTTCAAGTAAACTCCTACAAATCCTAACGATTTTATAAAGCTATCAAAAACGATCAATCCAGCAAAAATAATCAGTGGTAATCGAAAAACAACGGCTAAATACCTTAACAAGCAACTAATCACAAATTGAATCATTTTAATCCGTGCAATATCTTGAGAAGCAACTTTAGATTGGAAACTCAACTCAATGACATCAAAAGCACTAAAAATCAAGCCAATTCCTATCAAAATTGTCATAGTTTGAATTGAAGAATCTAAATTTACCTTAAAAATTGTAAAAGAAATTAAGACGATTGCTGTTATACTTCCTAAAACTTTAAGAACAAAGCTACTTCCTAAAATTGCTTTTGTTTGATCGTTTTTTTCAACTAACTGTTTAACAACAATATCATCTAATCCGAGCTTAGAAACGCCCAGAAAAAGACCGACAAAACTCGTACTATAACTTAATTTTCCAAAATCCTCTGCGCCTAGATATCTGATCACATAAATATTAATTAATAGAGACAATATAATAATTAATATTCTTTCAGCTAATAACCAACTAATATTTTTAACGATTTTTTGTAATCCAGGCGTTAGCTTAGCCATAACCTTTAATAAAATTAAGAAATTTTCTCATAGAAAACTATTTCAATGCCAAAAATCCTCAACATCATAACCTAAATCAGCTAACATTTGCCGTAATAAAGGTAAACTGAGTCCAATGACATTACTATGGCATCCTTCAATTCTTTCAACAAATAATCCTCCTTTGCCTTCTAAAGCAAAACTTCCTGCGCAACTAAGCGGTTCTTTCGTATCGATATAAGCCTGAATTGTAGTCTCTTTAATGTCAGCAAAATAAACTTGAGTGATACCGCATTTAATCAGTATTTTCTTATGTTTTTGATCAACTAAAGTGTGTCCAGTGTATAAAGTTCCTCTATTACCTCGCATTTTTTGCCATCGTTTAATCGCTTCTTGGGGTGAGTCTGGTTTGCCATAAATTTGACCGTTGATTACCAGAACAGAGTCACAGCCTAAAATCAAGCCTTCTGTGACTTGATTGGCAACTTTTTGTGCTTTACACTGACTTAAGGTTTGTACCAATGCAACTGGATCATTAAGGGTAATTTGAGATTCATCGAAGCCACTCTGGCGAATAATCGGATTAATACCAACCATTTGCAATAGTTTACGACGGGCAGGAGAGGCGGAGGCTAGTATAAAAGGGGTCATCGTGGCTATAAATTGTTAACATTAATAGACTTGGAAAGATTGTAAAACTTTTTCAAAAAGCGGTTTAACGGTTGACCAGCGAGTCTGGGGAGTAGAAAGATCAAAAGTATAAAGCTTTCCTCTGTTGATTACAATTCTCGCTAAATCATGACGGTTTTCTTGGTCAGATGATTTAACATCGTACTCCAAATTGTAATAGATTTTACCTTCAGATTCGTAGCGTTGTGCGTTGATTAATTCGACTTCTCGATTCAAAGCGGAATTAGCATTAACTTGTTGTAAAAAATGATAACCTACTTCTGATGCTGTCCCCAAATTTTCGAGTGTTTGCTCGTTAGGAATAGGGTTAATAACAACACTTAAATTTTCTGTTTGTTCCACTAAATCTCGAAAGATTACATCCACACCCTGAGCCGATTTACTCGTCGCTACTTGAATCCATCCACTAGGATAGAAAAATTGATACCCATCTTTAGTATCCACATAACTTTGCACGCTACTTAATGCGGTGGTGCAACTGCTAAGAAACAGCGTGAACAGTAAAAAACAGCTAAATAACCAAGAACGTTTCATAATTCATTTAATTATTAAATATCTTTTTTATTGTCTCACATTTTGGCAACGAAAGAAAAGCAATTTTGTTAGTGCATCGTCTTTCATGTCATAATAGTTATGATGCGTTCATATATTTTGAAGAATGTCCACTTGTCCTAACTGCCATCAACCTATTTCCTCAAAAGCAATAAAATGTTCTTTTTGTGGCACCATTTTCAAAGCTTATGGTCATCCCGGCATAACATTGTATCAAGCAGCTGACACCGAATTCCTATGTGATACTTGTCTCTATCACACCGACGATACTTGCAATTTTCCTCAGCGGCCTTATGCGAAACAGTGCAGTTTATATCAATCTCCTGAAATAGCGCCAACCTATCAAGCTACTAATCAACCCTTATCTTCTAATAATATATTTAAGCAAGCACAAACTTGGTTAAATCGTCATCGAGGCGTCGGGTTATTAATCACTTTAATTATTATCAGTCTTTTAATTACGTTTATATAGTTGTATAAAATAAATTTTTCAGCTAAGGGCACATTCTACTAAACAAAGATGATTAAACGTTTGATAATGCAAAAACAAAAAATATTTAAACAATACACCTTATTCACTATCGGATTGATTTTATTAAGTTTAATCATTGCAAGTGTCGTTATTTTGCCCTTATTTTATAATATTTCTATTGATAAAATTGATTTCAGTAAAAGCAGTTTATCTCCCAATTTTAATCACCCTTTGGGAACTAATGATTTAGGACAAGATCAACTGGCTAGAATTTTATTTGGTGGTAGAATTTCCCTTGCCGTTGGAATTACGGCTATGCTGGTATCAATTAGCGTAGGAACACTTATTGGTGCGATTGCTGGATTTTATGGAGGCCTCATTGACACGCTATTAATGCGGCTTACCGATCTTTTTTTGTCCCTTCCTCAGCTTCCTTTGTTACTCTTAATCGTATATTTGTTTCGGGATACCTTTAAAACGATTGTTGGCGCAGAGTTTGGTATATTTTTGTTAGTGGTTGTTGTGATTGGTGGTCTAAATTGGATGTCAGTCGCACGATTAGTTAGAGCTAATTTTTTGAAGTTAAGAGAAATGGAATTTGTGACCGCCGCTTATGCGCTAGGCGCACCCCCTTATAGACTTATTTTATTTCATCTTCTTCCTAATACATTAAGTGTCATTATTGTCGCCGCCACTTTAGCCGTTGGTAACGCCATTATTACTGAGTCAACTTTAAGTTTTTTGGGACTAGGCTTTCCGCCAGATGTTCCCACTTGGGGACAAATGTTATATACCGCTAAAGATCATTTAACTTCTGCACCTCACATGGCTTTATTTCCAGGATTAGCTATTTTCTTGACCGTTCTGAGTATTAATTATATTGGCGATGGCTTAAGGGATATTTTAGATCCTAAAAACCATCATTAAATTATCAAAGAGATCATCTTGTCATGTCAATTATTACCGTTGAACACCTCACAAAAGTTTATCCCGTTGCCGTTAAAGGAAGTGGACTCAAAGGCACATTTAATCACTTTTTTAACCGTCAATACCGTGAAATTGAAGCCGTTAAAAATGTCTCATTTATTATTGAAGAAGGCGAAATGGTTGGATTTTTAGGGCCTAACGGCGCAGGCAAAACCACTACCCTAAAAATGCTCACCGGATTAATTCATCCCTCTAGAGGAAATATTGAAGTCGTCAAATATATTCCTTTTGAGCGTAAACCTCCCTTTTTAAGAAAAATAAGCCTTGTTATGGGGCAAAAGCAACAATTACTTTGGGACTTACCAGCCCTTGATTCCTTTCGCATTAATGCCGCCGTCTATGAGATTCCTGAAAAACAATTTCAACAACGATTGGGAGAATTAGTGGAAATGTTGTCTTTAGAGGCTAAATTAACTCAGCCTGTTCGCAAACTCTCTTTAGGAGAACGCATGAAAGCTGAATTACTGGCCGCTTTACTGCATTATCCTCAAGTATTATTCCTTGATGAACCCACATTAGGATTAGATGTCAACGCACAAGCAGCAGTGAGGGCTTTTTTAAAAGAGTATAATCGGCGATATAATGCGACCATTTTGTTAACCAGTCATTATATGGCTGACATCACTGCTTTATGTAAACGTGTTTTATTAATTCATCAAGGTCATCTAATTTATGATGGTCAACTAGAAGCCCTTTTAAATCGATTTGCTCCCTACCGAGAAGTAAAAGTCGAACTCAAAAATGCCTTATCTAGTGAGCAATTAAAACCCTTTGGTGACCTTGAAACGGTAGAAGGAAAAGAAGTTCGTTTTATCGTTGAACAAGAAGCGTTAACACCGACCATTTCTCGCATTTTAGCTCAGTTGGATGTTATCGATTTAAATGTTACTGATCCTCCCATTGAGGAAGTGATTGGACGCCTATTTCAAGCTGGAAAAGTTCAGGATCTTTAAAAAGAAATTGTCTTTTCATCATAAAAAATCATAAATGTAACCTTCTAAAAAAGCGATCGCTCTTGAAAATGGAGTATTTGTTAAACAATAGGAGCGACAAATAAGTCTAAGTATGAGAATCTTAGTTATTCAGATCCCAATCTAAAAAATCGGTCAAACTCCTGAGTTTGGTTTTTACACTTTCCTATATAGTCTGCCCTGTGGCTTTTTTGATCGTTTTGATAGACACTTCCCATAAAGACATTTGACGCGATCAGAGTTTACACTCGACTGACGGTCAACTTTGGACTATCGTTCTTTATCTTTACCTCGCTTATAGCGCAATTGTGTCTGAAATCAATGACAAATTCGATTGAGTCTGATAGAATCTCAGTCACGAGGCAAACCTTTGGTGGTAAAGTTTAACGTTCACCAATAGACTTTACAAATGTCATTTTCCCTTCTCTATCACTTTGTTAACTGATTCAAATCAGAATATGCGCATCCTTATTTATTCATATAATTATTATCCTGAACCCATTGGTATTGCACCTTTAATGACCGAATTAGCGGAAGGATTAGTTCAGCGAGGCCATAGCGTTCGAGTGGTTACGGCCATGCCTTGGTACCCTGCCAATGAAATTTCACCTGAATATCAAGGAAAATGGTTTTTAACAGAAGAAAAAAATGGGGTTAAAATTCAGCGTTGTTATGTTTGGGTGAATCAAAAGCGGGGCTTTATTCATCGAGCCTTATTTGAACTGAGCTTCCTGTTTTTTAGCTTATTTCAAGCCCTCAAAGGAGAAAGTCCCGATATTATCTTATTGACCATTCCAGGACTACCCGTTTGTCTTCCTGCAGCTTTAGTAGGATGGCTTTACCGAGTTCCGATTATTTTAAATTTACAAGACATTTTACCCGATGCAGCCGTCCATGTCGGCTTAATTAGCAATCAAAAGTTAATTAAAGTCTTTGAAAAACTAGAGCAATTTGCCTACGCAACAGCTACAAAAATCAGTGTGATTGCCGATGTATTTACCCAAAATTTATTAGCCAAAGGAGTTGAAAAAGACAAAATCGTTGAAGTGCCAAATTGGGTAGATATTAACTTCGTCCGTCCTCTACCTAAAGAAAATAATGAATTTCGCCATGCCAATCACTTAGACGGCAAATTTATCGTTCTTTATTCAGGAAATATTGCCCTTACTCAACCCTTAGAAACCCTCATTGAGGCTGCCAGTCAACTCACCCATATTCCTGAGATAGCCATTGTAATTGTGGGCAAAAAAGAAGCCTTAAACCGTCTTAGAAAGCATAGTGAAAAAAAAGACGCAACGAACGTTACCTTATTGCCTTTTCAACCTCGTCATGAATTGCCGGAAATGTTGTCTGCCGCCGATGTATCGATGGTTATTCAAAAGCAAAATGTGATTGCCTTCAATATGCCTTCTAAAATTCAAGTATTGTTAGCTAGTGGTCGACCCATTATTGCCTCTGTACCTGAAGAGGGAACAGCTGCAAAAGCAATTAACAAAAGTGGAGGAGGGGTCGTGATTCCCCCAGAAAATGCCGATATTCTCGCCAAAACAATTTTAGACTTTTATCATCATCCTGAGAAAATAGAAAAATTAGGCAAAGAAGGAAGATTATACGCAGAAAAAACTTACGCTTTTGATTTGGCTCTTGATCGGTATGAAGCGTTATTTCATTCAGTGTTAGAACCAGAAAAAATGCAAAATGAGAAAGATTAGTCCAAAAATAAAGTTCAGCAACGCCACGAACCCTATGGGGCAATCTCTTTACAAAATAACAGAATCAACCTTGTGGATAATCTTGAACCTTTGCGCTCACTTCTGCCACTTATAACCAGATTTGCTGACACAACAGAGAAAAACTAGGCCAGAAAGAGAAGTGAATGATATTATCAAAGTGCATAATCAAGATAACTTAAATAGGGGAAATCACTATGGCACAAGCACCTGTATCTCCCGTGGTGCTAGTAATCCTAGACGGTTGGGGGTATCGTGAAGCTACCCAGAATAACGCCATTGCACTGGCAAAAACCCCCGTGATAAGTAGTCTGTGGGATGTCTACCCCCGAACCTTCATTCGTACCTCCAGCAAAGATGTAGGATTGCCTAGCGGGCAAATGGGGAATTCTGAGGTGGGGCATTTAAACTTAGGAGCAGGGCGTGTCGTTCCCCAAGAATTAGTAAGAATATCGGATGCGGTCGAAGATAAGTCTATTTTTAATAATCCTGCTCTATTAAGTTTGATTGATGAAATTCAGAGCAGAAACGGCACACTACATCTAATTGGACTTTGTTCCGATGGGGGAGTCCATTCCCATCTAAACCATCTTTTGGGTTTGCTGGATTTTGCCCAGTTGAAAAGACAAACAGATGTTTGTATTCATGCAATTACAGATGGACGGGATACAAATATGACAGAAGGAATTAATGCCATTAATAAGCTTCAAAACCGACTCAATGAGCTAGAAATGGGGCGTATCGCCACTATTAGCGGTCGCTATTACGCAATGGATCGAGATCATCGTTGGGATCGAGTTAAAAAAGCCTACGATGTTCTTACCCAAGATGGAGTTAAGGACGGCCGTTCTCCGATGCAGATTGTTCAAGATTTTTACGATCAAGGGATCACCGACGAATTTATCTTGCCGACTCGTGTTGCTCCCGGTGCAGTTAAAGAAGGAGATGGAATCATTTTCTTTAATTTTCGTCCTGACCGGGCAAGACAACTGTGTTATGCCTTAACTATGCCTGATTTCGATGATTTTGAGCGTACATTGATTAAGCCCCTCAGTTTTGTCACCTTCACTCAATACGATCCTCGACTTCCCGTTAAAGTGGCTTTTGAGCCGCAAAATCTGACCAATATCTTAGGGGAAATTATTGCCAACCACGGATTACGCCAATTCCGCACCGCAGAAACAGAAAAATACCCCCATGTGACCTATTTCTTTAACGGGGGTTTAGAAAAGCCCTTTGAAGGAGAAGATCGAGAACTGATCAGTAGTCCGATGGTGAGTACCTACGATCAAGCCCCGGCAATGTCTGCAGAAGCAGTGACAAATACAGCTTGTCAAGCCATCGAAAAAGGCATTTATTCCTTCGTCGTGATTAATTATGCCAATCCAGATATGGTCGGTCATACGGGCAAACTAGAACCCGCCATTGAAGCGGTTGAGACAGTTGATCGCTGTTTAGGACGCTTGCTTAAAAGTATCAGTCAAATGGGCGGCACGACTCTCATTACCGCCGATCACGGCAATGCGGAATACATGGCCGATGAGGCAGGGAATCCTTGGACTGCCCACACGACCAATCCTGTCCCCTTTATTCTGATTGAGGGAGAAGGACGGAAAATTACCGGACACGGCAGTCACGTCGCCCTACGAGAGGATGGCCGGCTGGCGGATGTTGCCCCAACGATTTTGCATATTTTAGGAATTTCTCAACCCGATGAGATGACAGGACAGTGTTTAATTATGCCGTCACCTTACGAGGTGAAAAGGAGCCGTACCCCCATTAAGGTTTCTTTGTAGTTTGATGTTATCCTAGATCCTAAACCGATCAAGATATTAAAAACATGACACTAACGACTTTACTGGAAATTCTTTGGGCAGTTTCGGCTGCCCTCTTAATTGTTTTGGTATTATTACACTCCCCTAAAGGAGACGGTATTGGGGGCATTGGCGGACAAGCACAGTTATTTACCAGCGCAAAAAGTGCTGAAAAAACCCTAAATCAGATCACTTGGACACTGGGAACAATTTTTATCGCACTTACGATTGTTCTAAGTGCAGGATGGTTAAATACTCCTCCGCCCCAAGGGTAAAATAATATCAGTTATCCCTCTTCTGTCACTCTCCGAATTAGGCAAGTAGTAAATAAAGTAAATTATGCAGAAAGATAAAATGGTTTAAATCCATTTATTATATTGCACTAATGAGTTGATTAAAGCCAAGCAATAAATTGGCATTGGGAAAACTATCTAGCCAAGGAGAAATCACGCATATTGAACCATTAGGCGAAGATTATTTAGAGCATTCTTCCAGCCGCTTTCAGGATTCCATTGTTTATGTTTAGAACAATTAACAGAATTAATTTCTTGTCCATCTGGTTGAATTTGACCTGATTGATTTAAGGATAAAAAAGCTGGACAATTTAAACTAATCATTGTGTAAACACAAAAAATAATTTCCCACCATTTCTCAATATCTTTGAAATGAGTAAACCGATAATCTGTCCACCCCAATTCCTGTTTACACTGGCGAAAACCCTATTCTACCCATGTTCTTAATCCATAGAGGTCGCCCAAAGTTTTCTCGAGATTTCCCTAGATATTTGTCATTATAAAAGAAGTAGAATTTTCTGGCATTGTTTCTGGGTCAGTTGTTATTTCCTAGTAAGTTATAGCTCTTTTTTTCCCATAAATTATTTCTCTAATATATCTAGTTTCTGATTTTTGATTACTAAATGTTCTTTCAAATTTACACCACCTATTCGCCCTAACCCTCTGCTTAGAAGGGAGCCAGACTCCATGATCACTTCTAATTGCCACAACATCATTTAATTTATATTCAACTAATTTGCTAATAAATTGGCTACTTTCTCCATACAAACTATCTGCCAGTACCCGTTCAATATTAAAGCCTTCATCAATTAATTCTGTCATGATTTCTGAAGCTAACTCTATTTTAGTTTTGTATCTGTCTCCTTCTTTTAAGGTTCCTTTCGATTTGAATACTTTGAGTATTAAGGTAAAGGTTATATTAGAGTAAACCCCATAGGCATTGACTGAAACTATCCCATTATCTACTTTTCCTACACTCCCTAAATATTGTCTGGCTACATAATCAGTCTTCTTGCCTTTTTTTCTATCTCCGGTTTCATCTATTACTACAATAATCGGATTTCCCTTTAATGCTCTCTTGATTTTCTTTAATCTAATCTCTTTTAATTTATTGACAGACCAATCTGAATTGGCTATAAAATGATGTAAGGACTGTGCAGAATTTAGGCTAACCACTTTGACTATCTCTGGCAAGGATTTTCTTTTTATGGGTGAAGTTATTCCTAAATGTAAATATTTGAAGCATTCATAATTTCTTACTTCTTTAAAAAGGTCTTTATACTCGGCACAATATTCATCTATGATTCCCACTGTTGGATCAGCATCTCTTGCCAAATGTTTTAGGATTTGTAATTCTCCTTCCATCGCTCTCCCTAGGTTGTAGCGTTTTATTTTTTGATTCTTTTATTCATAATACTCGGAAAGTGACAGAAGAGGGTTATTATTGGAGATGGGAGAGCCTATGAAGCCTTTAAATATCTTCATGTAGGAATAATAAGTGATATAAAAAGGAAAAGTTTACTAGCGATCGCCTTGGCGACAGGGTTAAAAAATGGGTAGTCGTGCATAGTAATGATAAAGGAGAGCGAACTACTATCAAAACAAGAATTTATGCTTTGTCCTAATTGTCAAGCTAAAGCTATCGTTAAAAATGGACATAGTCATTACGGCAAACAACGTTTTAAGTGTAACGACTGTGATGGATTTAAACCATTTCATCTTTCTCCATAATTTACTTTATTTACTACTTGCCTAATTCGGAGAGTGACAGAAGAGAGTTATACCCTAATTTTACTCTTGTTATCGTTTAAGTCCCAATAGTAGGTTTAAGATTTTAAGGAGGGAAAAGCTTTAAAGGGTGAATAATGAGGATGAGAGCCTTTTTTTATCGGGTGCTGGCGGTTATTGGCAGATTATTGATGAAGTTACTGATGTATCGGTCATTCAACAACAGGATGCGGTTTCTTGTGGCCCGGCTTGTGCTGAAATGTTATTGAGGGATTTTGGGATTAGTAACGTTTCTCAAGAGGTTATTGCCCAACTAACGGGTGTTCCTGTCAATGTTCAAGCTCTGGCACAGGTTTTAAATCAGTTAGCGGGTCTTGGCGAACGAATGTGGATAGGGGGTGGGTTTGCCATTGAGGGAGCAGAGGAAGCTGAGGTATTGGCGGTGTTAATTTCGACGGGGAGTTGGATAGCGGAATTAAGGGAGACGGGGAAACGTTTGGGACATTTAGTGGTGGTTGATGGATACGATGGGGAAGGAAGAATTAGGATTCGAGATCCTTGGGAGGGGACAAGGTATAAAATAGAACCAGAGGAATTTTTAAATTGCTGGACGCTTCAGGGCATTTATGTCAAAAAGTTATGAAAACTCAAGTTTTAAACATTAAACCGATTCCTAATAGTGATTCTCTTGATGTTGTTTTGGAGATAGATTCTAAGCGGCATTGTTTTACTTTTTCTCGTCAATTTGACCAGATTGATGAGAAAGAATTGCAAATTATTACTTATGAACCAGCATTTGGCGAACTATTCCAATTTAATCAGCATGTTGTGGGTGAGGTGATGAATTTAGTTAAACGGGTTTATGGGGGAGAGAAGGTAAAGTTTCCCAAGGAGGTTGGAGATTTTGGGACTCCAAGGGAAGCTTTGGCTACTTTGAAACCGTTTAAAGGGGAACAAGTGGTGTCTAATGTCTAAGTCGAATCAACGAGCAGATTATGATAATCCTTTAATCGACTGTACAAACCAGCTAAGATTAGGTCGTATTCACTTGGAAGCATCGAGAAATGGGCGTAACCAGACTGACCAAAAACGAAGCGGAGCATCCTTTTATGGGGCTATGGCACATCTATGAGATGGAAATGTGGGATGAAGATTATTTCAATATGGAAACTCAAGCTTATGTAGAAATTCAAGCTAACAATATGGGAGAGTTTCAATTTGGCTTAGTAACTGGTTATCTCGATGGGTATTTAGAACAAATAAGCGAGAAAGAGCGATTTTCTTTTACTTGGGAAGGTCAAGATGAGATGGATGAAGTAAACGGAAGTGGATGGCTTCAGTTAGTCAATCTAAATGAAATTGAGGGACTCATTAATTTGCATCAGGGAGATCGGTCAGGTTTTAAAGCAAAAAGAGCTTAAAACCAAACATACTGCTAAAAATCAAGAGCATGGATCGCTGACTGTTTCTGCTGGTCTGTCACCCCTAGATACCGTTCCAAGGCACTGAGGGAACGATGACCTGAAATCGCCTGAATATGGCGCAAAGGAACGCCAGCATCGCTCATCTGGGTTAAGGCCGACCTTCTAAAACTATGAGTTGAAATCCCTTCCCATTCTAGTTTTTCACAGACTTGTCGCAGAATATAGTCGGCACTGCCCTTTTGGATATGGCCACGTCCATGTCGTCCGGGAAATAGATAAGGTTTTTTGCGGTCAAAGCCTGAGTCGATATACTCTTCCAAATAGGCTCGTAAACGGGGATGAATATCAATTTCTCTAGTATCTTTGCCTCCTTTAGTGTTGTGGCTACGGATCACCAGTTTATCCCTTACGCCTTTGATGCCGATCACATCGCCTGTTAGTAAAGTACAAGCTTCATTGATGCGCGTGGCCGCATAGAGGCATACGCCAAATAACGCCCGATCTCTTGGCTTGGTCAAGCCTTCGGTGAATAATAGAGTTATCTGGTGTGTGGAGAGGATTTCTGCCCGTCCGAATCGGTTAACTTTCATGAGTAAAATAGCAAAAGATTAGAAATTTCCCTGAAAGATAGCAATAATTTGGTTGATGACTTGCTCTAGCTTTTGCGGTTTTAAGGTTCCTGCTTTGTAGATAATCAGGGATTGGTCAGCCGTGAATAGCCGATTGGGACGAATATTACTATTACGATTGAGTCCGCCCTTGAGAAAATCGGTGTTTGTAATAGAGATAGCATAGCTATCTGAGATGGCCTGACTGGTAATTTGACAAAGAATGAGATCATCCCCGGTTAATTGAGCCACCACCAGTGCCGGACGGCGTTTGGCTTGGCTTAAATTGGAAAAAGGAAAAGGGACAATCACGACATCTCCTTTTACAAATCTTGCCATGCTTGATCTTCCGAGAGAGTTGACCAGTCTTTAGCGAGTGCTGATTCAGAAAGTAAGGGGGTTTCTAGCTGATTCTGTTGCTGTTTGTATTTAAGATATTCGATAAATTTCCAGATTTCGGGTAAGAAATCTTCAGGCATTTCTTCAATTTCTTGTAAGAGAGATTTTTTAAGGGTCATAGTAGGTAGCATCGCTCTTTGCGGTTGGCGACAAGAAGGCTTAAGTTGATAATAATTAGGGATCGGAATTTCAGCCCGTCCGAATCGGTTCACCTTCATAAAAACAAATATACATGATCTTCTTTACTCTTTGATCTTGTAATCGGCTCTAACCCTCATTCTCTCGTGGTGAATGAGACAAAGCTTAAGAAAAACTTATGAAAATTCGGGCTATTTCTGAGTAGAAATACGGAGATGATAAGGTGGGCTTATCAGGTTATCGGAAACTCGAACCGAAGAATGGCAGAAACCATCTGAGAGTCAAAAAAACGGTTTAGTCCTCCCATCTTTCCTGTTTGATATACCGATTAACGGCTTCAAAGGTCGTGGCTAATGGCAGAGGCTTTAACCTTGGTACGCCATGATTTGAGGACTCGAACGCAGAGGTTAACAGTTTCCTCATTATCTTTTTGATCAGCTTCTTTTTTGGGATTAAGGGTAGGGTCAGGTCGGTTTTCTGGTAGGCTTGTCTGCTTTCCTGCCTTCTGGCTTTTGTCCTTCTCCTGTTTGGCTTGTTCGAGGATTTGTTTGTAATTAGTTCCCATGATTGTATGCTTTTAGGTTTGTAGGTTTTCAGGATTGCATGAATGTAGGCTTTCAGGTAGCCAGGATGGCTAGAATTTCGTGGCCAACGGCTTGATAGTCTAACCAACCCATGCGGTCTTTGACAGGAAGGTCACAGACGGGTAAACCTTGGGCGATCGCTTTGACAAATCCGGCTGACCGTCGGATCTGTGCTTGGAAGAGGGGGACATCCGCTTCTTCTAAGGCGGTTCGGACATGGCGGGCTTCTTTAGAGGGGGGAGGTG
>JBGTGT010000123.1:0-140687 GCA_041746575.1 Microcystaceae cyanobacterium
CTGGTTATCTGGCAAGGTAAAGAAATCAACCCCGATTTATTAATGCAGAAAAAACCTTAACATTAAATACCAGATAGTATAATTTAACTATCTGGTATCTTTTATTTACAAAATCTGATATTAATATAGTATTAGTAGGAAAAGACATTAGCGATGCACTCTATTAACACAGCTAAAAGAGAGCTTTTCTACTGGACAGCTATTTTATTTACGTTTGCGCTGGGTACTTCAGCAGGAGACCTTTTGGGAGAGGCTTCAGGGTTGGGTTATGCCAACTCAGCATTAGTATTTGGGATCACAATTGCACTCATAACCGTCGGTTATTATTACTTCAAAATGAATGCAATCTTGGCATTCTGGTTAGCTTACATCTTGACTCGTCCCCTTGGAGCATCAATCGGTGATTTACTATCCCAACCCACGAGGAATGGAGGCTTTGGCTATGGAACTGTGGGAACCAGTATACTTTTTCTCTCCATAATCCTTAGCCTAGTGATTTACTTAAGCTTTAAACCGGAAAAACGAATTTTACCGCCAATTGACTAAGAAGATTGAAAGGGCGATCGCTTCTACTTAATTCACGAGAAGGGTTTTTTAAAGCTTCTAAACGAATAGTAAAGGTTCTTCTGGGGGCAATAGGCGGCTCGAAAGCGATCGCTAAAGTTTAATCTGAAGAATCCTATGTGATTTTAAATGTTAGGGGCTGACCTTCGTTATCTTGAGTACCTTGAAAAGCGGTGGTATTTGATCAATTAAATTGAATAGTTTCCACATTTTCTTGTTATTGAAGCGTAACTTTTCCCAAAGATTCGGGGGAAGAATCAGGGATATTAAAGGTGAAATAAAATAATAATGTGCGGATGGCAAGTTAGCTGGATGAGCAGGGTCTGAGTAACTTTCTCAAAATAGTTGAATGTATAGAAGCTAAAGAAATTATCTATTTTTATGAAAATTTTAATCGTTGAAGATGATAATCGTATCGCCAACCCCCTAGCCAAAGATTTAAGCTATCAATATCACTCTGTCGATCTAGCCAAAGATGGAATAGAAGGATGGGAATACACACAAGCAACTCAATATGATTTAATTTTATTGGATTTGATGCTACCTAAATTAGACGGGATAAGCCTTTGTCAACAATTACGAAAAAGCAATTATCAGGCGTTAATCTTGATGTTAACAGCCAGAGATACCACTGAAGATAAAGTGATGGGACTTGATGCAGGGGCAGATGATTATTTAGTTAAACCGTTTAAGTTAGAAGAATTATCCGCTAGAATTCGCGCCTTATCTCGTAGGTATTCAGAAATTAAACCTCCCCTATTGATTCATGGTAAATTGCAGCTAGATTCCAATAGTCAAGAAGTAATTTATGCAAAAAATAAAATCAATTTAACTCCTAAAGAATATATGGTTTTAGAATACTTTTTAAGAAATCCTCATCAAGTTTTAACTCGTTCGGCGATTATTGAAAAACTTTGGACGTTTGATGATTTATCGGGAGAAGAAACAGTGAGAACTCACATCACAAATTTGCGAAAAAAGCTCAAAGCGGCTGGAAGTCCTGAAACTTTTATTGAAACTGTCTATGGCATGGGTTATCGTTTGAGTGCAATTCCTGAAAAATCAGTTTATTGAGTTATTATTTCCTTTTCTCTGGAAACTATGTTCAAAAATATTCGCTACCGCTTACTTGTATTCTACTTGTTAATTTTTGCTTCAATTTTAGGATTTTTTGCTATTGGAGTTCGCTTCATATTTGCCCATACTTTAAGACAACAAATTATCGCGAAACTAACCGCATTAGGAGAGGGAATTGCTGCTAATGCAGAATGGGAAAACAATCATTTAAAATTTGATAATGATTTTAGATTTCAAAAATTGCTCAATAACCGTCAGTCTTTACAGTGGTTTGATCGACAAGGATACTCTATCTTAAAGCAGGGCAACTTTGTCATAAATCTTCCTTTTTCTCAAGATGATTTAGTGCAAATTCAACTAGGAAATCCTAATATTCAAGGCATTATTTTACCAGTCATTGATAGTGATTCTGGGGAATTAATTGGTTACCTAAGAGTTAGTCAATCTCTCGAAGAATTAGAAGAAACGTTAAAAAAATTAGATTGGGGATTGGGAATTACTATTATCATTGCTTTAATTATTAGCAGTATAGGTGGTATTATTCTAACCAGTCAGGCAATGCAACCCATTGAAGAGAGTTTTCAAAGGTTAAAACAGTTTACAGCAGATGCTTCCCATGAACTGCGTAATCCTTTGATGGTAATTGACAGTAATGTTGCTGTCTCTCTTAAATATTCAGAAGGCATGAGAAAAATAGATCGAGAAAGTTTTGAAGCCATTGCTAGCGCGACAACACAAATGACTCATTTAACTGAAGATTTACTAATCTTAGCTCGTGCTGATAAGATTAATACTCTCAAAACTGAACAAGTAAACTTAGAAATTATTTTGCAGAAAATTCTGAAACTCTATCAAATAAAAATAGATTCAAAAAAGATTGACTTACAACTGAAATTGTCTCAGCCTTTATTGATATTTGGAGATTCCTTAAAACTTGAAAAATTATTCAGTAATTTAATCGATAATGCTATTTATTATACCCCAGAATTTGGGATGATTGAAATCCGGGGAAAACAGATAAAATCCTCAATTGAAATTTCAATTAAAGATACAGGAATTGGCATAGCAACCGAAAATTTATCCCATATTTTCGAGCGATTTTGGAGAGCAGATACGTCGCGCTCTTATTGGGATGGTGGATCTGGGTTAGGATTAGCAATTGTTCAATCAAACGTCAATCATCATGGAGGAACAATTACTGTCACCAGTCAGTTAGGAATAGGTAGCTGCTTTACCATCTGCTTACCGATTAATTCTTGACTTTTACAGATGATGAAGTAAGTACTATAAAATCAGGGGCGTTGCTGAATTGGTAGTGGGTTAGTTATCATTGAAGAGTAGTCCTCTTCTGTCACTTTCGGAAATAGTAATCGTTGGAAGCTTTATGAAAAGACAGGTTGAGCGATTTGACGAGAATTTTAATTTCTTAATCGAAAATCATTCAGCGATCGCTTATGATTAAGGAGTTTCAGAATCTTGAAATCACAAGGGTTTTGCCGAACTGACAAACGGGGGTAGATAAGGTTAATTGAATTTTTATGAAATGTCCGAAGTGTTACTCTTCTAATGGAAGAATCCATAAAGTGTGGGTATAGACGGCGATTATCTACTGTAAGCCGGTTATCCTAGCCATGCAGATAGGAGACAGAAGTGGTCAAACTTTTGAAGGCTCTATGGAATAGAATCAAAAAATGGAACAGCCGAAGGTATTTAACCGATGGATACTGTGTTTACGCTAATTCCATTGACCCCAAAAAGCACACAGTTTTGCCGAAAACTCAATTGACAAGGGTGGAAGGAGAAAATACAAGATTAAGGTACTACCTAACTAGATTACATCAAGGTACTCTTTGTTCCTCAAAGTCGATAAAAATGTTGTGACATTCAATACGATTATTTATGTACTACCTAGTATTTAAAACCATACCCATTAAATGTCAATCCACCGATTGTAAATTCAGCAACGCCTACCATCAAGCGTGTACCCCATCGAAAAGGGCGAGAATACCCGTCGGTAAGGTATAAGCTAAGCATCCATCAGACAGAAGATGATGACAATATTGCATTGAGTTAAAATGGTTACTGTATAACTAAAGATCCGCAAAAGGATATCTTAAAACAAAATCGCAAATTCTTAAAAAACGCTGAAATGACCCAAGTTATTCCAAAATCTTCGCAGATTGTCCCTAAAATTCTTCATTCCCTTAAACTCGGAGAATTAGTAATTATTCATACCGACATCTATTACATTTTAGTGGCAGATGCCCTGAATCCTCAAGCGGTTAACAAAATTCATCAAATTAAGAAATGGCATCCTTATCAACCATTAACGTTATTAACCAACTACCAAAAAGTCGAATCATGGGGCGTTTTGAGTCAAGACTCGACCGTCTTAATTAAGCAATTTCCTTACCCGATTAGCTTGATTATTCCCCACCGAGGCAATCTTTCGGATGAAGTCACGGCAGGATACAAAACGATTTTTGTTGCTTGTCCTGATGACTTTATTTATCATCTAGTTGAACAATCTTCTTTTCCCCTTGTTTGCACGACGGCGGGTTTAGGAGCAGATTATAAAGCCACAAAAGCTGAAACTGCATTAACACTGTTTGGTGAGCAAGTTTCTTTGATTGTAGATGGGGGAAAATGTCAGCATAAAATGAAAACAACCTTAATTGATTGTAGCTTACCGATCCCAACCATTATGAATTTTGGCGTGATTTCTTTTGATGATCTTCGTCCTATTTTACCCAAGATTGAATTACCTTCTCATCTCAGAAAATAGGATCAGGATTTTTGGGATTACAAGCATAAACAGGATTAAATTAATAACGAGGAGTAGATAATTAAGTAGTTGACGGACAATGACTGTTATTATCCCTCTTTTATCAGACTAGGCGAGGTAAAATGAAGAAAAAGTCTGAGAGTCAGACAGAGACTATGGTTAAGCCTTGTCCTCCTCGATTAACGGTAAAATGTGTCGATACTTACTGTAAACTCTACAGAGATTTATTTATAGAAGTGAGAGCCTATGAAGCCTTTAAAGATCTTCATGTAGGAATAATAAGTGATATAAAAAGAAAAAGTTTACCAGCGAGCGCCTTGGCGACAGGGTTACAAAATGAACAGGGTTTATTACATTTTCTAACCGAATCGCCGTGCAAAGCAGAAGAATTAGAAAAAAGAAGATTAGAAATTCTAAGGAAACAAAACAGACTATGTGAAGAGATAATATATTGGAAATTTGGAAAAAACAGAAAGTAGAATAGTGTTAATCAATACTTATGGCTATTGTGAGGGAATGACTTTTCCTTTAAAATTTAAAGTGTTTAAACCAAAAGAGAAATTAAAAGAAGGAGATAAATATAAAACCAAGCCAGATCTAGCAATAGAATTAATCAAAGAATTAAAAGAAATAGAATTTAAGATAAAAAGAGTATTAGCAGATAGTTTATAGGGAGAAAGTCCCACTGACTTCATCAGTATAATTGAAGACTTAGGAATAAAATATTCAGTAGCTATCCGCAGTAATTATGGTGTATGGCTACCAAAAGGAGCAAAAGTAAGAGCAAACCGATGGCGAGAGTTTCAACATATAAGATGGGATAGAAAAAGAATCAAGACACAATATTGGGAAACTACCAGAGATAAGGAAGAGATAACTGAGGAGGAAACTGGGTTTATTATGACTTGGATTCCTGATATTAAATATAAAGAAGTTGGAGATATTTAGGGAGCAAGAACTTGGGTAGAGTATGGATTTAAACAATCTAAAAGTGAACTAGGATGGGCAGATTTCCGAGTCACTCACTATGAACAAATTCAGAAGTGGTGGGAACTAATCATGTCGGCTTACTTAATGATTTGTCTTTATAGTGAATCCTTCAATCCTGCTATTGCTTCTATTTCAGAAATCTTTGAAAATTACGAGTTGTGGGATCAAGGAAAAGGTTGGCAGTCTCTGCTAAATAATGTTGAGTTAATCTTGCGACCTTACCTTTACTTTAATTTTATTTTAAAGTGGCTCAAAATTTTGCCAATTCCTCAGCTTTCTTTGAGATTTCCAAAGCTTATCGCCGAGATAAATGATTTTGACTATTTACATTACTTAGTCAAGCTTGGGGATGACTTTTCTTATTCTTCTGCCTAGACTGATGAAAGAGGGATATAGTGAGGAGGCTAAAGTCCTCACTACAAACCTTTGTTTTGAGTTAGATTAACTCAACTTGCTGTTACCGCCGCTTGTGTGGTGTTTGAAGAAGTTTCCTGTGTTCCCGTTTGAATTAACTCAACTTTATAACCATTAGGGTCTTCAACAAAAGCAATCACGGTTGAGCCATGCTTCATCGGTCCGGGTTCTCTGGTTACTTTTCCGCCTAATTGATTAATTTTGTCACAAGTTGAGTAAATATCGTCAACGCCTAGGGCAATATGTCCGTAAGCGTTACCAATGTCGTAATTATCTACTCCCCAATTATAGGTTAACTCAATCACGGCTTCGGAGGACTCATCACCATAACCCACAAAGGCGAGGGTAAATTTGCCACCCGGATAATCTTTCTGGCGCAATACTTTCATTCCTAGTAAATCGCAGTAGAATTTGAGGGATTCTTCAAGGTTGTTCACCCGTAACATTGTGTGTAGGATACGCATAATGGGTTGATGATAATTAAAAATTAAGAGTTGGCATTTGATTTGATGATACGATTATAAAAGAAGAATCAATGAGCTATTCTTTTCCCCATAGAGAATCTCATCTAGACTAACGTTCTTTGATTTGCACGACTTGATTAAGCTTATTCATCGCCACCGCAATAATCAAATTAAAGCTAAGATAAACCATCATCACCACCACTAACATTTGTACAGCTTGTCCCGTTTTATTGGCAATCGTAGAAGAAATGGCATAAATATCACTATAACCGATCGCAATCGCTAAACTAGAATTCTTCGCTAAATTGAGAAATTCACTGGTTAAGGGGGGAATCATTACCCGTAACGCCTGAGGAAAAATAACCAATCGCATCACCAATCCTGACGGCAATCCTAAGGCTTTGGCAGCCTCCCATTGCCCTTGAGAAACTGATTGAATTCCTGCTCTAACGACTTCTGCGATAAAAGCGGAGGTATAAGCGGTCAAACCAATTAACAAGGTGCTAAATTCAGGAGAAAGGCTCAATCCTCCCTTAATATTTCCCGCCGCTTGATCATAAATAGGCAATTGCCAATCTACTCCCCAAAGGAGTGTTATGAACAAAGCGATCGCCAACGCGATTAAAATGAATGGATAGCCTCGGATAGAGCGTCCCTGTTCAATCCGAATGTTGTTGCTTTTTCGCCACAAAATAAGGCTTAAAGTGGCACAAAATAAAATAAATAAACAAGATAAACCTGTTTTGGCATCAAAATTTGGCCAAGGTAAATAAATCCCCTGATTCGAGAGAAAAATATGCTGAAAAATGGCGAGAGGGTTATTGATTTTGGGGAGTTTGAGAAAAACGGCAAAATACCAGAAGAATAATTGGAGTAATAAGGGTGTATTTCTTAGTATGTCGACATAGATCATAGACAACTGACGAATTAACCAGTTATCCGATAATCTTGCAATTCCTACCGTAATTCCCAATAAAGTTGCCAAAACAATACCACTAATCATTACCCGTAGGGAATTTATTAACCCAACCAACAAAGCACGACCAAAAGAATCTGTCGATTGATAGGGGATAGGAGAATCACCGATACGAAAAGAAGCGGGACGATCCGAGTCAAAAAGGAATTTAAAGCTTAAATCTAGACCCAAACGATGAATATTCGCAATTAAATTATGACCTGCATAGAAAAACAATCCCAAGATGAGCAGTAAGACAAAAGCTTGACCGATTATTTTAAGAATACGTTCATCGCGCCAAAAAGGAATTTTTTCTGATTTCATCGTTTATTTTAAGTATTTTTGCAGGAAAGCTTTGGTTTTTTGCCAAGCATCCTGAGCGGCTGCCTCATTGTACCGAGTGCCAGAGGGATTGGCAAAGGCATGATTCGCATTAGGATAAATATAAATCTCTGCCGTCTTTCCCAATTGATTTAAGGCATTTTCAAACTGTTTAACCGTTTCTGGAGAGGGGTTTTGATCTAACTCGCCAAAAATTCCCAGAATAGGCATTTCTAGAGGTTTTAGACGTTCTGGGTTGGTTTCAATGCCACCCCCGTAGTAAATCACCGTTGCATCAATTTGTTCAGGTAACAGCAGAGCGGCATTTAGAGACCATAATCCTCCAAAACACCAGCCAATTGTGCCAATTTTAGGAGCTTTTTCTGTTTTTTCAAGATATTGATAGGCTTGTTTAAGGTTTTGATTTAGCTGATTTGGTTGATTTAAGGCAGTACTCATTAATTTTTTGGCTTCTTCAGGCGTATCTGCTGGTTTTTCGCCATAAAGATCCACTGCTAAGGCGGTATAGCCTTCTCCTGCTAATTTGTCTGTCATCATGCGAATATTATCATTTAAACCCCACCATTCATGGATGACAATAAGGGCAGGTAATTCAGCATTAGCGTTGCGAGGACGAGATAAATAGCCTTGAAGCGGTTCATTGTCTAAGTTACCATAGATAACCGATTTTCCGGTAGCGGGTTGCTGAGGGGATTGAGAGACAAAGGGAGAAGCAACGGGGCGATCATTGTGGTGTAATTGTCCCATTTGTTGGGGATAGGATAAGCTGGGATGAGTGACCATCCCAATTCCTGTCCAAAGAATCGCACAAAGGAAGCCTAAGATAGTTAAAGGGAAAAAATAGCGTTTCATGAATCAAGTAATTGTAATCAGTAAATCGTCGTAATTCAGTGTATCATTGACACTCCCTTGCTATCATGGCGTATCCTGCGACCCTTTACCCAGTTTGCCTTGGGTTAAAATCACGTTTGATGAAATGAATCAGAGAAGATGCGCCGAAACCAGAACCTCAAATCTGGATTTTATCCCCTTCAGAGCGTCTGAAATCGGTGATGGTGTCAATTCCTTCAGCAAGGGCATTCGGCATCAGAGATTAAATTCAGAAAATTCAGGGGTTGTATGAAAAAGTTTACCGAAAAAAGGGAATCCTGAGTCTGTAACCCTTTAGAAAATAATCATCATGACTGATAACCTGATTAATGCCACTCTATCTGCCGCAGACCGTAAAGTCGTTTTAGATGCTATCAATACCATTAAGCAAAAATTACCCTTTTTAATTGATTTAAGTCCTAGTGAACGGCAAGCGTTACCAAAAATGGGAGATAAGAGTCGTGCTTTTGTGACAAAAGCCTTGGAAATCGCAACGCAAAACCCTGATTTTTTGCCCCGTTCTTTTAATGTTGAGGATATGAAGAAGGATGTAGCACTGCATGAAGCGTTATATCCCATCTGGCAAGCTTTAACCCAATTATGCGAATTGGTGGACGATACGCAGATAGCAGTGGGAAGCGAGGCTTATGTGGCAGCTTTATTGGTGTACAAATATGGCAAAAATAATCCAACGGTATCTGGTTTAGATGAGGTGATGGATAATTTAGGAAAGCGGTTTGTCCGTCGTTCTCGTCAAGTCTCTGAAAGTCTTTAAGCAATCGCTATCTAAAGACCAGAAAACTTGACGATAAAACATTTTATTGCTCAAAAAGTGTTTAATTTTATAGGAGCGTAATACTATTACGCTCTTTATTGTGTCTGGGAAGAAATACAGCGTTTTGCCAGTTTATAATATATCGCATTAATAGTAGGAGGGCGTAGGTTTGTATCCAGAAGGATATGATATTAATTAACAATTTTCTGTCCCTAAAAATTAGGATAAAACGCCTACAATGGGAGACTGAACTCGGAGATCGGGGCTTTGAACTCGGAAGTTAAGATTTAAAGCTCAAAAACAATAAGCGAAAACTCGGATATTGAAGTTTAAAACTGAGAAGTTAAGATTTAAAGCTTAAAAGTTAAAAGCGGAAACTCGAAATTTGAAGTTTAAAACTGGGAAGTCGAAGCTTTAAACTCAAATATTAGAGAAAATAAAGAGGTTGATGCTATCGTTAACATTATTAAGATTTAGCGTTAAAACAATAACGAATTTCTCGCTTCAATATAAAATTCTTGTGCTATAATCCCTGAGGATATAATTATTATGATTAATAATTAAAAGTCTGTTTTTGTAGCAATAGTTACGATGATTAATGAGGGTTAATTTTATGATTAAAAAATAAAAAGGATTGACGCTATTTTTAATTTTGTAAACTAAAAAATTTATGTCATTTTTCAAACGTCGTCAATTTTTGGCTTTTACAGTTTTTTGTTTAAGCAGTTTAGGAGTCACAGCGGGTTGTCGCTCCTCTTTAATGGGGAATAATGCAGAAAACCCCACTGAATTAACGGTTTCAGCAGCAGCTAGTCTAAAAGATGTCTTAGAAGCTATTAAACCCCTTTACTTAAAAGACAATTCCAAGGTGAATTTAACTTATAACTTTGCATCATCGGGGTCATTACAACAACAAATTGAACAAGGTGCGCCCGTTGATATATTTATCTCTGCCGCTCCCAAACAGATGAATGCGTTACAAGAAAAAGAATTAATTCAAGCGGAAACCCGCCAAGATTTGCTGAAGAATCAAATGGTTTTAATTGTTCCCCAAGACAATAACAAAATCAAGGGATTCACTGATTTAAAAACAGCTGACTTTGATAAGATGGCCTTAGGTGAACCTGAAAGTGTTCCGGCCGGCAAATACGGTCAAGAAGTCTTAAAAACTTTGGGACTTTTTGACACCGTTAAATCCAAAGCGGTTTATGGGAAAGATGTGCGTCAAGTCTTAAATTATGTGGCGACAGAAAATGTTGATGTAGGCATTGTTTATCGGACTGATGTAAAGGCATCTGATCAGGTTAAAGTGTTAGAAACTGCCCCAGAAAATAGCCATTCTCCGATTATTTATCCGGTTGCTGTGGTGAAAACCAGTGCTAACCCAGAAGCGGCCAAGAAATTTATTAATTTTCTCCAAAGTGATACGGCTGGAAACGTTTTTGAAAACGAGGGTTTTATCCACCTAAAACCCTAAACTTTTGATTCCCCATTTCTGTTGATGAATATTGACCTTTCTCCGATGTGGATTTCCCTTAAAACGGCCAGCGTGGCCACCCTTTTTGCCTTTTTATTGGGGGTTTTGGCCGCTCGTTGGATGATGGGTTATCGTCGCTGGGGTAAAGGATTGATTGATGGATTATTAACTGCTCCATTGGTATTACCGCCTACGGTAGTTGGATTTTTATTACTGCTGTTGTTGGGAAAAAAAGGGATAATTGGTCAAGTTATTATGAAATTTGACTTTACAGTCATTTTCACTTGGTACGCGACCGTTATTGCCGCTACTGTTGTCGCTTTTCCTTTAATGTATAAAACCGCCTTAGGGGCATTTAAGCAAATTGACCCAAATTTACTGGCTAGTGCCAAAACCTTAGGTGCATCAGAATGGACTATTTTTAGGCGTGTCTTGCTTCCTTTAGCAAAACCGGGTTTAATTGCGGGAATTTTACTTTCTTTTGCGCGTGCTTTAGGAGAATTTGGCGCAACGCTGATGTTAGCGGGGAGTATTCCGGGAAAAACCCAAACCATTCCCATTGCTATCTTTTTTGCTGCCGAAAGTGGTGATATGGATAAAGCGTTAGGGTGGGTGGGGATTATCTTGGCTATTTCGTTAAGTGTCGTGATCGGCGTTAACTATTGGACAGAAAATCAAGATTTATTAGTTAAATACCGTCAAATACTGCCCCTTTGCTGGCAAAAGCGACCCAAACGTTTAAAAGGACAAGCGGCCACTATCGCAAAACGATTGAAGAATTTCCCCGTCTCGTCGGATACTATTGAACTTGATGTCCAAATTCACAAAAAATTAGCCAATTTCACTTTAGATGTTGCCTTCAAAACGCTTCAAACCCCTTTAGGCTTGTTAGGCAGTTCGGGCGCAGGGAAAAGCCTGATTTTACGGTGTATTGCTGGCTTAGAAACACCCGATAAGGGACGAATTGTGCTAAATGGCCGAGTTTTGTTTGACTCCGGAGCAGGGATTAATTTACCCCCTCAACAGCGTCATGTGGGTTACGTATTTCAAAACTACGCTCTTTTTCCTCATCTTACTGTGGCGCAAAACATCGCTTTCGGCCTGCCGAAGCACCTATCTTCGCTTAAAGTGCGTCAAATCGTCGAAAAACAACTGATCGACATTCAATTGGCTGAATTAATCCACCGCTATCCTCACGAACTCTCAGGGGGACAACAGCAAAGAATAGCCTTAGCAAGAGCATTAGCAAGTAAACCTGATATTTTACTATTAGATGAACCTTTTTCTGCTCTGGATACTTATCTAAGAGACACCTTAGAAAAACTACTGCGAAATCGCCTCACGCATTATCAAGGGGTTACCCTCTTCGTCACCCATAACCTTGAAGAAGCGTATCGGGTGTGTCCCCATCTTTTAATCTTGCAAAAGGGCAAAATTTTGATCAAAGGCACAAAACAAGGCATTTTTGAAAATCCTACTTTGTTTGACGTTGCTAGAATCACAGGTTGTAGAAATTTCTCCCGCATTAGTCCAGTTAACTCGAAAAATCAAGTTACGGCTATTGATTGGGGATGCCAACTGAGCTTACCTCCAGAAAATTCAGTTTCATCCGCTTCTTATATCGGGATTCGGGCGCATCAAATTATGTTTCCCACTTTAGAACCCAGTAATGTGTTTTCCCAAGCGAATACCTTTGACTGCTGGGTAACTGCTGCCAGCGAAACCCAACACCGCATAACTCTTTATCTTAAGCTGAATTCGCCTCCCACCAGTCCCCATGATTATCACTTGCAAGCAGAAGTCTTTAAAGAGAAATGGGTTGTCCTACAAACCTACCCCTTTCCTTGGCAAGTTCAACTGCAACCCCAACGCCTCATGTTGCTTCAGCATTCCGCTGAATCTTCACTGAGTTTCCCGACAAGTACAGAGTATTCCAATCGTGCAAAGTACGACGTTTAAGGGAATAAATAGAGGGAAAATTCCGAAAACTGAGGGCGGACTTGCTCAATTTAAGGGGAAATGTTACCCTTCCCTATAGAAGTGTTCGTTCAATCTATTCCTTCCTACGTGAAATTTCCTTTTTTTAAGTCTTCTGCCTCCTCTCGTCTGTCTGAATCCGTCACCGAATCCACGTCATCGGGTTTAGGCACGTTTGGCGGCGTTTTTACCCCTTCTATCCTCACCATCTTAGGGGTAATCATGTATCTCCGCTTTGGTTGGGTGGTGGGCAATGTCGGGTTAATTGGGACATTACTCATTGTCACCCTCGCCAATGTCATCACCTTTCTCACCGCCTTATCCGTCTGTGCGATCGCCACGGATCGAGTTGTACGAGTAGGGGGCGCATATTATATGATAAGTCGTTCTTTGGGCATCGAAACAGGAGGTGCAGTTGGCATTCCGCTCTATTTCGCTCAAGCTCTCTCTGTTGCTCTCTATACCATTGGTTTTGCAGAAAGTGTCGTCCAAACCTTTCCCCATCTCAATCAGTTATATGTTGCGTTAATTGTGACCATTTTGGTGGGAATTTTAGCCTTAACCTCCGCCAGTGTGGCTATTAAGGCGCAATACTTCATCATGGCTGCCATTGTCCTTTCCCTTATTTCTTTCTATTGGGGTCGTCCCTACGAACCGACACAAATTGAATGGTTTATCAGCAATAAAGAACCTTTCTGGGCTGTTTTTGCGGTCTTTTTCCCTGCTGTGACAGGAATCATGGCTGGTGTCAATATGTCAGGGGATCTCAAAGATCCGACCAAGTCTCTCCCCATCGGCACACTGGCGGCAGTGATCACGGGTTATCTTATTTATATGTCTTTGCCTATTTTCCTTGCATTACGGGCAAATAGTGCCAATTTAATTGCTAATCCTTTGATTATGGAAAAAATGGCTTTGTGGGGGCCGGCTATCTTGTTGGGGGTATGGGGAGCAACCCTGAGTAGTGCTATCGGCAGTATTCTCGGTGCGCCTAGGGTATTACAAGCGTTGGCTAGAGACCGAGTTTTACCCCATTGGATGCGTTTTTTAGGGCAAGGAAGCGGGAAAGATGACGAACCAAGGATTGGCACAGCGATAACCCTAGCTGTTGCAATTGCGGCAGTTTATGTCGGGGATTTGAACTTGATTGCGCCCGTTTTAACCATGTTTTTCCTGACGACATATTTGGTGTTAAACGTCTCAGCGGCTATTGAATCTTTGTTGCAAAGTCCCTCCTTTCGCCCTTCTTTCCCCGTTCATTGGACATTATCCCTCTTAGGAGCAATCGGTTGTCTAGTGGTGATGTTTCTGATCAATGCTATTGCCACAATTGTAGCGGCGGTCGTTGTTTTAGGGATTTACTTCTGGGTGAGACAACGGGAATTAAGAGTCACATGGGGGGACGTAAGGCGAGGGATTTGGATGGCTTTGTTGAGAACTGCCATTTTACAAACGGATCATCAAAAAGATGGCAAAAATTGGCGACCTCAAATTTTAGTACTGTCTGGCGCACCGACAAAACGCTGGTCTTTAATTCAATTAGCAGACGCTTTGACCCATAATCGGGGCTTAGTGACTGTCGCCAGCATCTTACCATTGGGATCACGGGATCTCGCCCGACAAGCTCTGTTAGAAAAACGGATTCGTAACTATTTAGAACGCAGAGGAATTCCGGCTTTAGTCCGCTTAGTCACTGCACCCGATCCCTTTGATGGGGCTGAAAAATTGGTTGAAGCCTACGGTTTAGGCTCAATTGTCCCTAATACCATTTTATTAGGTGCTAGTGAAGAAGTCAGTCACCGCGATCGCTATTGTCAGATGATTGCTCGTTTATATCAAGCCAGACGAAATATTGTTATTTTAAGTGAAAATTTGCAAAAGATGCCGACTAAAAAACGTCCTAGACAAATTGACGTTTGGTGGGGGGGAACGGTTTCTTCTAACGGTAGCTTAATGCTTATTTTAGCTTATCTCTTGCGCAGTAATACCTTCTGGCAAGCCGCCGATATTTACTTAAAGCTAGTTGTCCCCGATCAAACCGCCGCTCAAGCCGCTCAGATCAATTTAAAGGAATTTGCAGAAAATCTAAGAATTGACACACTTTCTCAAGTTATTGAGGCAAATAATCGTCATTTCACTGATATATTGCATGAATCTTCTCAAAATGCTGACTTAATTTTTCTAGGACTAGCCAAACCCGAAGAGAATTTTACCCAATACTACGAACAAATGCAAGAGCGATTAATTCATCTTCCCCCCACAATTTTGGTTCTTGCTTCTCCTGATTTCGATTCGCACGCTATTTTAGGGAAAAACAAGTAAAAATGTGCTTTTATTGTCTGTTGCTACTAATCTAACCCTAGAAAGCCCTCTCTGTCCTCTGTAACCTGCCTCAAACCTTAAATCCTTATATTTTCTTTCTGCGTTTAAATCTAACCCGCTTTTGAATTACGTGAGTTCGACCATCAGAAAAGCTACGAAACTTCTTCATTTAATTTTTTTTCATTTATTTTGTGCAGGGGGTGCGGGGGAGGCACTCCGTCCCCCGTTGGGGGGTTTGAGGGGCTAGTCCCCCAATCAAGAATTTGTTTTTCCTTTCCCAATTCCAATCAGAATGAACAAAAAAATTGAGATAATTGCCCTCGCCGAACTCACGTTTGAATTGATGAATTCAATAAAAACCCTCAGGGAGGATGATAAACTAAGGGCTGATCAGACACCCAATCAATCATCATGGTAGCAGTCGCCATCTTAGCCGCCGGCAAAGGAACACGAATGAAATCCCATCTTCCCAAAGTTTTACACCCTTTGGGCGGAAAAAGTTTATTAGAACGGGTTTTAGAGAGTACGAGCTTGCTTAATCCGAGCCATCGTTTTGTGATCATAGGCTATCAAGGAGAAAATATCCAGAATTCTCTGAAACACCTCGAAAAAATCGAATTTGTCCAGCAAACCGAACAATTAGGCACCGGACACGCCGTTCAACAACTTATTCCCCATCTTCAAGGGTATGAGGGGGATTTATTGGTTTTAAATGGCGATGTTCCCCTTTTACGACCTGAAACCCTACAAAACTTAATTAGACTTCATCAAGCTCACCAAAGTGCGGCGACGCTCTTAACAGCCCATTTACCTAATCCGAGCGGATATGGACGAGTCTTTTGTGACAGTAATAACCTAGTGACTCAGATTGTAGAAGATAGAGATTGTAGTGCGGCGCAAAAAAACAATCATCGAATTAATGGGGGCATTTACTGCTTTAATTGGCCTAAATTAGCTGAAGTACTGCCAAAATTAACCTCAAGTAACGATCAAAATGAATATTACTTAACCGATGTGGTTCAATTTATAAATCCTGTGATGGCTATGGACGTGGACGATTATCAAGAAATTAGTGGTATTAACGACCGTTTGCAATTATCCCAAGCTAATGAAGTATTACAGCAACGAATTAAAGAAAAATGGATGAAAGCAGGCGTAACCCTCATCAATCCTAGTAGTATTACCATTGATGACACTGTTATACTTTCTCCTGATATTGTCATTGAACCCCAAACCCATTTACGAGGAAATACGACCATTGGAACGGGAAGTCGCATCGGACCGAGTACATTAATCGAAAGTAGTGAAATTGGCCAAAATGTGACCGTTTTATACTCCGTTATCAGTGATAGTCGGGTGGCGAGTCATTGCAAAGTCGGCCCCTATACTCATTTACGGGGAGAGACGGATATTCATGCTCATTGTCGTTTAGGGAATTTTGTCGAAATTAAGAAAACCACCGTTGGTCAAAATTGCAATGTGGCGCATTTAGCGTACTTAGGAGATGCAACGCTAGGAGAACGGGTAAACGTAGGTGCAGGAACAATTACCGCTAATTATGACGGATTTAACAAACATCAGACTATTATAGGCGATGGAACGAAAACAGGAGCAAATAGTGTCTTTGTTGCGCCTGTCACTTTAGGGCAGGATGTCACCGTGGCGGCAGGTTCAATCATTACCCACGATGTCCCCGACGGGGCGTTAGCGATTGCCCGTGAAAGACAGCGAATTATGGAAAATTGGGCAGAAACCGTGAAAGCAAGGCGAAAAGACCGAGAAGAATCAGATCAATAGCCGAAAGGTGGGCATTGCCCACCTTCTGTGATTTACTTAGCCGCTTTTAAGATATCTTGGGCGTGGGATTCGGTTTTTACTTTTTCATCTACATAGCTGATGGTGCCTTCTGCATCAATAACATAGGTCACCCGTTTTGCGTAGCCTCCTCCTTCTACATCATAGGCTTTGGTAATTGCGCCATCTTTATCCGCTAAAAGGGTGAAAGGTAGCCCATATTTTTCTTTAAACGCTTTATGAGAGGCTTCGTCATCCATACTAACTCCTAAGACAACCATATCCTTCCCTTGATATTCCGTATAGTTGTCACGGAAGCTTTGGGCTTGTTTTGTACAGCCAGGGGTGTCATCTTTAGGATAGAAGTATAAAACGACGATTTTTCCTTTAAAATCAGATAAGGAAACTGTTTTTCCTTCATCGGTGGTGGTTGTAAAAGCGGGGGCAACCGTTCCAACTGCTAAAGCCATAATTTCCTCTTGAGGGTAAAACGATAATTAAGGTCGATCATAAAATGAATGGACAACAGATGGCAAGGAAAAGAAAAAAGGACGAATTTTGGCCATGAATTTTCTTTAATTCTGTCGGAGAATCACAACTGAGAGATGAGGTTAGATAAGAGACTTTTTAAAAGCAGGAAAGAGGAAGGATTGCGCTATTTTTCCAAGTCGGATTTTCGAGGGTTTGAAATTTTTATTTTCCATAGACTTTCTTTTCTTTAGCAATCAATCTCGCCGCTAAAATTCCCCCTAAAAAGCCAAATAAATGACCTTGCCATGAAACATAAGGATTCGTCGGTAAGATACCCCAAATTAAAGTACCGTACAAAGAAAAAACAATTAGGGATAAGAAAATCGAAGCAGGATTGCGCTGAAACCATCCTCTGAACAATAGAAAACCTAAATATCCAAATATTAAAATACTCGACCCAATATGAATTGAACCCGGTACAGCCAATACCCAAACCCCCAATCCCCCGACGATCATAGTAATCAGGGTTACAATCCAAAAATCGCTGGTTTCTTGTACCATCACAAACCATCCTAAAATCAAAAAAGGAATCGTATTCGCTATCAAATGTGGAAATCCACCGTGAAGAAAGGGGGCAAATAAGATGCCTCTTAAGCCGATTAACTGATGGGGTATAATTCCCAAACGATCTAAAGATCCTTGAAAAAGAAACTGATCTATAATTTCTAAAACCCAGAAAAGTGTCACAAAACTTCCCAGTATTGTCCCTTGTCTTTTAAGGTGTCCAGAGATTGAAGTGTGATGAGGGGTGGCCATGATTTTGCGAGTATTATGGATTATCTTAATTTCTATTATAGGAAAAATAAACAGTGATCGCCACTAAAAATTATCTTTGCGGGTTGTAAAAGTAGATTGACTTAATTCTAAATAAATATGCTCCAATTGAACAGATTGACGAGAAATTGAATCAATGGTGATCCCTTTAAATAAGTGCAAAATTTCTGGTAATTCTAACATCTCCCGAAACCAAAATCCTAATTGTTTTCCGTAACGTCTATGGGTTAATCCCAGTGATTTTGCCCTCGCTAATAGTTCTGTTTCTTGAGAACTTTGAATAAACACAATTTCCTTAGCGGCGATATGTTGTCGTAACTCATCCAATGTTCCTTCAGTAATAATTTGTCCTTGTTGAATAATGCCAATTCTTTGACAGAGATGTTGAGCTTCATCGAGTAAATGAGTGGTTAATAAAATGGTTAGTCCTTGTTGTTGTAGCGTCTCAATTAACTGCCAAATTTCGTAACGAGATTCAATATCTAATCCCGTAGTTGGTTCATCTAAAATCAGTAATTTTGGTTGATGAACTAAGGCCGAGGCAATACTTAATTTCCGTTGCATACCCCCGCTCAGGTTGTCAACGAGACAGTGAGATTTATGTAGTAAATTAACTGCCGCTAAACTCGATTGAATCTGCTTATTTTGGATAGCTCTAGATAAACCATAAAGCTGACTAAGAAACGCTAAATGTTCTTGACACGTTAAATTTCGATAGAGTAAATTCTCTTGGGGGACAACCCCTATCCATCTTCGAGTGGATGCAGAAACGGGATATCCATTAATTTCTACGTTTCCACTATCAAGATTTAATAGATTACAAATAATATTAATTGTGGTGGTTTTTCCTTCACCGTTATTCCCTAATAAACCATAAACTTCTTGGGGTTTAATCGAAAAGCTAAGTTGCTTAAGGACTTGATATTTTTTATAGGATTTATGAACATTTTGAAGTTTTAACATATAAAAATGATCTTAAAAAAATAGAATGATCGAGTTATTAATATAAATATAATTTAACCTATCATATAAATTATCTTTTTTTCTCTTGCTTGAGCGAATAAACGTGGTCAAACCATCCTTGCTTCCAAAAAAAATAAATCAACACTCCAGCAACACACAGCATTATTAAGATACAAATATAGTAACTCCATTTCCAGTGTAATTCTGGCATATAGGTGAAGTTCATTCCGTATAAACCGACAATAAAGGTTAGGGGAATAAAAATCGTAGAAATTACGGTTAATAACTTCATCACTTCATTCATGCGATTACTCATCGAAGAAAGATAAACATCCATCAAGCTTGATGCCAATTCTCGATAGGTTTCAACAATATCTAATAGTTGAATAACATGATCATAGCAATCTCGAAAATAAAATTTTATGTCATCATTAATCATCGAATGTTGTCCACGAATTAATAAATCTATCACATTTCTTAGGGGCCAAATTGCTCGTCTTAAGGATAATAATTCTCGCCTGACTGCATAAATTTCTTGCAAATGATCATGCTGGGGACGACTGACTAATTGATCTTCCAAATCTTCAATTCGATCCCCATAATCCTCCAAAACGGGAAAGTAGTTATCAATCATTGCATCTAATAATAGATACATTAAATAATCTGCCCCCTCTTGGCGAATTTTTCCTTGATTTTCTCGAATGCGTTTTCTAACAGCATCAAAGCAATCTTGATCATCTTCTTGAAAGGTAAGTAGATAATTTTTACCTAATACGAAACCCACTTGCTCGCTGGCAAATCCCATCTCGTCTGGATTTGCTTGTACCATGTGGGCAATAATCACCAATTGTTCGTTATAGTCTTCGACTTTAGGTCTTTGGGGAACATTAACAACATCTTCAAGTAATAAGGGGTGCAAGTGAAATATCTCTCCGACTTGCTTGAGAATTCGTTCACTACCTAACCCTTGAATATCCATCCAAGAAACCGTATTTGTGCCTAAATAAGGTCGTAAGGCATTAGGGGTTACATCAACTTTACGAATAGCTTGAGCGGGATCATAATCAATTAAAATAATTCGCGAAGGAAACGCATCAGGTTCAATACTTAACGTTCCCGGTTCACTCCCCGGTTCATCATAAAAATAATCAAAATAATCTTCTTCTTCCGCTTCAGTCACTTGTTGAAGGGTAGGATCAAAGATGGAATAGTCTTGAGAAAGACGTTGATTCATAAGATTAGTCCGCTCGAAAACACCAGTTAAACTTGAAACATTTTGTTATCCTAACGCTATATTAACCAAGGGTATCGTTAGGTAAGCTTTTTGATTTTAGCAAAAATTGAAAAATTTCAAACTTGATCTAGCTTAGTTTCTTTTAGAACGTCTACTCATGGTAAGATAGCTCAGTCATAACGCTTGTGTCAAAGTGAATCTCTCAAAACCTGACAGCAATTGCACTCAATCTTTCCCCTCAGGTTAATATTAATTACTCTTGAACTTTAAACACAGAAATTTCCGATTGTAATCCCTGAGCCGCATCATCTAAGCGTCGTAAAACCGTACTGGTTTCATGCAAAGAATCCGCCGTTTGTTCTGAACCTTCGCTTAGTTTTTCCATCGCTTCTCGGATGTGTTGTGCTCTATAAGATTGTTCTTCCATGCGCTTGCTGACTAATTCAAATTGCGGGGTAATGCTTTGCACTTGTTTAATGACTTCTGCAATTTTATGACTAATTTTGCCCACATCTTCCACACTGTTACTCACTTCTTTATTAAATTTATCTATTTCCATAACGCCAATAGAAACCGCCGACTGTATTTCTTTAACCATTTGTTCAATCTCCAATGTAGCAACAGCCGTTTGATCAGCTAAACGACGAATTTCTCTGGCAACCACTGCAAAGCCCGCCCCATATTCCCCTGCTTTTTCTGCTTCAATGGCGGCATTTAAAGAGAGTAAATTTGTCTGATCAGCTACTTTTGTAATTGCTAAAACGACACTATTAATATTATGCGCTTTTTCACTCATAACTCCCAATTTAGACGAAATCGCCGTAGTTGCATTCACCAATTGACGCATACTGTGTTGCATAAACATCAAACCTTCTTGTCCTTGACTGGCTTGATGGGCTGTATGTTGAGCAGAATCCGTAATTTGTTCTATGGTTCTGACCAATTCTTCTGAGGTGTTGGCAATTTTTTGGGCGGTACTGGTTACTTCATTCGTCGCAGAAATTTGTTGCGTTAAAGTCATTTCTAACTCTTGACGAGAAGCGGCCATTTGGGTAGTTGCGCTAGTAATCTGTGTCCCTGATTGTTGAACCTTAGAAATTAAAGAATTAAGGTTTTCTGTCATTTTTTTTAACACCCCTAATAGCTGACCAATTTCATCATTAGAGTTCACTTCTACCTTGGTGGTTAAATTTCCGGCTGACACTTCTTCCGCAATCTGTGCCGCTTTATTCAGTGATTTTGTAATATTATGAGTCAGCCAATAACTTGATATCAAATTGGCTAAAATAGCGGCAATAAATACCATTGAAACAAGCGTAATAGTAGATTCCCCAATAACTTCAATAGATTCTGCGGTTATCGGTTCTCTGCCTTGTTCGACCTTGGCGCGAATATCCTCATAAGTGGTTTTAATTTTACCGTAAGTAATAAATGCGCCCACTAACATAATAGCCGCCGGAAAGATAATCAGACCGAAAAGTTTAGACTTAATTGACATAAAAATTTAGAGTTTTTGGGAGGTCGCTGTTTAAATTTTCCCTGATTTGCTCTTCGTTTTGTCGTTTTCTCAGGAGAAATTTTACAATTAGTTAAGATCCTGAACAAAAAATGGGTTTAATCTGACAAAAATTTCAGGATATTTTAACAATTTGCCCCCTCTTAATGGTATGATTTCTTAGCGAGATAGTGTTTTCTTTTATAAATAGTGCTTCCCCAAAGATATCAACGACTCAAAAAAGTATTAGGACAGAGACAGCCAGATTTAACGGTTTTGACGGAAGATGTCCATAAATCTCATAATTTTTCAGCCATTGTCCGTACCTGCGATGCAGTGGGAATCCTAGAGGTTCACGCCGTCAATACTATATCGGAGTTGCCCGATTTAAGTCCAGTGGCTAAGGGCAGTGAAAAATGGGTCAATTTACAGATTCACCCCAATATTATTACGGCGATTACTCACTTAAAACAGCAACATTTTCGGATTTATGCCGCCCATTTGAGTGAAGAGGCGATTGATTATCGTTCCGTAGATTATACCCGACCAACGGCAATTTTAATGGGCGCAGAAAAATGGGGGGTGAGTAACCAAGCTGCCACCCTTGCTGACCATCATATTACAATACCAATGATGGGCATGGTGCAATCTTTAAATGTATCCGTTGCGGCGGCGGTGATTTTGTTTGAAGTACAACGCCAACGCTTAATCGCCGGATTCTACGATCATGTCCGTCTTGATTGCGATCGCTATGATCAATTATTATTTGAATGGGGCTATCCCCAATTAGCAGAAAAGTATCGCACCGAGGGTAAAACTTATCCGATCTTAAACGAACAAGGCAACATTTTACCCCCATATTAAAGGAAGATTAACCTAATTTGCCTGAGTATCTTGTCCTTCTCCCCTCATTGAAAAACGTGACAATTGCTCAACGTTGGCAAGCCCTTAAAAAGAAAATTGAAACATCATCCTTTAAATAACGATAGAATAATAAATTATGAATAATAAATGAGGAGATTTTTGGGTGCTAAAAACAATTTTAATTGCCCTTGATTGTTCGTCTGCTTCAGATACGGTTTTACGAGGTTTAGATCACCTTAATCGAAAAGACTCAACCCAAATTATCTTTATTCATGTCATTCCAACGGTTACCCATGAAGAAAACGTCGAAGTTGATCGCCCCGGTCTATCTTCTGACGCCCGTTATAGCCAAGCAGAAGCTCAATTACGGCAATATGTGGAAAAATTTAGCAACAGTACCTTTGAAATTACTCAAGGCGATCCCTCAGACGAAATTGTTCGTCTAGCCAACATTTATCAAGCCGATCTAATTGTTCTCGGCACCCGAGGATTAACGGGCATGAGTCGTATTATTGAAGATTCTGTTAGTAGCTCAGTGATTGCAGATGCACCTTGTTCTGTTTTTGTAGTTAAAGTTTAAGTTAATTACAACCCATTGCAGTTCTAGAAAATATCGTTTGTTTCTCTTCAAAGACATTATGAAGTCTCAAAAAGTCGGTAGCGTTTTCCTCATTGAGGGGTTGGGAAAAGTAATAACCTTGCATCATTTTACATCCTAAATTGTGCAGAATTTCTAATTGCTGTTGTGTCTCTACCCCTTCAGCGACTACTCTTAAGTTAAAACTTTTCCCTAGGGCAATTAATGCTGAAATCATGGCTGTATCCTCGGGTTCGTGGGCTAAATTCTGAATAAAAGATTGTTCGATTTTGACTTTTTGGAAAGGAAAATCTTGGAGATAACCAATGGAAACTAATCCTCGACCAAAATTATCCAAAGAAAGATAAACTCCCAATTCTTTTAGTTGTAATAAAACCTGACGAGATAATTCTAGATTATCTAAAATGCTTTGTTCTGTAATTTCTAACTCTAAATTCTGGGGAGGTAATCCTGTTTTAGTTAACACCTGTTCTAATAATGTTAGAAAATCAGGGTGTTGCAATTGTCGTTTTGATAAATTAATCGAAAGAAGAAAAGCGGGAAAATTGCAGTTTTGCCATGTTTGAAATTGTTTACAAGCCGTTTCTAAAATCCATTGGGTAATAGGCATCAATAACGTAGTTTTTTCTAACCAAGGCAGAAATTGGCGGGAATAAATTAACCCTTTCTTAGGGTGTTGCCATCGGATTAATGTTTCCATTACCTCAATTTGCTTTGTCTCAATATTAAATTGAGGTTGATAACAGAGCTTTAATTCTTTATTATCTAGCGCATTTTTTAACCGACCTTCAATTTGGTCCAGTCGGGTTGATTTAATCTGAAGATGAGATGATTGAGCAGAACTAACCCCTAGTTTTGAAGGTGTGGCTTGCTGTTTTTTAGCTTGCAAATTATGCTCCAAACGCTCGGTTAACGATTTTATATCTTGCCCATCTTGAGGATAAATAACTAGCACAATATGGGTAGTTACCGTAATAGAAAATCGCTCCATTTCGATGGGCTGACTTGTGGTCTGCATAATGCGCTTGCGGATTTTTTCCCCATTTTCAACTTCCTTCAATTGAGGAAGCAAAATAGAAAATTTGTCCTCTGTCCAACGAGCCACAATATCAGATGAACGGACACAACTATTAAGGGTTTCTGCCATTTTTTGTAAGACTTGGTTACCAATGACTAAACCGTAAGTCTCGTTAATTTGATTTAATTGAGCAATATCTACTAAGAGTAAAGCAAGATGATTTCCATTGCGTTTTGCATTAGCCAAGGCGATAGAAAAATATTCATTAAATAAAATTTGATTGGGTAAACCCGTTAAATTATCAAGATAAGCTTGATCATGAAAGGTATCATCATCTCTGTCTTTTGTGTCAATTTTACTGTCTTTTTCCTCAGTAAATAAAGAAGACTTATCAATGTGAGAATCAGATAAAATTAAGGTACTTTTTTCATGAACATTTTGCTCACCGGCAAGAGATTTATGAATAATTTTACTTTCTATTGTTTGATGTTCATATTCAGCTTCTGTTACGTTACTAATAATATGATAACTAGCATTAATGTCGCAACCGAAATTTATTAAATCTCCATCTTTAAGCTCATGAATTAAGCATTTTTCACCATTGACAAAAATTCCGTTATGACTTTTGTTACCATCTAAATCTCCGTCTAAAATCCAATAGGAAAATTTATTGTTTTTAAGGTTACTTTTTTTAATTAAAGTAGCGTGTTTGCGGGATGCTTTTCGAGAATCTAAAACAATAGAATTGTCGTTTTGTCGACCCAAAGTATATTTTGCACCGTTTAGGGTAATCATCCGTCTTGAAGCGGCATCTTCTAAGATTAAAAGATAACGCAGAGTAGAATTGCTTTGTATCGTTGTATTCATTTTTGACTCCTTATTTTTATGGCATAGGATTTCTCAAAAAGCAAGCGTCAAATTTAATGAAGACATCAATTTAACCTCTAATGTTCTCCCGCAAAAATTGCGTCGCATAATCAGCCTTTAAGGGTTGACTAAACCAAAAACCTTGAATTTCTTCGCAATTTAACCGTTGTAATAATTCCAGTTGTTGTAGCGTTTCGACTCCCTCTGCAATCACCCGCAGTCGAAAACTACGGCCGAGGGCAACCACGGCGGTAATAATCGCTTCATCTTGGGGATTTTCCGTCAAACTATGGATAAACGATTGATCAATTTTCAAAGTGTGAAAGGGATATTTTTGTAAATAGCCCAAAGAAGAATATCCTGTCCCAAAATCATCCATAGAAAGACGCACACCTACATTTTTTAAATTTTGCATCGTTTCTAATGCTGATTCTGAATTTTGCATGATGGTGTTTTCGGTGATTTCCATTTCTAACCATTGCGGTTCGAGTCCTGTTTCTTCAAGGGTATCTTTCACCATTGTTACTAAATCGGGTTGTTGAAACTGACGGGGTGAAAAATTGACAGCCACCGGAATTGGGGGTAAGCCTGCCTGTTGCCATTGACGGTTTTGTTCACACGCTGTTTTCAGAACCCATTGCCCCAAGGGAACGATCAAATCTGTTTTCTCCGCTAAGGGAATCAATTTCAACGGGGAAACATCCCCCAGTTCAGGGTGATACCATCGTAAAAGGGCTTCTATCCCTGTAATTCGCTGATCTTTCAACTTTAATTGAGGCTGATAATTGAGAGTAAATTCATTGTTTCGTAAAGCTTCGTGCAGTAGGCGTTCTAATTTCAAGACTAAAGAAGCCTTAGAGGTCATCGTTGAGCTATAAAAGCGATAATGGTTTCTACCCCGCTCTTTTGCCCGATACAAAGCCGCATCAGCATTCTTCATTAGGGTTTCTCTATCCGTTCCATCTTGGGGATAGATGGCAATCCCAATACTACACTTAGCATAGAGTTGATGACCTGCCACTTCAAAGGGATGTTTCAATTCACTGAGAATTCGTTGGGCAAGATTAATTGAATCCTCTGCACTACTAATATCGGTCAATAATAGGGTAAATTCGTCCCCCCCCCAACGCGCCACTAAGTCTCCACTTCTCACGCAACCATTTAAGCGTTGACCAAAACGTTGCAGTAATTGATTTCCGACACTATGTCCAAGGGTATCGTTAATGTTTTTAAAGCAATCTAAATCCAAGAACATCACCGCCAGCAGACTGTCTTGTCGTTGCGCTCTTGCCACCGCCCCATCTAGTTGTTCATCAAACCAATCCCGATTGGGTAGATCGGTTAAAGTATCATGATAAGCTTGATAGGCAAGGGTTTTTTCTACTTCTTTGCGTCCTGTGACATCAAATAAGTAACTTCTCACCAGCTTATTTTCTGATAAATAATGGACATACTGCTCAAAAAAATCGTCCTTGATGCAAATTTCTCTGAGTAATAAATTTCCTTCCGTATTTTGCCCTCCTAAGAGTCCTTTTAATACAGGATGCTGTAATTTTTCTTGATGAATCGTTTTAAATTTAATACTAGCCGCCGGATTGAGATAGGTAATTTCGCCGTCAAAGTTAATTTCCACAATCGGATTCGGACTTAACTCTGGAAACGAGGCTAATCTTACTAAGTCAGCAGAACTGCGTTCCCCCTCACTGCTAGGAGCAATTGGCTCGGCAGATAAGTTTTTGAGGTCGTCATCTTTAATAAGGGTTGCTTTGCTGGCTTCTTCACCGATGCTGGTGGCTTCGTTAATCTCATCGAGATCACTGGTATCGGGCGGATTAAACAGAGCAATTTTAAGCGAGGTAGAGAGAATATAATAAGTTACCTTAGAATCACTGCCAAATAAAACAACATCCCCGTGTTTTAGGTCATGAGCGACAGCAGAACGACCATTAATAATTAAGCCATTGGTACTGCGATTCCCTTGTAAATCCCCATCAATAATCCGATAAGAATAGCTATCGGGTTTGGGACTCACCTTAATTCTCAAAAGAGTTGCATGACGACGGGAAATGACCCGATCATAAATTACAATGTCATTTGTAGATTCACGCCCCATCGAATAGGTAGATTCTTCGAGGGCAATAATGCGACGGGCTTTTTGATCTTCAATGATCACAATATGACGGAAAGGAGGGATAGTATTCATGTTACAGCCAGCATAGCAAAGACAGTAAGGCTAGTATTAAGATTCCCCTAATCAGGTAAAAACTAACATTTATTGATACTTATTTTATGAGTTTATCGGACTGCAGAAACTCAGTATTACCCCTAAAACTTTTTACAGAATCATCTATCGTGGGAGGTAAGTATTGTCCGCAAATTTATAGAAACCAAAGACGGCGATCGCTTTGTATCCCTTGAGAGATTAATCCATTCAGTATATATTATATTCTACTGACCGCTCCGCGTAGTAAATGGTCATCAAAAATTGAAGGGTTGGGGATGCTCTTACGATAGAATTACTTTTTATCTCTAATTTTTTAATTTAGTCTACAATATGATATGAACCTCAAAATTTATAACTTAATTAATTAGTTTAGACCCCTTATTTTTCACTAATTTATTAACATTATGCTTACTGTCGCTCGCAGACAGTTTACGCTAGAAGAATACCACCGGTTAGGAAAACTCAGCTTTTTTAAGGAGGATGAACAAGTCAAATTAATTAAAGGAGAAATTATTTTAATGTCTTTTAAAAAGTACACCTTATTCTATTTGTAATACTAGGCTGGGAAAACAACTCTATCAATTAATAAAGGATAAAGCGACTATCAGAATCCAAGAACCTGTTATTTTCCCTAATGACAGTGAACCCCAACCTAATGGGGTTATTGGGGTTAATAAAGAAGATGACTATTTACCCTCTCATCCTCTCATCCTCAAGATGTTTTATTGTTAATTAAAATCTCTGATAATACCCTAAGTTACGCTCAAGGCATTAAGTTAGCATTTGATGCTGAAGATGGCATTTCTCACTACTAGGTTGTTAATTTAGTAGATAATTATCTCGAAACGTATAGTGAACCCTGTCTAGCGTCGATGTTTTTGCTGACTTAAACGGGGTAAAGGAGGTTGATGGGAACTGGGGGGAAGATAGTGTGTGGGGGGGTCTTCGGTAATTACAGGAGAAACAGCTTGGGTTTGCCACCAGCGTAAAACAACGGCTAATAGTGTCATACCAATTCCGACAGAGAATAAGCTAATACGGCCGCCTACACCACCCATTACCGCATCTACCGCACCGACAATGAGAATAAAACTAGAAAGCGGCTCTTTACGGTAAGCTTTTCTCAAAAAACGGGGAATTAGGAGATTCATAGGGGAAATAGAAGGTCAATGGATTTAACTTAGGATAAGGGTATCCTACTTTTAGCATATCTTACCCTTGAGAAATTCGGTAGAAGGGATAAACGCGATGTGTAACGGTTGACGATTCACTATCATTAACCGAAGCGTCCACTGACGTAATCCTTGGTGGATTCATGGGCAGGATTTTGGAAAATGACTTCAGTTTTGTCATATTCTACTAAATAACCAACTTTGCCCCCTTTATCAGTGGCTTCTGCGTTATAGAAAGCGGTCAAATCCGATACCCGGGAAGCTTGTTGCATATTGTGGGTGACGATAACGATGGTGTAATCTTGTTTAAGTTCGTGGAGAGTTTCTTCTACTTTCATGGTAGAGATAGGGTCAAGAGCGGCGCAGGGTTCATCCATGAGGATAACATCAGGTTGGACGGCAATGGTACGGGCAATACAGAGACGTTGCTGTTGTCCTCCCGATAACGCTAGGCCACTTTCTGGTAATTTATCTTTTACTTCGTCCCAAACAGCCGCTTTATGGAGAGATTCCTCGACAATTTGATCCATTTCGGCTTTACTGCCTCTGAAACCATTTAAACGTACCCCAAATGCTATATTTTCATAAATAGACTTAGGGAAGGGATTGGGTTGCTGGAATACCATGCCAATTTTACAGCGTAATCCAACGGGATCAACAGAATTCGCATAAATATCTTGGTCGTGGTAAGTAATTTTCCCTTTCACTCGGCAAATCGGGATTAAGTCATTCATGCGATTTAGGCAACGAATCACGGTACTTTTGCCGCAACCTGAAGGGCCAATAAAGGAGACCACTTTGTTTTGAGGAATATTAAGGGTAACATCTCTGACCGCTAAATTAGAACCATAATAGACGTTAAGATTCTGAATTTGAATCACAGAGTCAGTTAAAACAGAGGGATAAGTCATCATAGGAGTTTAAATTAGGTATTAGGAATTCAATATTCAAAAATTATTAACCAAAACGTCCGCTAACGTAATCTTGGGTTGCTTGTTCTTTCGGATTACCAAAGATGGTTGCTGTTTCGTCAAATTCGACTAAATAACCAATTTTTGAGCCAACGCCTACCGCTTCTGCGTTAAAAAAGGCCGTCATATCTGCGACCCGCGTAGCCTGTTGCATATTATGGGTAACAATAATAATGGTATAGTTTTCTTTCAATTCGTGCATTAATTCCTCAATTTTTAGGGTAGAAATGGGATCTAAAGCAGAACAGGGTTCATCCATCAATACCACGTCAGGTTGGGCGGCAATGGCACGGGCAATACAAAGACGTTGCTGTTGTCCACCGGATAAAGAAAAGCCGCTCTCATTCAGTTTATCTTTGACTTCATCCCACAAAACGGCACGTTTTAAGGACGTTTCTACCAATTCATCCATGCCGTCCTTGTTTTGGAGCATCTTATTCACCCTTGCTCCGTACACCACGTTATCATAAATGCTTTTGGGGAACGGATTGGGACGCTGAAAGACCATGCCAACCATATATCTGACCGCAATAGGGTCAATATGGGGGGCGTAGATATCGTGGCCATGATAGGTGACTTTCCCTGTCAGGCGAAAACTCTCAATGAGGTCATTTAAACGATTAAAACAGCGCAGAATGGTACTTTTTCCGCAACCCGAAGGACCAATAAAGGCAGTTACTTTGTTTTTGGGGATGTCAATGGAGCAATCCCTCACGGCGTGGTACTTGCCGTAATAAATATTGACGTTTTCGGCTTTAATTACCGTTTCCGTCGTGGGTTGCTTATCGGTCAGCGTGTTTTCGATCACGGGTTGTTCTCTCTTTTGAATTAATAAACTTTACGTCGGGTGGCTAATCGGGCAGTGATACTGGTAATGAGGACTAATAAAATCAAAATTAAAGCCCCTGCCCAAGCCAATTCCTGTTGGGGCTTAAAGGGAACAATGGCGTAGTTATAAACCAGTACCGCTAGGGTGGCAATGGGTTCAAACACCCCTTTCGGCCAGAAATTGGAGAATAATGCCGTGAAAATGAGAGGAGCGGTTTCTCCCGCCGCACGGGCAACTGCTAGGGTTATCCCCGTCAAAATAGCAGGGACAGCGGCCGGCAGGACGATTTTTAAGACGGTCTGATAATTATACGCTCCTACTCCCAAGGCTGCCCAACGAATGTTTTGAGGGACAATTTGCAGGGCTTCATCGGTAGTCCGAATAATGGTGGGTAACATCAGAACGGCTAAGGCAACCCCTCCAGCGATCGCAGAATAACCGATTAACCCTCTTTCTGCACCAAAAATGGGCGCAACCAGCAAACCGTAGGCAAACATCCCTGCAATAATCGAGGGAACACCACTGAGGACGTTGGTGGCAAAACGGATACTTTGGGCAACCTGATTGCCCCCGCTAAATTCCGACAGATACACTGCCGCAAACACACCAATGGGAACAGAAATGGCTGTGGCAATGGCAACCACAATAATGGTGCCGATGATGGCATTCGCTAACCCTCCCCCTGACAAACCGGGTGGTGGGGGTAATTGGGTGAATAAGGCGGGGCTAATGGTGCTTAATCCTTGCTTAGCAACGTAAAAGAGAACGAGAAACAAAGGAATAAGCGTCAAAGCAATACACAACCCCGATAAACCCGTCATAATTAGCCCAAACAGAGAACGGGGGCTAGTTGACTTTTTGGGAAGAATCTTCCCTAATTCCTGATGTTCGCTAGAATCGGTAAAGCTTGTCATCGTATTTGGTTACTGAAATTACTGACAGGGTTTAATATTTGGCTTTAACTTGATTGACGATATACTCCGCTAAAACATTGACAATTAGGGTTAAAATCAACAAAACCAATCCAGCGTACATCAACGCAGACACTTGAATCCCAGAGGCTTCCGCAAATTGATTCGCTAGTAAAGAAGAAATTGTGTTGGCAGGGGCAGTTAAAGACGGGTTAATTTGGTTAGAATTTCCAATTAACATGGTTACAGCCATGGTTTCCCCCATCGCACGCCCTAATGCTAACATAATCCCCCCTACAATGCCCGAAAAAGCGGCCGGCGTTAATACACGGAAAATGGTTTCCCAACGGGTTGCTCCCAATCCGAGAGAGGCTTGACGCAAATCAGGGGGTAAGGCGGCCAAAGAATCTCGGGAAATCGCCGTAATAATCGGTAAAATCATAATAGAAAGCACGAGAGCGGCCGGTAGCATACTGGGGCCGGTAACGCCTAAACCCAAATTTTTGAGGAAGGGAATCACCACAAAAATGCCCCATAATCCGTAGACGACACTGGGAACTGCCGCTAATAATTCCACTAAAAAGACCAAAACGGTGCGGATTTTGAGAGGAATAAAATTTTCACTGAGGAAAATTGCTGTACCCACGCCTAGAGGAATCGCAATTAATAGAGAAAGAAAGGAACTAACAACCGTTCCGTAAATAACAGGTAATGCGCCGAATTCTTCCCGTCCTTTGACCGGATTCCAAGCACTGGTAGTAATAAAATTCAGACCAAATTGCTGAATCGCCGGCCAGGCGCGTAAAAAGATTAATAGTCCAATTGTTATTAAAATAACGGCAATCGCAATGGCAAAGATTTTTGTCATTATAATGAAGCCATTATCCAGATTCTTCTCTAAGTCTGAACGAGAGCCGAGATTAGTGGTATTAGCGTCTTGGGAAAAGCTAGGGGAAGTCATTGGCGTTTTGGCTTTGAGATTTTGAATTTTGGATTGACCAATGCGTCAATTTCGTTTCTTGGATGCTATTGGACATTTGTCTTATCTATCTCCAGAGAGCAACGGTGGCAGGTTACGACGCAAGAAATAGCTGGATTTTTGAGAAATTTTCCTGAATATTCAGCTTTTTCTCTAATCTATGACTTCAAACGTCGAACTTTTGCAACCGTTCCTCCTTATTGTCTAATATTTTTGTAACAAAAAATACAAAATTAATGGGTTAGTTCACTTTAATCGTGTAATCAGGGGTAATTTGGTCGGCGGCTTCGGCCACTTTCTGCCGCACGTTTTGAGGTAAGGGAATGTAACCTAATGAACTACTGACATCTTGCCCTTTGGTGAGTCCGTATTGAATCATCGCTTCAGTGGCGATCGCTTTGTCCTTATCTTGGTAATCTTTATAAACTAAGAGCCAAGTGTAAGTGACGATGGGATAAGATTGATCGCCTTCAGGATTGGTGATAAATGCCCGTAAATTTTCGGGTAATTCCACAGCTTCAAGTGTTTTAGCGGCAGATTCATCGTTCGGTTCAATAAAGTTACCCGATTGATTTTCTAAAGCCGCCATCGTTAAACTATTATTTTTGGCGTAACCATACTCGACATAGCCGATAGCCCCTTTTGTCTGCTGAAGTTGAGCGGTTATCCCTTCATTTCCTTTTGCCCCAATGAATTTGCCTTTTTTCGGCCATGCGACACTTTTGCCCTGTCCGACGGATTTTTCCCATTCAGGACTGATTGCGCTCAAATACATGGTAAATACACCTGTCGTGCCACTACCATCGGCGCGGTGAACGACTGTAATCGGTTGATCGGGTAATTGTAAATCGGGGTTTGCCTCGGCAATTTTGGGGTCATTCCAGCTAGTAATTGAGCCGTCAAAAATGCCAACTTGGGCTTCTTGGGTTAACTTTAAGCCTTCGAGTCCGGGAAGATTATAAGCCATCACGATACTTCCTGCCGTCATAGGCAACAACAGAACGCCCCTGCTTACTTTCTCAATTTCTTCGTCTTTCATCGCTACATCAGATGCGCCAAAATCCACTGTGCCTTGGAGAAATTGCTCAACCCCTGCACCACTACCGACGGATTGATAATTAACTTGAAGATCGGGGACTTCTTGATTGAGTGATACAAACCAATTTTGATATAAAGGGGCAGGAAAAGATGCCCCTGCGCCGGTTAAAGCAACTTGGCCAGAAAGGGGCGGTTTTTCCATCGCAACCGTTTCAGTATTGCCGTCAGTAGCAGTGTTATCAGAGGTTGTGCCGCCACCGCAGGCGGTTAAAGTCGCTAATAATGCCAGAATTGAGCCAGTATATACTAAACGGTTAGAGAAACTCATATAAGGAATGCTTGTCTTCATAAGAACAATTTTTCAATTTAAATCATTAACTATACAAATCTTAGTAGGGATTGTATCGGTTATTGGTAAAGAACAGTTTAAGAAAATGATTTTTTTTGTTAACTATCAGCAAGATTGTCAAAATTTTTAGGGTTTTCACCCTTAACGACCCTATCAATGCCATAAATTCATCTGAGAGGTCACATAATCCTAAATTCAGTTGGATTGATGTATGACCCACAAAACCGAAAAAGCTGACAAATTTTTAAGTTAATGTTGGCTTAAACTGCTTGTGCTAAGATGGTTGATATAAAATACATCAAAATATTTTGTTTTCTTGTCCGAATCCTTCGGTGAGGTAAAAAATGAAAATCTTAGAAACAATGGTTATTTTAACTACAACAACTTTGTTTACGGCTTGCGCTTCTGTTGATCCTACACAAATTAAACCAATTAATATTGATGGATCAAGTACCGTCGCCCCGATTACCGATGCGGTTTTAAAGGCTTATCACGCCGAACCGAAAAAAGAACTCGAAAAAATTGATATTAATGCTAGTATTTCAGGAACAGGGGGAGGATTTAAGAAGTTTTGTGCAGGAGAAACCGAAGTAAGTGCAGCCTCTCGTCCGATTTCCACCGCCGAAATGAAGGCTTGCACGGATGCAGGAATTCGCTTTATTGAACTGCCCATTGCCTATGATGCGGTAACGGTTGTCGTGAATCCGAGTAACCCAGTCGAGAGCATAACGGTGGCAGATTTAAAAAAAATATGGGAACCTCAAGCACAGGGAAAGGTCAAAAATTGGCAACAAGTTAACCCCCGTTTTCCGAATCAACCGCTCAATCTTTTTGCGCCTGATCAAGATTCGGGTACATTTGATTATTTCACAGAGGCGATCGTCGGTCAACCGAAGGCAAGTCGTACCGATTATGTAGCGAGTTCAGATGATGAAATTTTAGTTCAAGGGGTAATGCAAGATGCCAACGCCCTAGGTTATTTTGGCTATGCTTATTATGAGGAACACAAAGATCATTTAAAAGCGTTAGCCATTGAGAACGGAACAAATCGTGTCTTACCTTCCCCTGAAACCGTCGAAAATAATCAATATCAACCTTTAGCAAGACCTTTATTTATTTATGTCAATGCTAAATCAGCCCAAGAAAATCCAGCCTTAGAAGCTTTTATTAAATATTATCTTAAAAAAGCCCCTGAGCTAGTTGAAAAAGTGGGTTATATTCCGCTTCCTGCTGATGGTTATAATCTAGCAGAAATTCAATTTCAACGTTTTGAAGTGGGAACGGTTTTTGATGGCAAAATTGATCACAATCTGGCCATTAGTGATTTATTACGCAAACAAGCTAAGTTTGAATCGGCGAATAGTAATTAAAGAAAACCTCATCATTGCGCCACTATTCTAATCCTTTGCCCAAAACCGAGTCTATCATTAAGGTGGCTTGATTATCTCCGTGATGAGGCATCCCATCGGTATGATTTACCCCAAATGCTTGAAAATATTGACGAACAGAGTCAGGAAAATCAGGAAAGTCAAATGAATTGTCACCTTCTGCAATATCTGCCCAAAAATTTCTTAATTTCGGCGCAAATTGAAGGGCGACTTCTTCCGATAAGTTTAAAGGAGAAGACGTCAACAAACGCATCATAAAAGGAAAAGAGCGATCGCCTAACCAATCGCGGGATATTTCTGATAAGTTTGCAAAATCAGGCACATTCTTGATGTTATAAGACTGAATATTGCATTTTATTTTTGCAGAATGATGGGTTTCTACTTCAATTACCCGATAGGGATGGGGATAACTGACCAATGAGCCTGTCGTAATTTCATAAATATCGTTATCATTGATAATATCTTGCACATGAAGATGGCCGGTCAATATCAATTTAACCCCGTGTTTTTTTAGGATGGCTAATAACTGAGGAGCGTTATCTACCATATACCGTTTACCGAGTTCATGGGTGGCTTGATTGGGTAAATGTTCAATAACATTATGGTGAATCATAACTAAGATTAATTGATCGGAAAACTGAGATAAACTATCATCCAACCACCTTAATTGTGTCTCATCAACATATCCTAATTGTTTGCCTTCCGAATTAAATTGATTAGAATTCAAGCCAATTAACTGCACATTTTCTAAAATCTTTTGAGTATAATAGGGACGATTGGGCTGATCATAGCCGAAGGGCTGATAATAAGTTGGAAAATCAATTAAACCCAGACTTTCAGTGGTAGAAATGGGGGTTAAAACATCGTGATTTCCAGGGATAACATAAGTCGGAAAGGGTAACGTTTTTAATTTTTTGATCAACCATTGATGATTTTCTCTTTCTCCGTCTTGGGTTAAATCTCCCGGTAGTAGAAGAAAATCAAGTTCTAATTGCTTTAGATGATCAATGGCTTGTTCAAAGGCAGGAATACTGACTTCTACAAGGTGAAAGCGATGGCTATGATGTTTAATCGTAAGAGGAAGGGCAATATGAGGATCACTAATAACGGCAAAACGAAAAGTCATAACATTGTAGCCTTTAATAGGGGATAATAAACAAAGGATAATGAACTCTTGTTAAAGTTTGCTTTTTTTTAAAAGAGACTTTTCAGCAAAATGTGTTAGGTATCAATGATTTTATCAGGTAGGAGGTCGTTATATTGGCTAGAGTTCGAGTTCGTCAGCACGTTAACCCCTTAAGCTATAAATATCGTAACCCAATTAAGCCCCCATCGTGGGAGCAAATTTACAATAACCCCCGTCAATTGTTACATTTAGACATTGGGTGTGCCAGAGGAAAGTTTTTACTTAACATGGCACAAATTCAACCTGAAATCAACTTTCTGGGCATAGAAATTCGTGAGTCTTTAGTGATTGAAGCGAACCAATATCGAGAGCAATTAGGGTTAAACAATTTACATTTTTTGTTCGGTAACATTAATATTTCGCCGACGACTTTATTTCAATCTTTTCCGGCAAATATCTTGCAAACAGTTTCTATCCAATTTCCCGATCCTTGGTTCAAAAATCGTCATTTAAAACGGCGTATGGTTCAACCTGGATTAGTCTTAGCCATTGCTGAGTGTTTAAGAAAAGAGGGTCATGTTTTTTTACAATCTGACATTGAAGAAGTTGCCAAAGAAATGAGTGATCGCTTTTTAGAAAATTCGACTTTTATGCAACAGCATTCATGCCAATGGTTAGCGGATAATCCTTTTCCCGTTGCGACTGAAAGGGAGATAGCTACCTTTAATAAAAATCAATCAGTTTATCGCACTTTATTAAAAAAAAGATAATCGGATGATTAATGTTTATACTCAGCCTGAAAAAGGAAAAATTTGGTTACAAAAATATCAGGGATGTCGTCCCCTTTTTGCATGTATTTTAGGGTTTACGGAGACAGGCTTAATTCAAGGGATCTCGGCGGCGGGTAAAACCCCCGAAGATCGACGTTATACTGCGATCGCTGATGCTGAATTTTTAATAAAAGGGGTTCAATCTTCTTATACTTACCCCTTACCCCCTTTACATGAAGGAATTTCTCCTGTATTCATCACCCGAAGTCTTCTGGCAGCTTGTGACATTCCGATTTATCTGTTTAATGCTGGGTTGCCGATCCCTCCAGTGGTGTCTGGAATTGACCTAGGCGGAATCCCTGCTCAATGTCTATCTTCAGGTCAATCTTTACCTTTAAGCATTGTAAAACATCTTTTTGAACAAGGATTATACTGGGGCGAACAATTAAGCAAAAATGCAAGTAATTCTTATGTAATACTAAGTGAATGTGTGGTGGGTGGTACAACGACAGCATTGAGTATTTTAACGGGTTTAGGCATCGATGGACGGGGCAAGGTGAACAGCAGTTTTCCCCTATGCAACCATGAGAAAAAATGGGAAATTGTGCAGAAAGGACTCATAAATGCTCAATTGTTGCACAATAATCCGCCTGACCCTTTTTTTTTAGTAGCAGCAGTGGGTGATCCGATGCAAATTGTCGTAGCAGGAATGGCAATTACCGCAAGTCGTTGCAGTGGAGTTCTTTTAGCTGGAGGAACCCAAATGTTAGCGGTTTACGCCTTGATTCAGTCTATTATACAACAATATAGTTTATCTGCCAACTTAGATCAAATGGTGGTAGGGACAACGCGCTGGGTAGCCGAAGATCCCACAGGGGACACAATTGGATTAGCCAGAGAACTTGAGACAGCGATATTAACATCAAGTGCTTTAAATTTAACAAATTCTAGGTTTAATAGTCTAAAAATGTACGAAAAAGGCTTTGTCAAAGAGGGAGTAGGAGCGGGAGGGAGTGCGATCGCCGCTTCCCTCTATCGAGGCTGGACATCGGATCAATTATTAGAAATTATAGAATCTTTATTACTGGAAAGTTGAGAGATTAATGCAAAACGATGCGATAAAAGAGGGTGAGATTTAACCCACCCCCTACGACTTACTAAGACTCAGAAATTGTGATTCTAATTGTCCTTAACCAAGGTTAAGTTTAACCACTTTATTTTTTTCTTCTTCCGCTTTAGGCAAAGTAAGATGAAGGATACCCTCTTTATAATCTGCCGTTACGTTGGTATTTTGGACTAAAGCTGGAAGGGCGATTACGCGCTGGAATTTACCATAACGGAATTCAGAACGAGTAACACCGTTTTCTTCCGTTTTATTTTCGACTTTCCGTTCGCCGCTGATAGAAACGGTATCTTTGGTGACTTGAACATCCAAATCTTTTGCTTCCATACCGGGAACTTCAAGTTTTAATAAAACCGCTTCATCAGTCTCCGATAATTCTGCGGCAGGATTAAAGGTCAATCCATTTCCTTCTTGCCAAGTGGGGAATAGAGAATCATCAAAAAGACGGTTCATCCGACGTTGTAAAATTTCTAACTCATGGAAAGGGTTATAACGAGTTAAAGACATATTTTGTCCTCCCAAGTATTGCTTGATTGAGTTCCTTTTGTTTTTATTTTACTGAAGTAAAGGGGGGGGTGAAAATACGGTTTTCCAGAAAAGTAAGGGTAAGATCAGCGTACTTTAATTCTTTTTATCTCGGTAGGGAAAACCGAAAAAGAGGTTCGGTTCTCTACCTTTTGGTACGAGAAAGACGGGGAATTTGCGGTTTCAGTAAACCCTGTCGCCATAAAACCGTTACAGAAATCGTGGCAATAGCAACCATCACGCCTAAGCAGAAAGGATAGCCAAAATACCAGTTTAATTCAGGCATATTCCAAGGAGAGGCATCAGGATTAAAATTCATGCCATAAATGCCAGCAATAAAGGTTAAAGGACTAAAAATCGTCGCCACCACCGTTAGAACTTTCATCACTTCGTTATTTTTATTTCCCAGTGCCGATAAATACAAATTCAATAAGGCCTCGATCATTTGTAACGCAGTGTCGATTGTTGCCGTAATCTGAGTCGCGTGATCGTGGCAATCTCTAAGTCCTGTTCGGACTTTCTTGCTGATCCAATGCTGACCGTCTTTGAGGAGGAAGTCAAGGGCTTCTCGCTGAGATTGAATGCCTTGATTTAGGGTAATCAGTTCTTTTCTGATGGTATAAATTGTTTCTAAGGTTTGTACGGTCGGTTTGAAAAAGATTTCCTCTTCCAAAATTTCCAATCTTTCCCGACACAAGGTCAAAGCAGGGTAATAACTATCAATTACTGCATCCCAAAGAGCATAACATAAATAATCTGCACCCATTTGCCGAATTTTTCCTTTATTATTAAGGATGCGATCCCTGACTAAATCAAAACAATCCCGTAATGGTTCTTCTTGAAAAGTCAGCACGTAATTTTTACCTAACACAAAACTGACTTGTTCTAACCAAAAGCCGTCCCCTTTCGGTTTTAAAATCGCCGCTTGGGTTAAAATCAATAAACAACTGGGATATTCTTCAATTTTAGGTCGCTGAGGCACATTTACTACATCTTCTAGGAGATAAGGATCTAAACTAGCCATTTCGCCTACTTGATAGAGGATTTCTTCTGTGCCTAATCCTCCAATATCTATCCAAGAAATAGAAGGACTTTCAACATAAAGACGACAGTCTTCTGGGGTTAAATCCTGACGACTGATCGCCTGTTGACTATCGTAATTGATCAGGGCAAGCACCGTCCGATAGGCATCGTGGGCAATGCGTAATGTTCCCGGTATCGTCCCCGGTGTTTGATAATGATAAGTCAAGGGGTTATCCTCATCGGGAGAAATGGGGCAGGATTGGGCTTGATGAACCGAAAATTGGCGTTGAAAGGACATTAAGCTAAGGTTAAAGCAATAAAATGAATCAAGGGGAATTTTACTTAATTATATCGTCAATCTCTAAAAGCTTTTCTGGGTTTTTGGCGGGTCGGTCTCAGCCGAATTCAGCAACTTCTCAAGCGAAATCTAAGGGGTAAAAATTCACCTTTTATCGAAGCGATTAAGGCAGATTAGGGTCAGGATAAGGACATTTTCTGAGAGAAATTATACCCTCTGCTGAACGGAATCTTGCTAAAACTTAGGGATGATTTTCTAACCGACAGATGAACAGTAATCTTGATGGGACACTTTGGCAGGGCAGAGAGCATTTGAAAAAAAATTTTTGATCAACTTTCTACATTAGAGTTATAGTTTAACTATGACTAATAAAAAACAACCCAGTAACACTATTGTTACAAAACATCGAGGATAAGTGAACAATTATGCCTGATATGGAACCGACTCCTATAACGGGAAAAGCCCTTCTTCAAAAGGTCAAAGAGCTTTCTCACCTTCCCCGTCGAGAAACCGCTAAAGAATGTGGTTATTACACTATCACAAAAGCGGGAGAACAACGAGTCAATTTGACAGACTTTTATGACGCAGTGCTTGCGGCTAAAGGTGTTCCTCTTGATCCAGAGGGAGCAAAAGATGGTCGAGGACGAGAACCGACTTTTCGTGTCAGTGTCCACAAAAATGGTCAAATTGTCATTGGCTCTACCTATACTGAAAAGATGGGATTAAAGCCGGGAGATGAATTTGAAATTAAATTGGGTTACAAACATATCCACCTTAAGCAACTAGACGAGGATCAACTCTCGGGTGGAGCAGATGAAGCGGCCTAATTGTCCCTTTGTCTGAGTCAGTTTGCGAGATTTGCTCAGTTAGAAGGGGGAGAGAGGGGCAATGTCTGAAACGAATAGATCCCTCTGTCATAGAGATTTAATTGTCTCATCATTCCGAGACAGTATGTTTAACCCCCAGCAGGTTTTTGTAAGGAGAAGATTAAGTGATTTTCTTCAAACAGAAACCTGCCGATCTGCTTTACCTTAAATTTAGAGATAATGAGTAATAGGTTATTGGGCTTGGCTTATGAATCAGAAGTGAGAAATCAGCATCGTCTTTTCTTATTCGTTATTAATTATCATGGAAAATTGGTCGGATTGGCCATCTATTCTTAAAGTGACTTTTTTTTTAGGAATTTGGTTAATCCTGTGGCTTCCTTTAGCTGTTCCTTTCGCTTTTGCCGTCAAATGGAAGCCTTTTAAACCCTTCACTGTTCAGCAAAAATTACCCCTTGTGTTGATGCTCTACGGACTCGCTCCTTTGCTTATCGTGGGGATTTGCCATCTTGAACACACGACTTTAAGCGATTATGGACTTTTTTGGCGAACGTCCTTCTTTGTATCGGCTTTATGGGGATTGGGTTTAGGCGGATTCAGTTTAATTGGCGTTTTTGTCTTAGAAGGAGGAATGGGATGGGTGCAATGGCATCTTGAGCAGATGCCTCAATTGCTGAAGTGTTTGTTTCCTTTGCTCGTGATTGCGTTATGGGTAGGAATTACAGAAGAAGCTATTTTTCGAGGTTTATTTATAACCCAACTGGAAAATCGCTATTCTCCCCTTTTAGCGGCTGCAATATCGAGTGCTATATTTGCTTTACTCCACTTGATTTGGGAACGCAAAGAAACCATTCCCCAGTTACCGGGGTTATGGTTAATGGGAATCGTTTTAGCACTAGCGCGTGGGTTTGACGGAGGAAGCATTGGATTAGCGTGGGGACTTCATGCCGGCTGGATATGGGGATTAGCGACGTTAGAGGCGGCACAGTTAATCAGTTATCCTTCAGCGCGTCCAATTTGGCTAACGGGATTCTATCAGCATCCTTTAGCTGGGATGGCAGGTATTTTATATTTGCTTTTAGTCGGGAGTATTTTAGGGTTATTAAAAGGATAAAAGTTGATTCGCCTTCAAATCTCCTTTCTACAAAATAAGACGACAAATCACGTAGATCTATCGTCTTATTCAAGAGAATAAGTATCAGACTAAACCGTGGCAGGTTTAGGGTTCGGTTTGGGAATATCGATACAGGCGATCGCTGTTACGACTCGCTCCGCTAATTCAGGGCTGACATGGCGAAATAGGTCAACCTGTCGCTCTTGAATGGGCTTCATACATTTACCTAAACTGCCGGCAATATTATGCACCAAACGGTCTTTTTCATCAGGCTGAAGCATCTCGTAAAACATCTGTGCTTGATCGTAATAATCTTCCTCATCGAGAGCAAGACGATCAGCCATTCCCTCCAAATGATAAGGGGGGTCTTTAGCCGTTTCGTCCGCCGTCGGATAAGGATGATGGGTCGGGTTATAATTAATGCGAGAGCCGTTATTGCTATCTACCCGCATCAGTCCATCCCGATAAGGTGTATTCGCCGTTGTGGCATGGGGTTGATTGACAGGAATTGTATCGTAATTTACCCCTAGGCGATAACGATGGGTATCTGCATAGGACATAATTCGCGCCTGTAGCATTCGATCAGGTGACCAAGAAACCCCCGGAACGACGTTGCCCGGCGAAAAAGCGGCCTGTTCGACCTCTGCAAAGTAATTTTCAGGATTACGATTGAGTTCCATTTGACCGACTTTCTGCAAAGGATAATCGCCGTGGGGCCAAATTTTAGTCAAATCGAAAGGATTCCAAGGGAAAGTTTGGGCTTGTTCATCGGTCATGGTTTGAATATACATCGTCCATGAGGGATAATTGCCCTGATCAATGGCATTGTATAGGTCTTTGGTCGCCCAACGAGGTTCGATGCCTTGCATCTGCATCCATTCTGCTTCTGTGAAGTTTTTGATGCCTTGATCGGTTTTTAAATGAAATTTAACCCAAATTCGTTCATTGGCTTGGTTAATTAGACTAAAGGTGTGACTGCCATAACCATTCATGTGTCGCCATCCCATCGGTGCGCCGCGATCGCCCATTAACCAAAGAACTTGATGGATACTTTCTGGAGATAAAGACCAAAAATCCCACCACATTTCATCCTGTCGCCAGTGTGCTTGAGGATGCTCTTTCTGAGAACGAATAAAGTCCATAAACTTCATCGGATCTCGCACAAAAAAGATCGGCGTGTCGTTGCCGACTAAATCCCAATTTCCGTCTTCGGTGTAAAATTTCATGGCAAACCCTCTGAGGTCACGATAGACGTCTGAACCCCCTTTAGACTTAGCAACGGTCGAAAAACGCACGAATACTTCCGTTTGTTTGCCTATTTGTGAAAATAATTTAGCTTTGGTGTATTGAGTAATATCATCAGTTACTGTAAACGTTCCATAAGCCCCCGAACCCAATGCGTGAACCACCCTTTCAGGAATTCGTTCGCGGTTAAAATGGGCCATTTTTTCAAGAAGAGTATAGTCTTCTAGGAGTAACGGTCCCCGTTTCCCCACCGACTTAGAAACCTCGTTACTAGGAACGGGAATTCCGGCGGCGTTGGTCAATGTTTCTTTTTGATTTTCCACGCTCTAAAATCCTTTTTATTGATTCGGGTTAAACGATTACTTTTTTTAGATTAATTCCTGTTTTTGGGGTTTACATCTAACTAAAGTTCAAGAGTATTGAATAAGATTAAGCGTTTTTGCTTAAGTCGATGGAGATAAAGCAATCTAACTTAGATAAGAATTTTAAGGCTCAAAACTTAAAACCTTGGGTAGAGATAAATTCAAACAAAAACCCTTAATATCGAAAGGATATAGTGTTTTTTGACTATTGAATTAATAGGTAAACGGTCAAGTCTGGCCCCTTGTTAAATTAAAACCTGAAAGATTGAAATCCTATATTATGAATTTTCACATGGGGTGTTATGAACGTTCAATGACTGAAGATTTTTGCTATTTTTTTAAACATCAAACATCATTTGCGCGATTACTTAAATGAAATCTAAACACCATTCGAGCAAAAAAATAGGGGATACCTGGCCACAAGAAGGTAAAGAATTAATGAGGGGCGCAGCAGGGGGGTTTTTATTTGGTGTTCCTTTGTTATACACTATGGAAGTTTGGTTTATTGGGTCTTATATTGAACCGCCTGTTCTGCTCGGAATTTTGATGATTACGTTTATTGTTATTTTTCTTCTCAATCGAGTAGAAGGATTTCGTCCTCAAGAAAGTGCAACCCTATTGGGTGCCATAGCAGAAACCATTGAAACCCTTGCGATCGCTATTATTTGCGCCACGATGATTTTAATCGTTTTACAGCGAATTCAATGGGGAGCACCGCTCAATGAAACCCTAGGTAAAGTCATTTTTGAAGCGGTTCCTTGTGCGATCGGGGTTGCCTTATCCCACTCAATTCTCAGTGGAGAACCTGAAATAAAGCTAAACAATTCTTCGGCGGGAGATTCTTCTTCTAATCCCTCTCAAAAATTGATTTGGACGGACACTTTAGCTGATTTAAGTGCCACCTTAGTCGGCGTGATATTTGTTGCTTTTAGTATCGCCCCTACGGACGAAATTGACCTATTAGCTTCGGCGGCCACAGCTCCTTGGTTATTATTAATTATTTTTGCTTCTCTATTAATCACTTATGTCATCGTCTTTGCAGCAGGATTTACGAACCAAAGCAAACGTCGTCAACAGCAGGGAATTTTTCAAAAACCGCAAAGTGAAACCTTAGCTTATTATCTGATTTCTCTGTTTGCTTCCGCCTTAATGCTGTGGTTTTTTCAAAAACTATCTTTCCAAAATACTGGGTTAATGTGGTTACGTTACAGTATTGTTTTAAGTTTGCCCGCTAGCATCGGGGGCGCAGCAGGGCGGTTAGCCGTATGAAAAAAACAGGGATTATGCCGGAGAGAACCTTAGCCGAAAAAGTCAGCTTTGCTATTTCCTTGATGATTTTAGGATTCATTTTAGCGGTATTGATTTATAGTTGGATGACAGGAGATAATCAGCCGCCCATTTTAACGGTTAAGATTGACGGTGAAATTTACCAAAAAAATCAGCAATTTTATGTCCCCTATGCTGTTACAAACACAGGCGGAAAAACGGCTGAATCTGTCGAAGTTAATGCTGAATTAAAGCTGAGTGAAGAAAACAGTGAAGCAGGCACGCAATCCATTAACTATTTATCAGCAGGAGAGAAGGAAACGGGAGCTTTTATTTTTAGCCATGATCCCGATTTGGGAAAACTACAAATACGAATTGCTAGCTTTAAGCTTCCCTAATTTAAAACAACTAAAAGTTAAAGGAATGACCCGACAGAAACCCCTAATATCGCTTCCTGTTACCGATAACTTTTTCCCTACCGTTCGACTCCTGCAAGAAGTCTAATGGTTGAAAATTGAACATCCGATAACGGGCTTGAACAAATAAATAAATCGCATAAGCGATTAAACCAAAGGCAACGATCCCTAACAGTAATTTACCATAAGGTTGTTGGGCTAAACTCAACAATGCGCCATCGAGTCCTTTAACTTCCTCAGAATCTACTTGATGGGCGGCTCGCATCACAAAAAAGCCGATGATAATAAAGACAAATCCTCTAGCAGCGATGCCAAAACGACTAATATTCACGAGCCAAGTTTGCTGTTCAAAATCCAATTCACTGAGGTTTAATTTTTTACGAAACTTTATTTTATAAGCTTGATAAATTCGCCAAAAACCAATCCCAATAATCAACGCACCTACCAATCCGACTAGCCATCTGCCAAAGGGTTGCCCCATGACCATTGCTGTCCAATCTTGCTTAGAATCTCCATTATTACCACCCCCTGAACCCACGGCTAATAAGGCGGCATTAAAAGCCACACCCGCATAGGCAAATCCACTCAACGCCGCACCCAAGCGAGTCGCAATTCCTTTAAGGTCTGAGCCATGATGTTCAGGATCACCAATCGCTTCCGTCAAACGCCACAGCACATATCCGACTAATCCGATCGCAATTAAAATCAGTATGATACTGCCCAAAGGTCGGGCTGCAATCGCTTGTAACGCCCCAGTTGTATCAGTGGTTTGACCCCCCAAATTAAAGGCCGCTAATACGGCTAAAATTCCGATCAGGGCGTACACCACTCCTTTGGCTACGTAGCCAAATCTTGCAAAGGTTTCCATTGTTTTATTGTTTAATTTTTTAAATGATCTTGCATGCCAAAGGTTTCACGCTTTGACTAAGCATATCTTAGTTATTCTAAAGAAAAATAGCCTCTATCTTTTTAAGCAATTTCCTTTACTTCTGATGATAGATTCTGCCCCATTTGATCTGATCATTTTGGAGGGGAAAAAGATATCTACAACGACTGAACAACTAGAGGAGAGTAACTTAATATTTCTATATAATGGTAACTGATCGCCTGACTTCAATACGTATTAATAATATTGGGGGGAGATTATTTTTCCTTCTGTAGTCAGAGGTGAGAAGAAGACTAATCGGATTAAAATATTAGGTGACATTAAAACTTAAATTAAAAAGCAATCACCATGGATATTATTCGTCTAATTTGTGCTGTTTTCTTGCCCCCTCTGGGTGTTTTTTTGCAAACCGGACTGAGTGGACAATTCTTCTTGAACATCCTATTGACTTTATTAGGGTATGTTCCGGGCATCATCCACGCTGTTTGGATTATTACCACTCGAAAATAGGCTGATACAATCAATCAGCAAATTGCTGAGAAAAAGCGGCAGAGAAAAAATTTAAAATAAAATTAAAAATAGCGCAGGTTAGTTATTCACGGCATAATCGCTTAAGCTTAAAATCACTCTTTTGAGATAAAGCATTTCACAGCTTGAGGTAGATAAATTTTATTTTTCTTTGTGGCTTTAATTAAGAACACGCCTAATCAAAGCTATTTTTTCACAATGAATACTTCAACTGAAATTAACCCCTCTTTTTGGATTCAATCCACGCCTCAAACCCATTTTCCGCTCCTCGATGGTGAGATCACGGTAGATGTTGCGATTGTTGGCGGCGGCATCGCCGGATTAACTGCTGCTTATTTACTCAGCCGAGCGGGAAAAACCGTTGCTGTGGTGGAAGCGAAACAAATCGTCACGGGAGTCAGTGGTCATACCACCGCTAAAGTGACAGCATTACATCAACTTATTTATGCAGATTTAATCGACCAATGGGGGGAAGAGAAAGCCCGACTTTATGGGGAATCCAATTTGTCTGCCCTAGAAAAAGTGGCTGAAATTGTTGAAAGAGAACAGATAGATTGCGATTTTCGTCGTTTACCTGCCTATACCTTCGCGCTACCCCATAATGATCTGAGCAAAGTTGAGGCAGAAGTCAAAGCCGCCCTTAAATGTGGTCTTCCTGCCTCTTTTGTCACCGACACGCCATTGCCCTTTACGACGCCGGGGGCTATTAAGGTAGAAAATCAAGCCCAATTTCATGTACGCAAGTATTTATTACATTTAGCAAATCTTGTTGTCAGTAATGGGGGTCATATTTTTGAACAATCCTCCGTAAAGACGGTAGAAGAAGGGCAACCCCACCGCGTTATCAGTTCGCAAGGCACCGTTAATGCTAAAACCGTCATTGTAACAACGAACTTACCCATTCTTGATCAAGGTCTCTTTTTTGCCAAAACCTATCCGAAGCGTTCTTATATTGTTGGGGCAACTATTGACCCAGCGGACGCACCAGAAGGGGTATTTATTGGTTATGGTAAAGAATATCAATCCATTCGCACCACACCCGATGGAGATGAGCTATTGCTCCTTATCGGCGGACAAGGGCATAAAGTCGGCACAAAAACCGATACTGAAACCTGTTATCAGAGTTTAGAAAATTATGCCACCACCCATTTTCCGATTAAAACCCTTAAATATCGCTGGTCTACTCAAGATATGGTGTCCTTCGATAAAGTTCCCTATATCGGCAAGTTAACCCCTATCAGTCAAAATATTTATGTTGCTACTGGTTTTAGTTTGTGGGGCATGACCAACGGCACGTTATCAGGCATGATTTTATCAGATCTTATTTTGGATCAAGACAATCCTTGGATCTCCCTCTATGATGCCACTCGCGCCACCTCCTTTGTGACCTCAGAATCCATCAAACAAAACCTAGATGTCGGAAAACATTGGTTTGGCGATCGCTTTAAAGATCTTTTTACCTCAGATTACGAAGATTTAAAACCAGACCAAGGAAAAGTCATTACTCGTAATAATGAAAAAATAGCTGTCTATAAGGATTCTCAAGGGAATTTACAGGAAATGTCTGCAGTATGTCCCCATTTGGGTTGTATTGTTAACTGGAACAATGCCGAACAAAGTTGGGATTGCCCTTGTCATGGGGCGCGTTTTAGCTGTGAAGGCAAAGTCCTCCGTGCGCCTGCCACTCAGGATTTAGAACACAAAGAACTATCGGTTAAGGGTTAAGTAAGGTCAGTAAAGGATCACGAAAAGAGGAAAGCAAAGACTATAAGAGCCCAATTTCCTCTTTTTCTTCTCTTTTAAAGTAACATCAATAAAGGCCCAGTTTGCTCTGTACCCCTGACATTTAGGTCACTGTGACAGAAAATTAGTTTTTCTTCTACTCTCGCTAAAAGATCCTCGAGAAGACGGCTCAAACGCGCTTTATCCGCTTCCACTTCATCTTCAAGAGAAATCGGTCGTCCAGACCAATCTTTAAGGAAAATCGGCGCACCTAAGAGGACGGCAGACCCCCCTTTTTCCCAAAGCGGTGAGGCAATATCTAGCCAAAAATGCCATTTATGAGAACGTCGCAGAGAACGATACTGAAAAATCGTTGCTAAGGTCACAGCCTCCTCTTTTTGACCAAAAGATTGAACAGGGCGGGGATTAGCGGTAATTGTGCCACGTTTTAGCAACTGCAAAAATTCTTTGAGGTTCATTTGCACAAAATCAGCTTTTTTTTGATACAATTGAACTCTTTTGCTGATTTCCCAATAATGCTGGCACGTTTCCATCAATTCTCGCAAGGCAGAGGCTTGATCATAGGAGAGAGAGGAATTAAAATCGATCAGTTCATTCATTGCCCCGTGTAAAACCATCAAAGGACTAGGGGACGGTTGTTGAGAAATTTTCGCTTGTGTTTCTTCAATCCATTGACAAATTCTTCGATAGGCTTCCGTTGCTCGATATCCCAAGCGATCTCGACGAGAAAAGGACTCAAGGGGTAATAAACGAGGATTTTCAGGATCAATATGATAGCAATAATCCACTATTAAACCGGCACGAACGGGGTCAATATCGGGAATTAAACGTTTTCCTATAAAATTTTGCTCTATTATGGCTTTTTGGCTTAAAATAACTAGCATTTCTGCCACTTCGTCTTTTAGAACCCATCTTCCTAAACCAGAATAGACTAAACCCAGTAAGGTTAATAAGGCACGCACGAGAGGAGAACTGATGAGAGGACGTTGTTCGTTTAACGCCGTAATGGCAATCCCTGACGCTGCAATAATCTCCATAAGACTATATCGGGCAATTTCATCTAAACCGGGGGAAATAATGGCAATTTCTTCGGGTTTTATTTGCTTCTTTTCTACCGCTTCAATAATATAGGCGGCCGTTTGCCGTAATAATTCTGACCGTAAAGGGGTTTGAAGGGACTGAACAAAAGGGGGCAAAGAAACGATATTAAGCGGATTGAGGGCTAAAGGAACGATAATATCAACCAATTCTCTGGCCAGTCCTCCTGTTGCTTCTAACTGGATTATTTCACAGCGATTAGCTAATTGGGAAACCGCCGTGGCATCTGCTCCCAATCCTAAGCGAATTTGACCCTGCGGATTAAAGGTAAAAACGCCATTAGCTCCAGTATTTAAGAGTAAATTTGCTAATTGAACAAAAATAGCCGGATAATCGTCTAAATCATCTGCAAAAATCCCTTGATAACGTTCTTGAAGATAACGTTGATACTTCACATCGGGCAGTAAATCGCGCCAGTAGAGGGTATAAATCAAGCCGTAACTTAATAATCCTCTCTCTAAACACCAGTTTTGCCACTCAATAATTAATTTACCCCGTAAAGCAATGATTTCCTCTGTTTCTGCTCCTAAACCCACTTCTGGCAAGCCTTCTCTGAGTAATACGGGAATCTCCTCAACGGGCAGGCCACTTGTCCCCGCTAGTTGCAGTAAATCCAAGGTTTGACGAACAAAACGAGATTTGCTTACTTCATTTAAGCTTAACCAGTCTTTTTCAAGGGAAGGCCGCCATAACTGAGTTGCTAAGTCTTGTTCCGTTTCAGGGCGCAATCTGAGGGGAAATTGGGCATTCAGTCCGAGCTTTTCAAATAAAATTGGCCAAAATAAGCTTATTTCTTCTGAAATAAAGCCCAAGAACGTTTTACAAAGAATGGGATAACGACCTCCCACAGCGATCGCTAGTTTATCGGCTAAAACCTTTCTATTATCATCATTTGCGGCAAAAACAAGGCTTTGTGGCATTAATTTCTGTTTTTTTTCATTTTTTTCTAGCCAATCACAAAATTTCTTCTGTAGTCTTGTCGTTTTGCCACTGCGACTGCTCCCTTGAATCCATTGTGCTGTCTCGCTCACAGATTGTCCTCGCTTAACTTTGCTAATATATTCCCTACAATAGTAGAAAAGATCGAGTCAGTAAGAGGAAATAGGGCATTTAGCCCGTTGATTTGAATTTTTGTTATTCACTTAAACACCATGAAAATGCCTTCACTTTTTAAAGCGGTTACCCAATGGGTTTCAGAAACACCCGAAAGAGCCTTAGATAAAGCTTATCGCGCCGCCTGTAAAATCAAAGAAATTGAAGATAAACATTTTCAAGGTAAACCGGCTTTTCCCGAAAATTCAGCCTTTGGAGAAAGTTTAACTGCCTCTTTGATTTCGGAAGTCAATGGACATTTAAAAGCGATTGAAATGCGGATAGGAATGTTTAAAACCAGTCGCTATTTTTTGAATTTATATGATCCCGATAAAGTACCAAAACAAGAACTAGCAGATTCTTCTGGCGTTGAATCATTAATGTTAGAAAAGTTAAAAATTATTGATCAGGTTACGGCGCGTTATCATCGTCAAGTCGTTTTTGAAAATAACAATTCATCTGCAATTAAGCCCCTAACTCAACCTGAAAGTTTAACCGTTAGAAAAGAACCTCGTCCTGAAGCAAAAGATCCTAATCGAAAACTAGAAACTGCTACTCAGAAAACGGGGGTTTTACCTCGTTCTTTCCTGAAAACAATTAATAAAATTAAGCAAGAAATTGATCCCAATTCAGTTGATACTGAAGAAGAAGTTATTAAAAAGTATCGCACTTCCCGTTATAAAACGGCTATTTCAATTAAATTTATTCTTTTTCTTATTATTGTTCCCTTGCTTACCCATCAACTGACGAAAACTTTTTTATTAACTCCCCTTGTAAGAAATTATTTTTCTTACCACGAACAGATTGTTTTTATTAATCAAGATTTAGAAGAAGAAGCCTTTACAGAACTCAAGCATTTTGAAGAACATTTACGGTTTCAAACTTTATTAGGAATTGCCCCTACATTAAGTGAAGAAGAAATTGAAGAAAAGCTAAGAGAGGAAGCGCAGGAAGTTTCAGAGCGATTCCGCCGACGAGGAGTTAATGCTTTTGCGAATATTTTTGCAGATATTTTTTCTTTAGTTGCTTTTGGGGTTGTTATTGCTATAAGTCGTGAGGAAATCGAAACGGTGAAAGGATTCTTAGACGAAACGCTCTATAGTTTAAGTGATTCTGCAAAAGCGTTTTTAATTATTCTGTTTACGGATATGTTTGTCGGTTTCCACTCTCCCCACGGCTGGGAAGTGATCTTAGAAGGGATGGCGCATCATTTTGGACTTCCTGAAAACCGAGAGTTTAATTTTTTGTTTATTGCGACTTTTCCCGTCATTTTAGACACGGTGTTAAAGTATTGGATTTTCCGTTACTTAAATCGTATTTCTCCTTCTGCTGTTGCCACTTATAAAAATATGAATGAATAATATATCCTCTCATTTTAGAGACGTTTTATGAAGATAGAGATAAGGCAACAATAACAAAATTGAAGATTGAATCAGGAGGAAAGCTCAGATATTCCGCTCATCAAACACTTATCTTAATTTTTTATTAAATTTTCTTGAATTCTTATTTTTTTTTGTTACGTTAAATAGGCTATTGATTCATATCATTAATGTAAATACGGAGATTAGAAGCAATGACCACCGACCAACTGCTGTTATTAGCGGGTTTATTACTGCCTGGCCTTTTGCTTTCTGCTTTAGTAATGGGAAGTTTTGCTAAGGGTGGTTAAGCTTGAAAGGATGGCTTGAAGCAAATGCTTTGTCAAGAAAGTTTTAGGCGATATTACGTTGAAAATTGTCTTTTTATCCTGACCATTTCCCTTTCATGTAGATTCAGTCCAATGAAAGTTTAAGAGAATGTAACCCCCGAATGGGTTATAATCAAAGATTGGGGATTTAACGCTAATGCACCTAGTGAGATCGTCTCCCTAAGTTTATTTAGATCCTTCTTTTTGAGTCGTTTACCGTCAAAATATCAGATGAAAGTTACCCAGGAAAAGCTCCCTGACAGTCAAATTAGTTTAGAAATTGAAATTCCGGCAGAAGTGTCAAAAAATACCTACGAAAAAGTGGTCAGCAATTTTGCTCGCTCCGCTAATATCCCCGGATTTCGTAAAGGGAAAGTCCCACGCCCCATTTTGTTACAACGTCTGGGAACAAAGAATATTAAAGCCGCAACCTTAGAAGAATTACTGCAAAAAAGCATAGAAGACGCCATTAAACAAGAAGCGATAGAAACCCTCGGCAATTATCAACTTCGCTCCAATTTTGAAGAACTGCTTCAATCCTTCAACCCCGGAGAAGCATTTACTTTTTCTGCCTCTGTGGATATTCCTCCCACCGTAGAACTAGGGGATTATCAAAGTTTAAGTGTTAAAGCAGAAGAAATCGCCTATAATCCCCAAAAAGTGGAAGATGCCCTCAAAGAACATCAAGAACAGCAAGCAACGCTGATCCCCGTTGAAAATCGAGGCACAGAGATGGGAGACGTCGTTATTATTGACTATCAAGCCCGTTATGCCAAAGACGAAGCGAGTGAAGGGATTGAAGGCGTTCAGGGGACAGACTTTAAAGTGGAAATGGAAGAAGGTCGCCTCATTGAGGGAATGATAGAGGGAATGGTTGGGATGAAAGCCGATGAAACCAAAGAAATTGCCGTTACTTTCCCTGAAGATTACCCCCAAGAAAATTTAGCGGGGGAAGCCGTGATTTTTACCGTGACGCTCAAAGAAGTCAAAGCCAAAGAGCTGCCGGAATTGGATGATGAATTTGCCGAAGAAGTCAGTGAATTTGAAACAATAGCAGAGTTAAGAGAATCTTTAGAAAATCAATTTAAAGAACAAGCCGAAAATACTACCAAAAATAGTATTAATGGTGCAATCATTCAAGAATTAGTTAAGATTAGCACCTTTGATATTCCTGAGACCTTAGTTCAAGAAGAGGTAACGCAGGTGTTAATGCAATCTGCCACCCAACTCGAGCGGATGGGAGTGGATGTTCGGTCTTTCTTTACCCAAGACAATCTACCTATGATGCGGGATAATGCTCGTCCTGAAGCAACAGAACGACTGAAGCAGAGTTTGGCCATCGAAAAATTGGCCGAGGTCGAAGGATTAGAACTCGACGAAGCGACTATCACCGAACGGAGTAAAGAACTTCGGGAGCAACTACAGGGACAGCAGATTGACGAAGAAAAGTTCAAAGAAGTTGTGATTAATGAGTTAAAAGTCGAAAAAACGCTGGATTGGTTGCGAGAAAAGGTTAAAGTGGAACTTGTCCCCGAAGGAACATTGAGCGAAGATAGCGAAACCATCGCGCAGGAAGATACGGAGGACGTAACGGACGTAGAAGCCGTAGTAGTTACTGAAGAAGAATAACAAGACTCTATCCCGATCCAAACCCTTAGAAAGCCCTCTACACTATGATAGGAGGGCGATTTTTTGCCTTTTTTTCTGGAAGGAGGTATCCTGGACAGGGTACGCCGTAGCGGAAGGTTTTGGCAGGATACAAGCAACTATTACGGAGAAATACGCAAGACTTAAAAAAGAATCAAGAAAAGTTAGGGGATTTTACTTGACTTTTAGGTTTTTTTACAGTTAGATATGAGATGTAATTTTTGCTTAAAAGGCCTTAAGGTGATCTCACTAAGAGATCTCTCAAAAACCCTAAAAAACGCAAACTCTCTAGGAATCGTACTATCCGATGAAATTTCCTTTAAAAACCTTAGCTGTGGTTGCTTCTGGCTCTGTTGCCGCTTTTGCGGTTGCCGGTAATGCTTCTGCGGCGATTTTGACCGAATCCTTCTCCGCTACCGTTCCCCTGCAAAACACTAACTTTAATACAAGTGTTGCTCTATCCCATTTTGACCCTAGTTTGGGAACCTTGCAAATGGTAACCATTGGCTTAGCAGGCGTAGTACAAGGGAATGCTTCGGCAGAAAGTCTTGATGCCTCTCCTGCCACCGTTAACTTGAACCTAGGCGCATCAATTACGGCAACTGGCCCCGTTGCTTTATCAGTAAACGTTACGCCCGTCAATATGCAGGTCTTCAATGCGTCTGCTTTCGATGGAGTAATTGATTTTGCTGGAACCTCTGGTATCGCTTTCACTAACGTTACCGGTTCTGATACGGATTCTTCTATGTTGACAGCTCCTCCGGCTGATTTATCTCCCTATATTGGCTTAGGAAACGTTATTATCGGCATTGGTGCTTTAGGAAACTCTTCCGGCAGTGGCGCCGGTAACCTGATTACCCAATTCCAAACCCAAGCGGGTGCAGAAGTGACCATCACCTATAAGTACGATACGGGTACAACGTCAACCCCCGAACCGGCTACCCTTCTCGGCTTAATGGCCTTTGGTGCGGCAGGAATTGCCAGTCGTCGTAAAGGCTAAAACAGCAGTCTGTCGAAAGTATAAGTAAGATGTATGAAGTGCGTTTCCTGTATAAGGCGCACTGTTTTTATTTTTAGAGGATGATGGAGTAACAAAAACCAACCATCGCATCAACCGGTATTTCGCATCCCGGCGGCAATGCCATTAATCGTTAATAAAGCTCCTCGCAATAGCTCGTCTTTAGAATAACGATAATGAACGACCCCAGACTGGGATTGCTGATAATATTGACGTAATCGAGTCAATAAGGAAACTTGTAGGAAGCCTAACGGTACAATTGTTCCATTGCGAAGTTGTACCGAACGCTGGAGGGGTAAATCCCCATCTAACAGCCGTTGATGTTCGGTAATCAAGAGAACCATCTGACACGTGCGACGGTACTCCTCAGAAATGCGTTGAAAGAGTCGGTCAAAGCGTTCCTTATCATTCGGATGGGATAACTCCTTGACATAATGATGAGCCATCTGTAGATCCACCTTAGAAAGGGTCATTTCCACTTTAGAAATCACCATGCGGAAAAAAGGCCATTTGACATAAAAATACTGCAATAGGGTTAAATTTTCATCGGGGTCACTGGTTAAAAAGGTTTCCAAGGCTGTACCCACCCCATACCATGCCGGAAGCAGAAAACGACTTTGCGTCCAACTAAATACCCAAGGAATAGCGCGCAGAGTACTTAAATCCTTTTTGCCACTCTTACGTCGTGCTGGACGCGAACTGATTTGTAACTCACTAATTTCGGGAATGGGGGTACAAGAAAGGAAAAAATCCAGAAAATCTGGCTGTTCATAGACCAAACTGCGATACGCTTGTCGTGCCTTGGTAGCCAACTCTTCCATCGTGTCATTCCACGGTTCGATGTCATCAAAGCCACTGCCTAGCAAACTGGACTGAATGACGGCGGTGGCAATATTTTCTAAGTTATATAACGCTAATTCAGGTAGAGAGTATTTAGAAGCCAATACTTCCCCCTGTTCAGTAATTTTAATCCGTCCATTAATCGTTCCTGTTGGTTGTGCCATGATGGCCGCATAGGTCGGACCTCCTCCCCGTCCGACTGAGCCACCCCGTCCGTGAAAGAGTCTGAGGTCGATATCGTAAGCTTTAGCTACTTTTTGTAGAGCTTTTTGGGCTTTATGAATTTCCCAGTTACTACTTAAAAAACCCGAATCTTTGTTACTATCCGAGTACCCCACCATAATTTCTTGCAAATTAAGCGGTTCAAGTCCTTGCTCGACGATTTTTTGGGGTGCGTCGTGACCCCCCGCTAAGGCACTGCGATAAAGGGGTAAATCGAATAAGCTTTTCATGATGGCCGGCGCCCTTTTGAGGTCATCTACTGTCTCAAAAAGAGGGGCTATGCGAATCGTCATGGCGTTGGTGGCGGGGTCGTACAGTCCTGCCTCTTGCGCTAGTAACATCACCTCTAGTACGTCACTGGCCTCATTGGTCATGCTGATAATGTAGGTTTGACAGATTTCTAGACCGAATTCCAGTTGTAATTGACGCAATACCCTTAAGGTTTCGATGGTTTCAGTTGTTTTAGGGCTAAAGGGAATCTCATGGGGAATAAGAGGGCGACGGGTGCTTAATTCCGCCACTAGCCAGTCAATTTTTTCCGGTTCTGAGAGGTCTGTGTAGGGGCAGGGTAGAAGTCCTAAATAATCCGCAATTTCAGCAATCGCATCGGCATGAACGGTAGATTCTTGACGAAAATCTAGCTGAGTGAGATTGAAGCCGTAAATTTCTACTTGACAAATTAAATTATCTAGTTCTAAGCAACTTAAGCCTGTCTCTGCAAGGGTTGTCCGAATTAAGGCCAATTCCGACCAAAATTCAATGCCTGAGCAATAACTATGACGGGGATTCATCCGAGTCGCCAGTTGCCGTTCTTCGGGATTTGCTAATAAATTATTGCGCCTTTTAGTATTTTCAAGGCGTTTCTCAATATACGCCAATTTAAGACGATAAGGCTCTTGACGGTAACGAATCGCTAACTCATCGTAGATGTGGGGCATTTCCATTTTGTCCCGTTCTAAGGAGTCGAGTAAACTCTGGGAAACATGACTCCAATGAAGAGAAGGACTGAGAACCTCAGCAAGGTCTTTAATGGCGTGTAAATATTTTCGTAAGACCATTTCCCGTTGATAACAGGCAGTTTTCCATGTCACCTCTGGGGTGACAAAAGGATTGCCATCGCGATCGCCCCCCACCCAAGAACCAAAGCGACAAAAATTGGCTTTTGGCGGTCGTAAACGGGGAAAATAGCACTGTAAAGCTTGGGAAAGGCGTTTAGAAAGTTCGGGAATCGCATCAAATAGGACTTCGTCGAAATAGTGTAGGGCATAGTCCACTTCGTCTAAAACAGTGGGTTTGAACTGATGAAGTTCATCGGTGCGCCACCAAAGGCGAATTTCTTCCATTAGTTGCGCTTGAGCCGTTTCTGCTTCCCAAGAGGTGGTCAATCCCATCCCTCGAAACGCTTCTTCAGCCTGGTCTAAACAGCGTAAAATTCCAGCGATACGGCGTTGTTTGCGTCGGATGGTATGACGAACAATTTCTGTAGGATGGGCTGTAAAAACGAGGCGAATATCTAGATGATTGAGTAACCGTTGAACTTGTTGAGGCGGAACGTTTAATTGCTTTAATTGTAAGAACAACCAGTGAAATGTGCCATTTTTTTGTGTATTTTCCCCTTCTTCAAGGCTTTTCTCTAACATGTTGATGCCAAAAACCAGAGGAGAAATAGATTTTTGGGCTTTTTGACGTGTCTCTGCTTCTTTTTCTTTCTCTTCTTTCATTTCTTGATAATTTGCCCGTCGAGCCAGTTGCTGATCTCGTTGTTCGTAGTGTTGCTCTACAATATTAATTAATTGGAAATAGAGGGCAAAGGCTCTGGCCGCTCGAATCGCTTCATTAAGTTCAAGGGTTTCAATCACTTCAGAAATAGATAAGTCTAAGTCGGCGGCTGTTTGACCTTCTGGGGAACACATTGCCCGTAGTTGATTAAGCAAATCCACTAAATCCTGACCACACTCGGAATGCAAAACGGATTCCCAGAGATTTTCTACCAATTTCAAGCGATGTTGCAGGAGAAGTGTTGAGGTAGTGAAGATATTGGTATTCGTTAGGGAAGATTGAAGTAGCGAACTCATGGGAACCTCTAAAAGCGTACCTTAGTGAATAACATAGCGATTAGCTTGACCACTCAATGATATCAGCGATCGTCAAAGATGCGAGAAAAATGGCGGATTGATCCCCTATTTTCTGGGTAATTCCTTAAAAAATGGGCTATTGTGATTTCACAAGCTATCCATTGTAGCTTGTATTTTTGATCAAAAAAGTGACGGATTGTACTGAAATCCTACGGTCTAATGGGTTCAAAAACGGAGATCCCTTTGTCTTTTGACAACCGCACCGAATCATGAGTCGGTAAAAACGTCCTTTTCATCGGACAGTGCCTCATTTGGCACATTCAGAAGAGGTAAACGTTCTCCCCGAAAGATCTCTTCGCTCATTTCACCTATTTGACTCAATCCCTGCTCAATTCCCCGAATAACGGCTATACCAACTAAGAAAGGAGGTGTGAGTAGGCTCAACAAGATTTTGCTATCAATTTCAAGGTTATTCATTGTTAAAGTCCAAAAAAGAGAAAGAGGCTGATGGGTATCATTATAAATTATTTGACCTATTAAAGTCATCAAAGCGAGTCATAGTAAAGGTTTTCACCCTTCATTTTGCCTTTTTTAGACTGCACTCAGCGATATCTTCGAGAAATTCATTTATTTTTTTTCAGGAAAATTTCCCTTAGGTGGCGTTGATTAGATTAAGAACAATGGCAGTGAATTTAAACATTGCTTCTCATGTAAAGCTCGATTTAGTTAACCCTCACCTCTTGCAAAAGCTTATGATTGTTATCATTAAACCAGCAACACCGCAAATCGAAATCCAAAGAATTAGTCATGAAGTTGCCAATTTCAATGTCAAAGTTGAAAAAACTGAAGGTAACCAAAAAATAATTCTAGGCTTAATTGGAGAGACATCTACCCTTGATTTACGCCAAATTCAACAAATTAGTCCTTACATTGAAAAAGTGATTCGTATTGAAAAACCTTTTAAACGAGTCAGTCGCGAATTTCGCAATGGACAAGCGTCTGCTGTCACGGTTTCCACGCCCAATGGTATTGTAACCTTCGGTGAAGCCTTTCCCCTTGTTCATATTGCTGGCCCTTGTTCGGTAGAAAGTGAAGAGATGATTGTGGCGATCGCAAAACAATTAAAGGCTACTGGGGCGAAATTTCTTAGAGGAGGAGCCTATAAACCTCGTACCTCTCCCTACGCTTTCCAGGGTCACGGAGAATCTGCTTTACACTGGCTAGCGACAGCACGCCAAGAAACAGGATTAGGCATCATTACCGAAGTAATGGATGGAGACGAATTACCTCAAATCGCTGAAGTTGCCGATATTATCCAAATCGGCGCAAGAAATATGCAGAATTTCTCCCTCCTAAAGAAAGTAGGACGGCAAGATAAGCCCGTTCTCCTCAAACGAGGGTTATCCGCTACCATCGAAGATTGGTTAATGTCTGCCGAATACATCCTCGCCGAAGGAAATCCCAATGTAATTCTCTGTGAGCGAGGTATTCGTACCTTTGACCGCCAATACACTCGAAACACCTTAGATTTATCTGTTGTTCCCGTTTTACGAACTTTAACCCATTTACCAATTACCCTCGACCCCAGTCATGGTACGGGTAAAGCTGAATACGTTCCTGCCATGGCCTTAGGAGCGATCGCAGTAGGTGCGGATTCCTTAATGATTGAAGTGCATCCTAATCCGGCGCAAGCGTTATCTGATGGGCCCCAATCCTTAACGCCTCAAGCTTATGCCACATTAATGCAAAAAATGGTGACTTTAAGCGAAACTTTGGGACGGGATTCTCAGCATCCGTTAATCTCTGTTCCCCATCCTTTGCGTGAATCAGAGAAACTGCCAATTTGTGCTTGAGTCTCTCATTTTATAGCTTGAACTGTGTCAACACTTATCTTTTCCGTCTTTTGTCAACCTTCCTTTGAACTAAACCATGACGATTCCTTCTAAATCCCAATCCCAAAACCTCAGCTTTGTGGGTCAATTTATCCCTCATGCTACTACCGAATCCGTTATCATGATTGGCGATAACCCTCTCACCATTGACGACGTGGTTAAAGTCTCCCGTCAAAATATCCCCGTTCTCATTAGTCACCAAGAGAAGGTGTTACAAGGGGTTCAAGCCTCCTGTGATTGGGTCGCTGAAGCAGTGGCTTCTGGTGAACCCATTTATGGTATTACGAGTGGTTTCGGCGGCATGGCAAATGTGGTCATTAAACCCGAATTAGCGAAAGAATTGCAGAATAATCTGATGCGCTATCATAAGGTAGGAGCAGGAAAACCCTTGCCTTTGGCAGATATTCGGGCAGGAATGCTCTTGAGAGCGAATTCTCATCTTTATGGTGCGTCTGGTATTCGTTTAGAACTGATTCAACGCATTGAAACTTTTCTCAATGCAGGCGTTACTCCCCACGTTCCCGAATTTGGCTCAATTGGCGCAAGTGGCGACTTGACCCCCTTAGCTTACATTTGCGGCTCATTAGTAGGGTTGAATGACTATTATACGGTGGATTTTCAAGGGGAAACCTTAACAGCCCCCCAAGCACTAGAACGCCTAGGATTACCGACACTGGAATTACTGCCCAAAGAAGGTCTGGCCATGATGAATGGTACATCAGTAATGACGGGAATTGCGGCAAATTGCGCTTATGACGCTCAAATTCTCTTAGGATTATCTTTGGCATCTCACGCTCTTGCTCTACAAGGGTTAAACGGCACCAATCAATCTTTTCATCCTTTTATTCATCAGTGTAAACCCCATCCCGGTCAGGCGTGGTCTGCTCAACAAATGCTCAACTTAATTACGGATTCTCGCTTAATTCGCAATGAATTGGATGGATCTCACGATTATCGCGGGGAACAACCCATCCAAGATCGCTATTCTCTCCGTTGTCTTCCCCAATACACGGGGCCAATTGTGGAGAGTATTGCCGATATTATGCGCCAAATTGAGGTAGAAATTAACTCAGTCACCGATAATCCGTTAATTGATGTGGCTAATCATGCCAGTTATCACGGGGGCAATTTCTTAGGGCAGTATATTGGGACAACGATGGATCAATTGCGCCACTGTTTAGGATTACTGGCAAAACATCTTGATGTGCAGATTGCCCTGTTAGCGATGCCAGAATTTAATAATGGTTTATCGGCTTCTTTGGTCGGTAATACGGAGCGTCCTGTCAATATGGGTCTTAAAGGGCTACAGATTACAGGTAACTCGATTATGCCCTTGTTGACCTTTTACGGCAACTCTTTGGTTGATCGCTTTCCCACCCATGCTGAACAATTTAATCAGAATATCAACAGTCAAGGGTTTGGTTCTGCTAATTTAACCCGTCGTTCAATCGAAATTTTCCAGCAATACATCGCCATTGCTTTGATGTTCGGTGTACAGTCAGTGGATTTACGAACGAAGAAAATCGCTAATCATTATGATGCGACTCAATGTCTATCTCCTGCCACTTTACCCTTGTATTTAGCCGTTAAAGATGTAGTGGATAAAACCCCTTGTGCGCAACGTCCCTACATCTGGAACGACAACGAACAGGCATTAGACGAACATATTGCCCGAATTTCGCAAGATATCGCCACAGGAGGTCAAATTGTGCAAGCGATTCGCCAAATGATTCCCAGTCTCAAAGATAGTTTGAATTAAGGAAGGTGTGAGGGATAAGGTACGAGGGGTTAATGCGGCATCGTTCTATATTTTCTTAATCCTCTCGTCTTCCTTGCTCAAAATTTCTGAATTCCACCATCAATCTACTGTATCCTTTGTCAACCTTAACCCCCTTATATGATGATGACACTCAACTCAACGAATCGCACCCCCAATGAATTAATCGGTAAACATCTCGTTTATACCTACGATAATGGCTGGCAATACGAAATTTATGTCAAGAATGCCCATACCTTTTGCTACCGTATCCATAGTGGCATTGTCGGCGGTCGTTGGGTTACTGATCAATCAGCCGATATTGTGCAAATTGCTGACTATGTTTTCAAAATCTCTTGGGATGAACCGACAGGAACGGTCGTTTGCGTCACTGTTAATCTAGAACGCCGAGAGATTCATGGAGCGATCTTTTTACCCCAATGGATTGAACAAAATCCCCAAAAAACCGTTTGCTATCAAAATGAGCATCTGGCGCAAATGTATCATTATCGAGATACAGGAGCTACTTATCCGAAAATGGTCGTTTGTGAGTTTGCCACGATTACTTTTATGGAAGATTGTGGCGCAGACCGAGATGATGTGATTAATTGTCATCCTAGTGAATTACCGTCCCATTTTCCCTATCTAGATCGCCTTGCTTCTTGAATCTTGTTTTTTGGGAAAGAATCACTCATTCTCTATTGTTATTGAGAGACTACCCAAAAATCACTCTCTCAAAGTTTAAATTAACCTAAAAAATGTAAGGATTGATACGGAAAACCGATATTTTGTTAAGAATATCAAGCCCACGTTAATTGATTTTAATGTGCTTTACAAAGGTTAACACTTAATCATCTGTTGATGATATAAACGCAATTAATGCGGTTCAATGAACAGATTACTGGAATACTGAAAAACCAATTTCAATTATTTGCCCCATCTTCCCTTATTTATTCTCAAATTCAGGAGATTAAACCATGACATCCATGAAATACAAAGGTTTTCGCATTGCAACTCTAATGGCAGTCGGTTCAACCTTAGCCTTCGCAAGCCACGCCAATGCTACTACCCTGAAAGTCACCATTGAAAGTTTAGCCCCTGCCAATGGAGCAGTAGTGACTCCTCTTTGGTTTGGTTTGCATGATGGAAGTTTTGACTCCTTCGATAGTGGTAGTGCGGCTTCAACAGGTATTATGCACCTTGCAGAAGACGGAATTGTCGGTTTAGAAGGAACCGTTCCGGGCGTTGTGGATTATTTATTAGCCAATGGACTGAATCCTGCCGTCTTGCCTCCTCCTGATAATACTATTGCCGGAATTTTTGCCAATAGCGCGGCCGGAGCAAATGGTGGGGTTCAAGGGATCATCACAGACGTTCCCATTGGCATCGGCCCTGGCCAGACTTTTTCAAGTAAGATTCGCATTAATGACGCGACGCAAAATCGCTATTTTAGCTATGGTGCGATGTTTTTCCCCAGCAATGACGCATTTATTGCTAATGGTAACCCCTTGGCGTGGGAAATCTTCGATGGAAGCGGTAAATTTAAGGGGGCTGACTTTATTATCGGTCGCAATGATATTTGGGATGCCGGCACAGAAGTCAATACGGAAACACCGGATGATGTCCCTTTTACCTTTGATCGGGTTATTTTTGGCACCGACGAAAACGGCGTCATTACTCCTCATGCGGGTTTTCTGCCTGCCGGAAGTGGCGGTGTCTTGGACTTCAACAATGGCCAATTTGCTAACGCTGACTTTACCAATAATCCAAACTATCAACTCGCCCGTATTACCGTTACTCAAGTACCTGAACCCTCTGCCATTCTTGGTTTATTCACCATCGCAGGATTAGGCCTATTAGGACGCCAGTTAAAAAAACATAAGGAGTAATCCCCTTACTGCAAAGTCTATGGGCAGAGCGAGACTCGAACTCGCAAGACCGAAGCCGCCGCATTTTGAGTGCGGTGCGTCTACCAATTTCGCCATCCGCCCGAAGGGTCAGCTTTTTGATTATAGTCCTTTTGGCAATGCTTAAGCAAGTGATCGTATTCAGGAGAGCTTGCCCAGCGATCAATTTCTCTTGCCCGTAAAACAGGAACAGGATGGCTCAGTTGTTCGGTATGCGCCGTTTTTAGCATTTCTCCTAATTGAGTCTCGCTAATCGCATCATAATCTCTCGCTTGCTCGATGAAAGCTCCTAAGTTTAACTGAGGCGCAAGGGTAGGAGAGCCTCCTGTTAATTTCATCAAGACCGACATCACCACTTTAGGATCTTGCATTGCTAACAAAGCAGCGCGATCGCAACTGAATTCCGCACAGCGTACCCATTCTAACATCTGTTGTTGTAACGATTGAGCAATCACCGTTCCCCAATTGGGCAATAATTGAGCCGCTAAGACAATGAGATTGGCTAAGGTTAAATAAACTCCATGTTCACACTTCAAATGACCTAATTCATGGGCAATGACTGCCTGAATCTCTTCTGGGGTTAACATTTCCACCAAAGAGGTATGAAGCACGATAAACGGCTGTTTTCCTTGCATCGCAAAGGTATAAGCGTTAGGGCTGGGGTTTTGCTTCAAATAGAGTTGCGGTGGCTCTAAATCTAAGACTTGACACGCTTCAATGAGCAACTTATGAATATGGGGAAGTTGTTTCTCGCTGATGCGCAAACTTGAAGCAATATTGTCTAAATAAAAAAACTGCTCACCAATTGAACCTAAGACATTGCGAACCATCAAATCCAATCCGGGCAGTTGTTTCAGGTTGTTGGTGGCTTCTAAATCAAGGGGATGACGAAAATCATTCGCTTTGAGACCTAAAAGAAACGTTTTTGAAAATTGCATGGTGTTTAGCTTTCTGTTAACCAATTTTTAACCCGTTGCATACTTTTCCAATCGGGTTTGCGACTTAAACCGTCTTCAACATTTTCCAAGACAGAATCCCGAATTTCCGTATCAAAGGACATTAATTGTTGTACGGCTTCGATATGAGGACGAACCCCTTTTGTATCCGTTTCTAACATGGCTAATACTAAGTTAACCCGCGCCTGTGGTGAACTTTTATCCAGTTTTACACTTTTTTGAGCAAATTTGAGGGCTATTTTGGGTTTGTCTTCTAATAAGTATAACCAAGCTAAACAAGCCCATCCTGTCGCATTTTTGGGAGTGTGATCGCAAATATCTTGAAAAACGGGGATCAAGACGGTGGCATCTTCCCCTGCTTTGTAGCGTTCTAACGCTTGATCAAAAAGGTCAGTAACAACTTCGGTCATAGTAAAATCAACAAATTAACGAAATTTAGCAAGAGATAGAGGGCATTTCTCTACCTCTTTTAGCGTATCAAGTTAAACGCCAAAGGATTTTCCACAACCACAGGTTTGATTTGCGTTAGGATTGGTAAATTGAAAACCCCCTCCGATCAAAGCGTCGCTGTAGTCTAACATTAAACCGTAAAGGTACAAAAGACTTTTGCGATCGCAGATGATTTTAAATCCCTCATAGTCGAAAACGTCATCATGCTCGGTAACATTATTAATATCATCAAAATCCATCATATAGGACATTCCAGAACAGCCCCCTTGACGGACACCTACCCGCAAGCAAAGATCCTTCCCTTGTTGCTCTCGGAGTTGCAGAAGATATCTTAAGGCTTTTTCTGAGAGTTGAATCCCTTTAGTGGGGGTTTGGGTTGTTTGGGTCATAACACTCAATCATCTCCTACAAGGTTAATGCTTCATCATTCTATGATAACTTGAGTTTAGGTTAAAGGCAGGAGAAAGGCTCAATCGGTAAACCCTTGTTTTTGATGATCAACTATCAACTATGAAAAGTCCCTTAGACGTGAGAAATGTTAGCTTTTTTTGGCAAGAAAATAGCCCCATTCTCCAATCTTGTTCCCTCACTGTTCCAATGGGTGAATTTTGGATGCTATTGGGTAAAAATGGCAGTGGCAAGTCCTCGCTCCTCAGACTACTTGCTGGATTATCGACCCCTCAATCCGGAGAAATTTATCTCAAAAAACCGTTAGGATTTGTCTTCCAAAATCCCGATCATCAATTGGTGATGCCAACAGTAGGCGCAGATGTGGCGTTTGGCTTGGTTGAAGAAAAATTAACCTATGAACAAGTCAAAATAAGAGTAAAAGAAGCTTTAAATGCCGTTAATTTAACTGAATTTGAACAAAGACCTATTTATGCCCTCAGTGGCGGTCAAAAACAACGCATTGCGATTGCAGGGGCGATCGCTCGTCAGTGTGAAGTTTTGTTGCTAGATGAACCGACTGCCTTATTGGATGCCGATACCCAACTGGAATTAGTCATGCAAGTTCAGCAACTCGTCAAATCTCGTCAAATGACGGCTTTATGGGTAACTCACCGTCTAGATGAATTAGACTACTGTGACGGGGCATTTTTACTGGAATCAGGGCGCATCGTCGCCCAAGGTGACCCCCAAGCGATTAAACAACGCTTACAATCTTCTTAGTAGTCTCTAGAATTTCATAAGTAGTTTATCAACCGTCTCATCCTGTTACTAAAACCAATAACGATTGATTAACCTATGTTGCCTAAGATCGCTGCTTGCCTTTGGCCTTCGGCGTAGCGGTATAATAGTTGGGAATTGAAATGCAAAATGCCTTAATCTCGATAAATCTGTGTCCTACGCCATTGACTTTGGAACAAGTAATACCGTTATAACTCGATTAAATCGGGTAACCAATCAAGCTGAAATCGTTAAATTGAGCCAATTAAGTCAACAGTTAGGGGAAAACCCTCCTTTAATTCCCAGTCTAGTCTATGTACAACAAGCCCAACAGGGCAAGGTTTTGCTGGGTCAACAAATTTGCGACCAAGGATTAGACTTAAAAAATGACCCCCGTTTTTTTCAAGGGTTTAAGCGGGGTATTGGCGCACCCATTCAAGGTTTTTTACCCGAATTAGATGGTAAATCTCTTAGTTTTGAACAGGTAGGAGAATGGTTCTTACAAACCCTAATTGAACAACTTCGCCAAGATGCAGAAACCTTAGACTCGTTAATTCTAACCGTTCCAGTCGATAGTTTTGAGGTATATCGTCACTGGTTAGGTCAAATTTGTCAAAAATGGTCAGTTGAACAACTTCGTCTTCTCGACGAACCCACTGCCGCCGCTTTGGGATATGAAGAAAACGATAGCAATATTCTATTAGTTATTGATTTTGGGGGAGGGACTATTGATTTTTCTTTAGTAAAACTTGATTTAAATCAAAATGGTCAAACTCAAGGCTTTATTGTCAAATGGGGCGAGAAATTGTTTGGTTCAAATTCAGGACAAAAGCAGAAAACGGCACAGGTTTTAGGGAAAGTTGGCACAAATTTAGGCGGAAGTGATATCGATCATTGGTTAATTGATTATTTCACTGAAATTCAAGGATTAACAAAATCTAGCTTAACGACTCGTTTAGCCGAACGGCTCAAAATTAAACTGTCTTCTCAAACGGAAGCAACAGAAGTTTATTTTGATGATCAAACTTTAGAGAGTTATGAATTAAATCTCAATCAAGAAAAATTTAATAAAATTCTGGAAAACAACGATTTTTTTGGTAAATTAGATGATCTAATGACCCAATTATTGCAACAAGGACGACGCAATGGTATCGAGAGTCAGGAGATCGATAAAGTGTTATTAGTCGGTGGCAGTACCCAAATTCCTGCCGTCCAAACATGGATTAAACAATACTTTAGCACAGAAAAAATTAAAAGTGAGCGTCCTTTTACGGCTATTGCCCTCGGTGCTTTAAAACTCGCTCAAGGTTTTGAATTAAAAGACTTTCTCTACCATAGCTATGGAATTCGTTATTGGGATCGCCGCCAAAATGCCCATCAATGGCATACAATCATTAAAGCTGGGCAACCTTACCCCATGTCAACCCCCTTTGAATTGGTCATCGGCGCATCTATTGAGCATCAACCCAGCATTGAATTGATTATTGGTGAATTAGGCAGTCAAAGTAGTACAACAGAAGTTTATTTTGATGGCGATCGCCTTGTCACTCGTTCATTAAAGACGGGAGAGAGCAACGTTAAAGCCTTAAATGATCGAGAAGGTGCAAGAACCATTGCTAACCTGAAACCTTTGGGAAATCCGGGCAAGGATCGCTTAAAATTACAATTCTGGATCGATGAAGCTTGCTTTTTACGCTTAACCGTTGAAGATTTACTCACGCAAGAAACCCTGATGCGTCAGCAAATTGTAACCCAATTAAGTTAATATCAACTTGAATTAGGCTATCTATGTTTTAGGCAAAAAAACGGTTGTTCACAAATCTTAATCCTTAATTTCCGTAATTTTCCCCTTTGATCTCCCCAGAAAATACTACACCCTTAGATCATGACCCAAAAAAGTTCAAAAACTACGGGGGGAAATAATGATCAGTTTTACGTTTATCCGCGAACAGCGTCAAGAAAAAGGGTTATCCCAAGAACAATTGGCTACTCAAGCCAATCTTGATCCAGCCTATCTTTCTCGACTCGAACAAGACCGCCTCGTGTCTCAAGATCCTGATCCCACTGTGGGAATGTTACAGCGATTATACCATATTTTAAATGGTATTTAGCCACGTTTATGCTTTAGTTAATAAAATATTCATTTTAAATCCTTTGAACACCAGATTCCTTGTTAATCTCTTCTTTAATCAAAGACTAAAACGAGGGATAGATTCGGGTAAGGGACAGGTTAATGGCAAAATTTTCCCATAGATTTAGAGAAGTATGCTAGTATCTGTGTTAAATTAACAAGACTTGTTGAAAACCGATGAGCAAGGTTCTGGTGTTAAACGCATCCTACGAACCGCTTAACATCACCAGTTGGCGAAGGGCGGTTGTTTTGTTGCTAAAGGGAAAAGCAGAGCAACTCGAACACAACGGAAAAACGATCTATACCAATTTTCCGCTTCCTTCTGTGATTCGACTCCGTCAGTATGTGCGAGTCCCCTATAAAGAAATCCCTTTAACTCGTCGCAATATTCTCGAGCGCGATCGTCATACTTGTCAATACTGCAACTATCGAGGAGAACAATTAACCCTTGATCACGTGATTCCCCGCTCCCGTGGGGGAGGAGATACATGGGAAAATTTAGTTGCCGCCTGTGTGCGTTGTAATGTTCACAAAGGCAATCGTACCCCAAAAGAAGCAGAAATGACCCTGAGAACCCAACCCCGTCGTCCTTACAGTAGTCTTCATTTTGAAATTGTCAAACATACAAGAGGAAATCTCAATCAAGAATGGCGTAAATATGTCATTGGGATCTAAATCTAATAGTCGTTTTGCCTAAGCAGGCTCTTAGAAAAGGGGCAATAAAAATTGGAAAACGATGGATGCAACCCCCTGCATAAGATTCCCTAAATAGACGCCGCTTTTTCCTTCAGCCCTCGCTTGTTGGAGTGCTTCTATGTTTTTGATAAACGCTTGAGTGGTTTCCAAGCCGCTTTGATCGTTTTGTTCTTCAAATAAGCGAGAAGCCATCTCTGCATTTTGAATAGCTCCTTGTTCGTTGCCTAAACGAAAGAATACTAATCCTTTCGCTAAATAAGCGGGTGCATAGTCTGGCTCAAGGAGGAGAGCTTTATTATACTTCTCTAACGCCGCCTGATAATTCCCTTTTTGGGTTTCCAATAATCCCCAATTGTAGAAAAGTTTAGGGGTTCCTGCCGTTTGGGGAATGCCGACAACTCCTTGCATATAAGCTTGATCAAAGCTAGTATCGGTTGCGACTATATTATACAAATATGCGCCTCTTAAGTCTGTTCCGATGAGCATTGCGCCCGTTAGATTTGCCCCCGTCAAGTTTGCCCCATGTAGGGAAGCCCCACTCAAGTTTGCCCCCTTTAAGTTTGCTCCCGTCAAATTGGCTTGACTGAGATTTGCCCCAACAAGATTTGCGCCTTCTAGATTAGCCCCTGCTAAATTGACGGTAACGAGGCCAACCCCATCGAGATCACAGTATTGACACTGCTTCGTTGATAGTAATTGGTTTAAATGCTCAAGATTTTCCGATAATACAGGGTGATAAGCCGTAAAAATCGATAAAAGCGTTGTCGTTGCCATTAAAATTCTTTTCATGCGTCCTTCACTCCCGATTAACACCATACCTAAAGATTAACCCATCCTTCGTTAAAGATGCTTTTATAATAGTGGAGCTTACATCAATCTTGACTCAATCATGAAACTGGGAAGCCCACAGCATAAAGTTCTTTTTTGTCGTCAATTTATTGACTCCCATTTGAGTTACGAACCCGAAAAATTGCCTTGGCCGGACTTAGATGAAGTTTCTTTAGGGAGATTACGAAGTATTCCCTTTTGGCGACAGGCTTTAATTACAGAAAAAGAGGCTGGCGTCATGGTGAGTCGTTTTGCGGAAACGATTGAAGATCCTTTAATTCGAGAAGCGATCGCTTTACAAGGGCAAGAAGAAGAACGTCATGGGCGTTTAATTAACTTTTTAATTAATTATTATCATATTGAAATTAAAGAGCCTGAACCTCAAGTTTTTGCCGAAGTTGAAACGGCGTTTATTGAGTTTGGTTTTGAGGAATGTTTAGATTCCTTTTTTGCATTTGGGATGTATGGTATTGCTCATCAAGCGCAATATATGCCCGCATCTTTGTTTGCTATTTTTGACCCCATTTTAGATGAAGAAGCGCGTCACATTGTCTTTTTTGTTAATTGGATAACCTACCGTTTAATTCAAGAAGGTAAGGGGTTTGAGGCTTATCGAAGTCTTTATACTTTTTGGCACTATAGCAAAGCGTTATGGAAATTAGTAGAAGTGTTTGGCAGCAATAATTCATCGGAAGAAGAGGCAGAATTAGCTTTTACTGCCGTGGGGGCAAGTGGCTTTATGGATAATTTAACGCCCGAATTATTTTTTCAGACCTGTTTGGCAGAAAATCAGAAGCGAATGAGCAAATTTGAGCGGAGATTATTACAACCGATGTTGTTGCCTCGTTTATCTCAATTGTCATTGCAAGTGCTGAAGTTGTTTCCGAAACAGCAACCGAAAACTTCAATTCAGCAATTTTAAAGTCGTTTATCACACCATATATAGGAAACTTTTTATGAAAACAACTAAACAATTCGTCAAAAAAATTCCGATTATCGGCAACTTGCTGGTGCCATTTTATAAAAAGTTTTGGAGTCCAAAAAAGTTTTCGGTAGCCTACTGGATAGAAAAGCTCACTAAAAATAGAAATCTCAAGATAGTTCAAGTCGGCTCGAACGATGGCAAAACGACTGATCCTCTGTTTACTTCAATTAATAAAAATTTAAGCTGGGAAGTTCTTTTCGTTGAACCCGTTTCTTATCTATTTGAAAAGCTGAAGACGAACTATTCAGAAGAACCAAGGTTTAAGTTTGAAAATACACTGATCAATGATGGGTCACCCCAAACTTTTTATTGGGTAAGAGAAGAAGCGATTGAACGTTTTCCCAATTTACCAACTTGTATAATCAGCTAGGATCTTTTGATAAAAAGCATATCTTAAAACATCTCAAAAATTTTGTTAATCTTGAAAAACTCTCTCCCTTTATTGTTGAAGAAACAATTCAAGGAATGACCCTATCTGAGCTTTTTCAAAAGCATAAAATTGAGCAATTAGATATTTTTCATGTCGATACAGAAGGGGCTGATTGGGAAATTTTATCTCAATTAGATTTAGCCAAGTATACTCCTTTGATTATCCTTTTTGAGCATCGACATTTGCAAAGTTTTGAAAAAGAATCTGCAATCAATTTCTTAAAAAATAGTTATCACCTATTTCAAATTTCGGGTGATTTTTTATGTATCAGAAAACAAAATAACAATTTATCAATTCAGGATCTTATTAGCTTACGAATTTCAGAGCATTAATTATCTTAAACTAACTCCATTTCAGGGTTTCTCTTACTTAATATTCGGATAGGCAATTCGTTTATGATGGAACTGTTGCCAAACTTTGGTAAAAACATCAGCAATAATCGGTAATTCTTCAAAAGTGATGCCACTATCCTTTAATTGTCCATCGCGCCAACGGGCTTTAAAAATCTTTTTAATTAACGCTGAAGCCGCTTCAGGTGTGCCTTCTCGCATAGATCTTAGAGCCGCTTCACAGCCATCCGCTAACATGACAATTCCTGTTTCTCTACATTGAGGAATTGGACCTGCATACCGAAAGTCATCTTCTAAAACAGGAGCAATTTTTTCTTGTTCTGCCTGTTGTTTGGCTTGGAAATAAAAATATGATATTAATAATTGTCCTTGATGTTCGGGAATAAAATCTTGAATTTTTTTGGGTAAACCGTATTGTTTTGCCATCACTAAACCTTCACTGACGTGCTTTTTGATAATTTCGGTACTCACCCAAGGATCATCAATTTCATCATGTTTATTCGGCCCTCCCATTTGATTCTCAATAAAGCCTAACGGATCGTGCATTTTCCCAATATCATGGTAAAGCGTTCCTGCCCTTATTAATTCAACATTACAATTCAATTCTCTCGCCGCCGCTTCCGCTAAACAAGAAACAAATAACGTATGTTGAAACGTACCGGGGGTTTCGGTCGCTAATCGTTTTAATAACGTGCAGTTTGGATTCGCTAACTCCACGAGACGAATTGGCGTAACTAAATCAAAAAAGCGTTCTAAATAAGGGGAAAGACCGATGGCTAAGACCGTCCAAACCATCCCTGATACGCCACAAACGATCGCTTTCGGCAACAAAAAATACCAAAAGATCCCGCTTCCTCCTGTAACGGCGTTTAAGAGAATATGATAAAGAAAATAGACACCTCCTTGGGTTATTCCCGTCCCGACTCCTAAAAAAGCCAATTCATCTCTGGATCTTAATCGTCCTGCGATCGCCGCCGCTAAGAGACCACTCGCTGTTCCTGCTAAGAGATAATCCCATTGGGGATCTTCAATCGCGAAGGCCGATACTCCCCCTAAAGCTATAACCTGAGTGATTGCAAGGGCAGGACTATAAAAACTACTGGTTAATACGCCAATCATCGGTAAATTGAGATAACTTTGATTGATGATCGCTAAAATCGGGGTACTGGTACTTAGTAGCCACAATAAGATATGATCCCGACGACGTAAATCTGCATTCACTCGCCGCGCCACCCAACAAAACGCCCCAATCCCTCCAATCACCAATAAACCCGAAATCCCTAAACCTGTCCCATTAATCTGTCGTTGACTCAGTTGAAAGCCATCCAACAGGACAAAGGCTTCTTGACTCACCGTTTCTCCGGCTTCGACGATTACCTCTCCTTGGCTAATTTCTACAAAGACGGGTTCAATCGCTTCGGATGCTTGCTGGGCAACGAGGTGGGTTGCTTGTTCATCTTTGACTAAATTGGACTCGTTCGCTAAGACTTTGAGCAATAACTCCTTGATAATCGCTTCAACCGGCTTAGGGAGTTGCTGGTGTAATTGGGAATCAATAATTTCGAGGAGAAGAGAAGGGGGCAGTCCGGCATAGAGTCCTTGGGTTAGCATCCGATGAACTGCTTCTAGGGTTGCCTGTTGGGTGTTTTGCCATTGACTATCTGTGAGATTAATTAACGCTAAGATATCGGGTTCATCTAAATGGTAAACCGTTGACATTGGTAAAACGTCTTTGAATTTCTGATATTGCTGTCGAGATTGACGAATTTTATCAATAATCTTTTTTGTATCGGAGGTTTGATTGATTTTTTCGGTAATTTGCGAAGATAATGTTTTATTAATCTCTTTTGTTGCAGATGATGCTTGAGAAGGGTTGATTTTTTTAAGAATTGCTTGCCATTTTTCTTCAGGACACGTTCTGAGATAGCGTTGGGCTTCTGTACTGAGGAGGGTTTCGTCCAGAAAGGGGAAACTGCCCGCCTGTTGTCGAAATTGTTGAATTTGATCGAGGGTTTGGGTGACAGTCACTCTTAATTCAATTGTTTTGGTCGGATCTCGCTTTAAAATTGGAATAATATTCGTTTCTACTGCCTTGCGCTTGCTCTCCGTGGTTTTGGGGTCTTCAAACTGATCGGTTCTAGGCGCAATAATGGTATAGGGCGATTCTGTCCCGACCGTTAATTGAGGTTGATTATAAAAACGATAACCGACTAGCCCCGTTAGAGAAAAGGCTGCTATTCCTAACATAAGGGGGGGATGGGCATTCAGGAAAGGTTTAGACCGAAAAACTTTCTGATTCAAATCAGAAGCCAGCTTAAAAGAACAATTTTGCAAATTCTTAAGGGTTTTATTCTCGAATAACAAATGAATCATTCCCGGATGTTGTTTACCGTCGAGCGATGGTTTAAGGGTTTCTGTTAATTGACGTTGTTTGTTCATATTCATGGTCAATTACCAAGGCTGAATCAGCGATCGCCGTCGATACAGGTTGAGCGAACCGATCAACGCAACGGCTTGATAGAATGGCTTTTTTGTCTCAACACACCTCAGCAAAATCGAAAAATTGCGTTTCAATGATATCCGTATTTACTCATGCTCTATCTCTATTATCAACGATGGTTCAGATTCTGTGTCCTTCAGCCGAGGAAATTTTACATACTCTTGATGGGAGACGAGACGAAGGGAGGGGCGGTCTTGTAGCGTGAGCGGGGAAATAATAGATGTCAAAGGGGTAAGATTCCTATCATAATCTAGTTTACCTGTCCATTTATGCCATAAACAATTTATTTTGTGCAATTTTGATGATTGCTGTTTATTTTGCTCTAGGGAAACCCACCAAGTCCAAGGCATTCCTTGAATGTTACCATAAGCTCCCCCCAAGGCACTGGTTAATCCTAGCGCAATCGGAGATAAATTCATGGCAGATAAACGGTTAAGGCTAAGAGCAAGGGCGTCTGGTGTGGCACAAAAAGAGAATAAAGCTAAAAAAATGCTTGTTAATTCCCTATTCTTTGGAAAAGATGCACTTTTTTGCAGTTGATTGACAGACACTCCCGTTTCTAATCCCCGTTGCACCTCGATCAGAGCATCTTTAAGCGAAAAATAAGGGTGATTGGCAACCAGTTGAGTCATTAAAGACGAAGGAGATAATTTTCGTTTTAATGCGGCAGTTATCGCTTCTGTCCAAAGATATAAAGATTCTTTCGTTGTTTGAGAAAGTTGATAAGTATGGATAATTTCGTCGAGTTGTTGCTGTAAGGTGAATAAATCATCATGGAAATAAACGATTAGTGGCAATAAGAGCAAACAACATTGGGCGGGTTTATCTCTGAGAAAAGTCAAAATTTCCTTCTTATTGAGGCACTTTGTCAAATCAAGGCGATTATGAGCCATCAATGTTTCGATAACGATCAAGGTCTCTTTTTGCCAAAAGGATTGTTCTATACTGAAAGAAGGAGAAATTAAACCCAATCCTCCGATTAAAGCAGCTTGAAACGCATTAACCATTTTTAGAATGAATTCCTCAAGAAGGCAAGTGTTTGTTTGTCGACATCGTACCTGTCGTCGTCAAGGTTCTCAGCAAGTGAAGGCGGCATTTATGCAACAACGAGTGAAGGGTGTAGATATCTCTGAATGTGGCTGTTTAGGCGGCTGTGGCAATGGGGTCATGGTCATTATTTTACCTGATAAAATTCGTTATTGTCGAATTACGCCGCAACGAGTCAGCTTAATTATTGAACAACATTTAAAAAGACATTCTCCTGTTAAAGAATTGATTGATCCCACTTTTGAAGGGTAAAGTGTTATCATCGGTCAATTCCTATTTCTTGGGTTACTTTATGATCTGAAATCGGAAGCATAAAGTCAGTCAAAGCAGTGATGAATGTAAGTCTTTTAAGGTTTATTAATGATGGGTAGGGGCGCAAAACTTGCGCCGATAATTAGTTGGGTTAAGTCATCTTTCACGATTGACTGTATGAAGGGTTTCTAATAATTTGCGGTGACTCCACCCATTACTGGCAACAATTCCATAATTATTTACCATTTTAATCCCACAGGAAAAATCAAGGGGTTTACCGTTTAAATCCGTCACTTTTCCTCCTGCTTCTTCCACCAGAATAATACCTGCTGCATGATCCCAAATATTCTCTTTCCATGTGATAAAATGAGGTAACGGAATGCGTAAATAAATATCCGCTTCTCCCCTCGCCACCACACCATATTTTGCGAGAGAATCCATTTTTTCAGGCGGTTTCGTTATTCCTAAAAGGTGATCAAAAACTTGAGTTTGTTGGCGATCGCTATGACGGGTTTCTAAGCTCTCAATACGTAATAATTCATGCCATTCTTTGACACGATTAACGTGAATAAAACAAGATTTATTATGGTCTAAATCTATCATTTCTGTGCCTTGATTTTCTACTGCAACAAAGATTACTCCTTGATTTTCCTGAGGATTTTGAGGATCAAAAGGCAACGCAGGACAAACCAAAACCCCCACTTTAACCCTTCCCTCCTCAATCAAGGCCAAAGCCACTGCGTACTGATCCCCTCGAATAAAGCCTTTTGTGCCATCAATCGGATCTAATGTCCAATAACGCTGAGAAATTTGACCATTACCTCTGTTAATCCAGTCAATCACCTGATCGTCGCTTGCTTGGGGTAAAAATCGTTGAACATTTTCCGTCACTTTCGTTAACGCATCGGGAGATTCTTGCAATAAGGTTGCGTCTTCTTCGCCAATGATGGGATCATCAGGAAAAATTGCCGATAAACCTTGACAAATTAGAGCTTGTGCGCCAAAATCAGCAATAGTGACCGGACTGTCATCGGGTTTTTCTAGGGTTGAAGTGGTAGATTGATAACGAATGTGTTCCGTCAGTTGAGCGGCAAGGGTAGTGGTGGCGATCGCAATTTCTCGTTCTTTTTCGTAGGCCATTTTAACGGTATAATAAAGAGTTTGGAGAATTTAAAGAAAGGATAGCACTATCTATGGCCAGAATGTACTATGATGAAGACGCTAATTTAAGTCTATTAGAAGGTAAAACCGTTGCAATTATTGGTTATGGTTCTCAAGGTCATGCTCACGCCCTCAACCTAAAAGATAGCGGAATTAACGTAATTGTTGGACTTTACGAAGGCAGTCGTTCCCAAGCAAAAGCCGAAGCGGCCGGTTTAGCCGTTTACAGTGTCGCCGACGCATCTGCGAAAGCTGACTGGATTATGATTTTGTTGCCAGATGAAGTGCAAAAATCTATCTACACGGCTGAAATTGCGCCCCATTTAACCGAAGGGAAAGTGCTTTTCTTTGCCCATGGCTTTAATATTCATTTTGGTCAAATTGTCCCTCCCGCCGATGTCGATGTGGTAATGGTTGCCCCGAAAGGTCCTGGTCACCTCGTCCGACGGACTTACGAACAAGGGGAAGGGGTTCCCTGTCTATTCGCCGTCTATCAAGATGCCACTGGGCAAGCTCGCGATCACGCTATGGCCTACGCTAAAGGCATTGGGGGAACTCGTGCGGGTATCTTAGAAACCACTTTTCGAGAAGAAACCGAAACGGATCTTTTTGGCGAACAGGTGGTTCTCTGTGGCGGCTTAACGGCTTTAATTAAGGCTGGCTTTGAAACCCTTGTCAATGCAGGATATCAGCCTGAATTGGCTTACTTTGAATGTCTCCACGAAGTTAAGTTAATCGTTGACTTGATCGTGGAAGGCGGACTGGCGAAAATGCGCGATAGTATCTCGAATACGGCAGAATATGGAGACTTAACCCGGGGACCACGGGTGATTACTGACGAAACTCGCGCCGAAATGCGTCAGATTCTTAAAGAGATTCAAACGGGCGCATTTGCCAGGGAATTTGTGCTGGAAAACCAAGCAGGGAAATCTGGCTTTACCGCTATGCGTCGTCTAGAATCTGAACATCCCATCGAAGAAGTGGGTCAAGATTTACGCGCAATGTTTAGCTGGTTAAAAGACAAATAATTCACTTTTTCTGGTCATTATCCTTGGCTCGAACCGCTTTTTCTAAGTCATCAACCTGATTCATCCGTCTATAGCTGGGATTTTTCATTTTTGGATTAAAGGCGTTAACTAAGGAATTATTAAGGGTGGTTCGAGTCTGGGTACTCCAATTTCCGTAAGGCTTGGGTAAAAAAATATCGCCTACTAAGATAAAAATTAGGCCTCCCAGTACACCAAGGATTAACAACTTCTTTAACATTCTGAGTCCCTCCTGTTGTTGTATTTAGGGTTATTATGCCCTCGCCGGAGGGTAATTCTTTCAGGTATCTTTAGCTAAGGTTGATCTTGCGCCCTCGCTATTCTAAAATTTTCTGGTTATCATTGTGATTATGGTTCAATTTAGCAATTCTTCTGCCAATAATGCCCCCAGTCGCTGGCAATATCGATTAGATCGATTCGTCAAAACCCATCAATCCTCGTTGGCGGCTTTGGCGTGGGGATTACGTCAAGAATGGGACAATCAGGGCGATATGTTAGGCATTGATCTTAAAACGACTCCTCATTTTATCTGTTGTTCTTATGAGGCGATCGCTCAATTAAACGAGAATGTTGATTGTAAAATTCAAGAGATATTAGGGATTATTGAACATTATGATCCTCAAGAAGAAGTGGTGATTATTACGATCGCCAATAGTCAAATTCAGTTAATTTATTTCCAACCGAATCCGACTCCTCCTGAGTGCTTCGCTCAGCATCAATTGAACTTAGATCAATTAATTCAGTCTCTAGAAACTGAAATGCAATCTATTGGGATTGAGGATTAAGTAATGATGGTCATTAATCAAAAACGAATCAGGAAATAATTACAGCAAATGGCAAGTTAACGTGAGTTCGACGAGGGCAATTATCTTAATCCTTTTGTTCATTCTAGTTTATTGGGATTAGAAAAAGAAAAACAAATTCTTGATTGGGGGACTAGCCCCCCAAACCCCCCAACGGGGGACGGAGTGCCTCCCCCGCACCCCCTGCACAAAAAAATTAAATAAAGAAGTCTCGTAGATTTTTTGATGGTCGAACTCACGTCAAGTTAATATCATACACTTCTGGATGCTAATCTTACCTCCTTACAATAAAAAGTCAACGTGATTTAAGATGAAACTGATTCTGTATAGTAAACCGGATTGTCATCTCTGTGAAGGATTACAAGAAAAGTTAGCAAAAGTTAAATCAATTCCTCTTGAAATAGAGGTAAGAGATATTACCACTTCTGAGGATTGGTTTAGTGCTTATCAATACGAAATTCCTGTCCTTTATTGTATTACTCCTCAAGGCGCAACCCTAATTCCTCGTTTTTCGCCTCGTTCTTCAGTTAAGCAGATTGAAAAAATTCTTCAAACTTATTCATAATTTTTATCCATTCTAGGAAACATTTCTTTTAATTTTGAGGTAATAAAACGGTTACACTTGTTCCTTGATGCAGTTCACTGTTTATCATAATTTTACCGTGATGATTCTCGACAATGGCAGAAGCGATCGCTAATCCTAATCCGCTTCCCCCGGATGCTGAAGGATTGGGTTGATGGTGACGTGCGGGATCAACTCGATAAAAGCGATCAAATAAATGAGAAATATCTTCTTTTGCAATTCCTATCCCATTATCTTTAACCATGACTTGCAATTGCTTTTGTTTATCTAAATAAAGGACTTGTAAAATGACGTCAACGGTAGGATGGGGCGTAATAACAGAAACATTGGTATAAATTAAAGCATTACTAATTAAATTTGTAAATAAACGGATCAGTTGTGTCCAATCTCCTATTAGAGTGAATTTGTCCTCAGAATCGCTCTTAGGCGGATCTAAAACTTGAAAAGAGAGTTTAATCCCTTTATTTTCGGCAAAAATACGCTGTTCTTCGATAACTTCCAGCAATAAAGCATCAAGCGGAATTGTTTGAAGATCAACGGGTAATGTTCCACTATCAGATCGGGCTAAAAAAAGCAAATCATTAACTAAATTACCCAAACGTTTCGTTAATCGTTCAATGACACTCAATTGCTTGCGCTGAATCTCTGGATTAACGTCAGGATAGTCTAATGCCATTTGAACATTGGTTTGAATCATGGCAATCGGGTTACGCAATTCATGGGAGGCATCGGCGGTAAATTGCTTTAAACTTTGATAAGAGTCTAAAACAGGTTGAATGGCGATCCCTGACAACCACCATCCTAAGCCAGCGACACAAGTCAACATAAAGCTGATTAAGAGGGATAAATCCAGAATTAAACGGCGTGTCGGTTTGGTGACTTCAAACCACGGATGACTGACTCGCAGGTATCCTAGCACTTGATGATTCATCTCAATACGTTCAGTAACTTGTCGCAATAAGTGATTAAGAGAAAGACGGACAGTCGTGGCGGTATGTTTAGGATTGAGGGGAATTTTCGGCGGCTCGCTGAAAGTTGACCACATTAGAATCCCTTGAGGGTTAAACCATTCAAGATCAATATGATCATCTTCTACCGCCTCTGCATTAGGTTGAAAACTCGCTTCTACGTTAATTTGATAGCGATTAGTGTCAGTAATTGACTGAATGACGAGGGAACGATGAATGACTTCGACAACGTGCTTCAGGGTATCATCTATTCGTTCAATTAAGGTGCTACGAACATAAAAATAAATGCCTGTGGCAAAGAGAAAAAGTAGGATTGCCGTAATAATAGTGTACCACAATGCTAAACGGCGACGCGTCGTTTGAAACATAATATATTAAAGTAGCCACGTAAATAAAAACAAAATAATGATCAAAATAATGATAAATGCCACCTTTCTAGGTTTTTTCTTTTCTTGCGTCTCAATACTTTTTAATACTTTCCCAGACGATAATTTTCTGCTTTTGTTAGTAAGGATTCTGCAAACGCCATCGCTTCTTCTGCTGAATGTCCTCCCGTCAGTTGTGCGAGTTCATCCCGTCGAGTATGATGAGAGTCTAAAGCTTTTACCCTTACGACTGTGCGAATTTCTGGCATCGTCATTTGTCCTGTCTCTAAATCCAAAATGGGGGTAGATTCTTCTATCATTTGCTTGATTACCCGAAAGTGAGTATCTGCCATTGCCGCCACTAGGGGTTGATGGGTGACGCATAAGACTTGATGGTATTCACTCAGTTGATGGAGTTTTAGCGCGATCGCTTGTGCCACTTTTCCTGACACTCCTGCGTCTATTTCATCAAAGATCAGTGTCTCTGAGGGTTGATCAGCATCGGTAAAGCAGGCTTTTAAGGCTAAGAGAAAACGACTCATTTCGCCGCCTGATGCGGTCTCTGCAAGCGGTTGTACTTTTTCACCCGGATTCGGGCTAAAATAAAAGCTCACTTGATCTTCACCTGTTGCCGTTGGTGCTGTTGGGGTGATTTGGCAGACAAAGATCACTTTATCCATCGCTAAGGGTTTCAATTCTTTGACCAGTTGTTTTTCTAGTTTTTCAGCCGCTTGTTGACGTAATAGGGTTAATTGATGACATTCTGTTCGTAAAATCTCTTGTTTATTTTGAAAATCTTCTTCTAACGCTTCTAGGGATTGTTCATTGTGGGTGAATTCTTCATATTCCCTTTGTAAGTTTTGGTAAAAGGCGATCGCTTCGGGTAAACTCGGCCCATATTTACGACAAATTCGTTTTAACAGTTGAATTCGTTCTTCTATCTCCTGTAAGCGTTGGGGATCACTGTCTAAGCCGTCACCATAGCTGTTGATTTGGTTTCCTGCCTCTACGACTTGAGTTAAGGCAGTTTGAATCATTTCTAAGATCGGTTCAATTTCTTTGTCATATTCAACCATATTTAGGAGAATAGACTCAGTTTGTCCTAATAAATCAGAAACGGCTTCTCCTTGATCATTTTGGTATAAAATTTGATAGGATTGGTAACTCAATTGTTGCAATTCAACGATATGGGATAAGCGATCGCGTTCTTGTTCAAGGGTTTCCTCTTCATTCGGATCACTTAATTGTGCTTCCTCAAGTTCTTTTCGTTGATATTCCAGAATATCTAAGCGTTGCAAGCGATCTTTCTCAGCTTGAATGCGTTTATCAAGTACTCTTTTGGCTTCTTGACTAAGGCTATAAGCATTTTCTACCTGTTGCCGTTGCTGTAACACCTCTTTTCCGCCATAAGCGTCGAGTAATTCCCGTTGATGTTGGGGGTTAACCAGATGCACTGTTTGACCTTGTGCAGTAATTTCGACTAAATATTCTCTTAGTTGGGAAATTTGCTGAAGATTGACGACAATTCCATTGACTCGACAGCGAGAGCGTAAGGTAGATTTATTTAATGTCAATTCTCGACTACAGATAATCGTGCGATCATCCAATGGCTCAATATCTTGGTCTTGTAACCATTGTTCTATTTTAGGATGGGTTTGAAAGGTTGCTTCAATGATCGCCTGTTGCGTGCCTTGACGAATCCAACGACTGGTGGCTTTTCCCCCTAAGACAATATCAATGGCATCAAGTATAATAGATTTTCCTGCGCCTGTTTCACCTGTTAAGACGCTTAATCCAGAGAAAAACGTCAATTCTAGCTGATCGACTAAGGCAAAGTTTTCAATACGCAAGCAAGAAAGCATAAGATTGTTAAATTGAAACGATGAATCAACGGTCAGCCATTTCTCAAGCTTTCTGTATTTTAAACTAAATTAAGATCAAGATTTTAGGGAAGCAGAACAGAATGTAACTAAAATAGGATTTACAGAATCATTGAGTCGTGCTTAAGATTACTCTTTTAGGAATTGTGCCATCGTCACTATCAGATATTCATTAAAAGAAAACATGATTACATTCATGTAAGTACAAATAAGCATATAAGAGCAAGAAAATACAATCATAAAAATTGAAATGACTCACCGGTTATTTCAAAATATGGAATTGCAGCCCCTTGCTACAGTCTTTTGGCATGATTCAATTTGAGACAGTTAATGTTAATATAGCTTTAAATTTTCTCAATGGGTGCTAATTTTGGGTCAATAATTTTTTGTCCTAAACCTTCAAATTTAACTGCAATATTTATTTTATTGCCAGCTCTCAAAAGACGAGTGAGATCAAATCCGTTTAAACGACCATAATTCCGTAAGGGTGCAAGGCTTGCGCCCATCTTGCTCCAAAGAGATTATGTAAAAGGCGATCGCCCCTGAAATAAAACGGCTACCATAACCACAAGATAGATTAATAGGAGTCTCCAAACTTCAACTTATCTACTAAATTCTTGTGAGACTATAACCAATTACCCACTAAAACGAAAGGAGCCCAATAAAAAGGATGTTGATATTGAGGCGATCGCAATAAAGACAGTTGCGCTTGTCTTAAGGCTTCCGCTTTACTCATGTCAGATTGACTCAAATACTGATAGAATTGAGCAATCAAATCTGCCGTCGATTGATCTTGGACTGACCAAAGAGTGGCTAAGGTACTCTGCGCACCTGAACGAACGGCGGTCCCTGCTAATCCTAATACGGCTCGTTTATCCCCCGTTGCTGTCTGACAAGCACTCAAAATCAACAATTCAATCGGATTTCTCTGTTGTTTTATCCGTTTTCGGAGCAATTGATCTAAATTTTTGACATTGATTCGTTCATCCCACGTCAGTAAAAACGTTTCTTCTGCTTGAGAAGAAAATTGACCGTGAGTGGCAAGATGAACCACAGGGAATGAGGTTTCTTCAATTTCTCGTTGCAGACGGTTGCGGGTAAAATCTTCGTCTAATAAGACTTCGGTAGAAACCACTGCCGAAATTTCTTGTACTTCTGCCTTGACACCGGGTAAGGAAGAGAATCCTTGACGTGCTTGCGCTAATCCCCCTGCTAGGGTTTTTAAGGGTTTTTCAGAGAGAGAGGACGGACGAAGCAGGTGCAAACCGGGTGCTAAAGCAATGTTATACTTTTCAATTAAGTATTGCTGACCATCATGAAGCGCGGCCATCGGAATATTGCGTAGAAGGCCATCGAGAACGAATACCAAGGTTTTGATATGATTAGCTTCTAAGGTAGCTTCTAAAGGGCGAATTAGCCAATTATAAAACTGTTGATGGGGTTCTAGGGGATAAGGACTTGAAATAAAGGGGTTCAAGTTGGCAAATAACTCATCGAAGACAGGTTCAAGTTGTTCTAATGTCCCATAGCCGGAATTCTGATTAAAAGCGGTTTCATAGTAGCTTAACGGCTTTTGCGGTAAAGACAAAATGATGGCAATTCGTTGGGGTAAAACAATGGGATAGATTACTGCCGCATCGGGATCGAGTTGATCAACGGCTTGAAATTCCGCTTCTAGGCAGTTTTCTCGAAAGAAGTTGTTTAATTCAGCAAGTTGCAAAGACTCAATGATATTACGGGCTTCTTTGAGGGTATTTTCGCTGATTTGCCCTGTTGGCTCTAAAAGTTGATCGACCAATTCTCGATAGACAGGTTCGACACTATCGCGAAAGTTAAATTGGATGTCTGCATTGCTGGTGACTAAGTCCCCTCGTAATGATTCTAGAATTTCTACGGCTAAGCGATAAGCAGCGATCGCTTCTTCTTTTTTTCCTAAAGAATAATACAAACGTCCCAGTTGCCATTGCCAGAAATAAGCCAATTCTGGATTTTCAAAGGCAGATATCTGCTGTAAAGCTAGCACGGTTGACTGTTGCGCCTTTATGGGTTGTCCCATCCCTTGGTAGGTTGCCCCTAGATATCCTAGGGAATTTGCTTGTGCGGCTTTGTCTCCTAGGGTTTGAGCTTGATTGAGGGCGATGGTGACTTTTTGCTGAATCTTTGTCCAAGTTGGTGGCGTTATTGCCTCAAAATGGGGATTTTCGACTATTGGACAAGACTGAAGAATAGGGGTGACAGGTAAGGTTTCATCCGTAGTGAATTGAGAGCGTAGGCACATTAACTGTTGAGCAAATTTGAGTTGTGCGGCAACGGTTGGATCATTAGGGGGTGAATTTGTTAATTCTGCCTCAATTTTAGCGATTAAAGTCGGTAGTTCTTGGCTTTGTCCTAGTTGCATCCAGAGACTCAGTAAATTGAGTTGCGCTTGTACTCTCGTGAGGGACGAAGGGGATTGTTCCGCTTGGTGATAACAGGCGATCGCACTTTGATACCATTGACTAAGACTGAGATCATCCTCGGATAGGGGGCAACTGACAGATTGGGTTAAGTTGATCGGCGTTGGGGATGGAGGAATCGTAATTTTTTGATTGCCTAATATTCGCACGGTATTGCCTAAACTGAGGGCAATTTCGGCTAAACTTTCTTTATCTTCATTCCTTTCTGCTAATTCCCAACTTTTTAATAGTACCCGATGGGAGACGTGGGGTTGCCCCGTTACTCGTAAGACGTTACCAAGACTGCGTAATCCTAGAATTTGTAGAGAAGTGGGCATATTTTCGGGGACTTGTGGCAATTTGTCCCCTTTTATTTGACAATCTTCACTCTTAAAGTCCAAAGCATCGAGTAATGTTGTGCAAGCTCTCGGATAAAACCCTAAGGATTGCATGGCTTGTGCTTGATTGATCTGGCTTTGACGGACTCGATTGGGTTCCCCCATTTCTTGATAAATAGTAGTTGCTTTTTGCCAATTTTCTAAAGCATTTGCAGATTGACCCAAGTTTAAAGCTAATTTTCCTTTGATTTCTAGAGTTTCTGCTAAGATACGCTGTTTAGTATTGTTTTTTTTGACAGTGTCTAATAGAGCTAAGCTTTGAGCGATCGCTTTTTTGGCCTCATCCCATTGTCCGAGTTGCTGATGGGTTAAGGACAGATTACTCAGTGCCATGGCTTGATTGAGGGTATCTCCTTGGGTAGCAAATGTCTCGACTGCCTGTTGCCAGAGGGGGATTGCCGACTCAAATTGTCTTGTTTGATAGTTTTCTTTTGCTTTTTCAACCCATTGCGCTGTATTTTGCTGATTCTGAACAGAGGGCATGGAAAGAGAAACCGAAGAAGTAATCAGAGGAAGCGTGAAAGCAACAAAGAAAAGAAAAATAAGCAGAATTGACTTTTTTCTGATAAAACTTCGTACTCTCTGGTTTTTAAATCCAATTTTCATTAACGAGTACACCCCTGCTCTGTTTCTCTCAAGCGTTGAACACTGGTCACCGTAGGATCATAAGACACCAAAACGACTTCCCCTCTCTCGTTAAAAACCCATCCTTGGGTGGCAACAAGGGAATTAGGACTTAAAGCAGTTTTTGTAATCGCTATGCTCTCTTTTTTGCCAATCTCCTGATTTCTCATGGGTGCAGGTTCAACTAAGCCGATTTCAGTGGCTTCACTGTTGAGATTTTCATTAAGGCTAGGGGTAGGGGGTAAGCCGCCCCGTCCTGATACGACTAATTCACTTCCTAAGCCGCTTTTACAGGAATTTTGGGCAATTAGTGTCTTGGGATCGACAATGGTTTCGGGCAGTAGCTCTAAGCCTTGATTGGAGTCTGGTTCTCGGTTAATAAAGATTTCTCCGGCTGAACCTGATTCTGAACTGGCATCAAGATCATTGGTTCGATTGCCGTCAGAAGCTTTCCGTCCTTGAATCCCAAAAATTCCCTCTGCGTTAATAATAATCCGTCCTCCATCTCCTTGGTTAGCATTAGCTGTAATGTCGCTTCCATTTGCACCCGTTGGTGGAGAAACAATCAAAAATGGTGTTTTAATTGTGATATTTCCTCCGTTAGCCTCCCCGTTGGCGGTAGCAGAAATGGTGCTTTCGTTGGCTATGGTTATTAAATCTGATGCAGTTAGGGTAATATTTGCTCCCTCTTCTCCTTGACTCCTACCTGTTTCGGCGGTAATTAAACCTTGATTAAGGGATAAGGAATTAGCGTTAATGTCAATGTTTCCGGCTAAACCTTGGCGACTGCTAACAGTGATTTGTGCGCCCTCAGAGAGGTTTAATTGTCCTGTAGTAAGGTTTAAATTCCCTGCTGTCCCACCTTCTTGGGTTGCTTTTACGGATAATTCTCCATTATTGCTCAATTGTACCGCTTCATGTGCGTTAATCGTTAAGTTTCCTGCCCTTCCTGTTTGAGTCGAAGCAGATAGGGTAGCTCCCTGTTGAATGGTTAATAGAGGAGTATTGATGGTCAAGTTTCCAGCCGAGGTACTTTGACTGGTCGCTAAAACAGTGCTGTTTAACCCACTCAGGATAACTGACTCAGAAGCATTAATATTCAAGTTTCCTGCTTGTCCTGTACTTCTATCAAGAGCGGAAACGGATATACTCCCTCCGTCTTGGATACTCAGGCGACCTGTGTTGATGGCGATACTTCCTCCATTCCCTGAGGCTTCTCCTATTGTTTGAGCAAACAAACTACTCCGTATTATTTTATTTTCTGATCTCCCTTGACCGCTAATCTCTACTGATTCCGTTGCTTCTACCGTAATCGTACCTGCATTGCCAGCACTAGAAGTCGAACTTGATAGCTGGCCTCCATTACGCAAAATAAGGCGACCCGTTTTAAGGGTTAAATCCCCTGCATTCCCATTGGCGAACGTTTGAGTACTTAATTGGTTAAAGCCTCCCCCAGCGTCCACCTCTACAGATTCAGTTGCATTGATAATTAAGTTTCCGCCTCGTCCCTCCTCATTTTCTGCAGTTGTCCTTATAAACGATGAGTCATCTCGGACAACTAACTGTTTGGCTTCAATAATAATATCAGCCGCTGACCCACTATTAGATGTTGCTGTTACATCACTATCTCCTTCGACTGTTATCATTTCGGAAGCGTTTAGAGTAATTGTTCCACCTACATCCGTTCCTTGATTAAATCTTGTGATTTGGGATTTGTCCATTAATAAAATGTTTCTACCCCGTAAGCTAATACTTCCGAGACCTTCCGTCGGTTCTAAAATACCTATACCTATACCTGCCTCCCGTGAAAGTTGAATATCTTGGAATGCCTCTACACTGTCGTAACTGAATGTCCAAGTAGTAGTTTGAGGGATTAGACTAACAAAAGCAGGAGAAGCTACGCTACCGATCTCAATGCTTCCTCCCAGAGTCGTAATTTTGCCTCCTTCTAAAAATACGCCACTCCCAATAAGTGCTAGGGTTCTACTGGGTGGAACTGCGAGTCCAGATGAATTTGTATCATTCACGACGGAGCGATTGACGATACTGCCCGAATTCCCCCTAAATTGCAGACCAATCGGAATGCTAGTGGTTAGCAAGGGGGACGGCGACAAATCTCTAGCACTGAAAACCTTTCCATCCGCAAAATGAATCTCACTAGCAGTACTGGCAATAAATGAGCCACCAATCTTTAATTGGGCATTATTCCCAAAAACGATGCCGCTCGGATTTAGTAAAAAAAGGTTCGCTGGATGATTTGCTCGAATTACTCCCTCAATATTAGATAAAGATCCCCCTGTGACTCGACTAAAGATATTTTGGATGGTATTGGCATTGTTAAAGAAAGCTTCTCCACCTGAGGGAATGGAGAACTCACGGAAGCTATGAAAAAGATTTCCTCCTTCTTGCCGACCCCCTACAATCGTAAATTGAGATTGATCGGGGGTGGTGATCTCAGTCGATAATGTCCCGTCCCCACTGATTTGTGCCAAGCCGAGGGGCGTTATTATTAAATTACCTAAACTAAAAACACTGACAAGGGAAAGGAAATTTATCAATTTTTTCATAGCGATCCTTTTTTATGACGCTTGCTCTCATCTTAACTTTTCCGTTCTATCCCGGATTACAGGTGACACATCTTCGCCAAGGACCAAACCCAGCCCACTCCCCAATTCGTCCGAAACGAGACGTACATTCTCCGCATGCTAAACCAACCCGAGAAGTTAGCCCTTCTATTGCCTTTTCTCCGGCGCCGGCTTGCTTCCATAAGCGATCAGCTTTACTCAGTTCACCTTTTTGTTTTTTAATGTCTCCTAGACGCGTTTTAGCCACAATCAAAACGTCAACGTCTTTATTGTTTAGAACTTCTTCGATGGCTTTGTTAAAGAAAAACTCTGCATCATTGGTGTTCCCTGCTTCACTGGCTGCTATTCCGTCTTCTAACGCTTTCAAAGCTTCGCTATCGCGGGGCGTCTGAGCTGATGCAACTACAGGCGACATTACTAATACGGTTAAGCTGAGCATCAATGCTAGGACAAGGGAGCAGAGCATTGTCAAGGGAGACCGTCTTTTCATAAGTCAAATTTCCTTTTTTAAAAACAACTGAGATAAGACATCAGAATTCTAGAGAATGATTCCCGTGAATTTTCGACTTTTTTAACAAAAATTCATATCTCTTAGCGGAGTTCAATATCTGAGCGATCACGAACAACGGATTCAACTTCTGGCAAAGCGGCAATCTTTTCTGCGACCATTGGCGTACCTAACAAAGCGACAAGGGGAAAGGCTGTTGGCTCTCCTATCGCCAAAACCTGATCTTCTAACCCCTCCTGTTGAAGCCATTGTTGGAGTTTTTGTTGAAAAGCTTGGTTATAAGCGATTCCACTTTCATAGATAGCCCCCCGTCCTTGAACAGATTTTGAGCTTTCATTTTCTGGTTTTAGCCGAATAATGTAAGGGTGTACGTCTGGAGGTAACTTTGAATAATCGCCGAGTAAAGGCTGAATGTTGGATGAAACATCTTGATCGGGTGGAATTTCCATAGAAAAACAATAACTAAGAACAGGTAGGAACAAATCTAGCTAATCCAGCACCGACTCGTGCGGCGGGTTGATCATTAAGCTTAAGGGTATTGTTGAGGAGTTTTGCTCTAACGTCTTCTGGGGTTAATGAAGGCTCTTGACAGAAATATAAAGCCGCAATTCCCGTAACATAAGGGGCTGCCATACTGGTGCCACTTAAATTTTTATAGAGAGAGGAACCCTCGTAATCTCTTTCGTAGCTAGAATATATATTCACGCCATAGCCTACTAAATCCGGCTTACTGACGTTTCCGTCTTCATCTGCTTGTCCACTACCCGACAAGTCAAAGATTTGATGATTGAAATCCACAGCACCGATCCCCAAAATTTCCTTAAAACCCGCAGGAAATCTTAAATTGTCTTGGCCTTCATTGCCGATTGCCGCAATGGGCAATATATTTGCTTTAATTAGCATTTGCAGAATTTTCCGCATGGTCTTGAGGCGTCCTTTGAACTCAGCGTCGGATTCGATATCCGTCGCCAATGAGCGGCTAAAACCAAGGGACATATTGAGAACGGCGGGAAGATTTTCATTTTCGGGGCGACTGAAATGAGACAAGAGCCACTCCAATCCAGCCGCAACTCGAATAAGGTCAGTGCGAGAACTGCCGCTTTCGATCACTGACGCAACGTATAATTTGGACTCAGGTGCTATCCCTACCCGATTACCGCCAACAATACCGCAAACGTGTGTACCATGACCGTCAGGATCAAACCCTCGTACATCACGAGGCGGCCATTTGAAATCTTGGGGAAAGAGAGAGACGTAGCGATAGGTTACAGGACGACTAAATTCTTGATGATCGGCGTCTATTCCACTATCGAGAACCCCCACGAGAACATCTTGTCCTCTGATGTTTTGCTCGTGTGCTTCTGCTACCCCGCTAGTAATGCGCCATTCCTCCTCCTTAGCGCAACGGTATCCCCGAGCGTCATCATGAGTGATTGGCTGGGTTAAAAATAAGGGAAAATTAGGGAGAAATAAATAATCGCTATCTAGATCGCTTTTGGCATCGTTTTCTTCCTTCTCATCACAAAAATAGGCGGCAGTCACTCCCAGGGCATTGAGACTAGAAAATATTCCTTTTGAACAGGAAGATGCGTCTTCCGTTTGTAGCTTTTGAATATTCTCAAGACCCAGTTTTTGTAACTTATTGGGGACAGAAAACTCAGCATCTGGGTCATCTCTTCTCCATTCTAGCGGCTGCTGAGTTCCTCGACTACGTTGCATGATGGATCGAGAAGAAGTTGTATTCGAGTCAGCTTGACAAGTATGCTTGGGAACAACAAGATAGGCGTTGGCAAACTCTTGTTCTAAAGAATTAAGCGTTCTCTTCATCGAGGATTGAGGCATAGGAATAATGGGCTAAAGTTTAATGAGTAATAAGTTAGGGATACAACATAGATTGATTTTTTCCTTAAATTGTCTGCTTATCGTAACTCACTTTTATTTGAGCCTTTGACGCACTGTAATATTTATTTAATATTCAACGCACTAAGCAAACATAAATAGCTACTCATCGTTATTTTTTCTAAAAAAAGCGATAATTAATCGTAAAATAAAGCCCTTGCTCCTGTAAGGTCTGATCACTCGATTCAACATCAATTAAGGGAATTCCCCAATCAAAACGCGCTGTAAAATTGTCCCCCATCTGCCACTGTAGCCCCAGTCCTATGCCTAGCAACGTATTTGGTACAGGAGTTAAGAGGGGATTACCCGTATCATTCCAAGCTACCCCAAAATCGATAAAAGGAGCAACTTGTAGAATGCCATTCACTTCATCAACCCGAAGAATTGGCAAACGCACTTCTGCTGAGGCGAAAACCCCATTATCCGTTAATAATAGATCCTGTCGATAGCCTCGCACCGTATATAAACCCCCCAAAGTAAATTGCTCCAACGGAACAAGGGGTTGAGTCGTAAACTGTAAGGAAGAACGGAGAAGAAGCAAAGTATCGGGTGCCAGCGATCGCACATACTGTCCTTGCCCTTGCCATTCAAAAAAGCGGCTATCGGGGGGATTATTATTTGTCGTTGCATCAAAGATATCTAAGCCAAAACTAAACTGAGAACGAAGAATAAAGATATCCTGAGAGCCTCGCTGAGTCCACTCTTGAAAAAAGCGTAGGGCTGAAATCCTTGTTTTCCCTTGATCATTTGCGCCAGGTGAAAGAGGGAAACCTATGCCTAAGAGCCGAGTTTGACTCGCTGAATAGGAGGCGGTGATTCCCAAGGCCAATTCTTGGGTCGGAGTTTGCCAAATCGGTTGGCGAAAGCTTAGATCAAGATAAAGGGAATCCCCTTCAATATCTAAACGGTCAAAAGGGGCTTCAATCACCTGACTCGCCGTCCCTTGCGCTGTCAATTGCACTGTGCCATTGTAAGCATTAACAGGGATTGTGTAACTGCCATAAATGGCGTTACTGCCCTCCGTATTGGCGTATTCTATCCTCAAGCCGTCGCCAATACCGAATAAATTGCCTTGATTGAGGTCAATTCCCCGCTCAAAACTGCCAATACTGGGTACTCGGCTATTATCCAGAAAAACATTCAGATAAAAAGAATCAGCTTCTTGGACTTTAACCGACAGAATACTCAATTCAGGGCGGCTTCCTGCTGACAAATCGGCGGAAATCGTTTCAATAAGGGGATCTAATTGTAAGAGTTGTAGGGCTTCTAAGAGGCGATTTTGATTGAGGGGTGGGGCGGTGGCAATGGCTAACCGCTTGCGAACATAATCGGGGTTCAATCGTCCTTCAACCGTCACGTTGATGTCTTCAATGCCTCCTTCAATCACTTGCATTTTAACCACGGCGCGCTCAGGGGTAAAAACCTGTCCGGCGGGAATAAGCGCACCCGAATTGATATATCCTGCGTTGACATAGTGTTGGGTAATCGCCGCCTCCGCTTGTAGTAATTGAGCAAAAGTGATGGGTTTATCGGTAAAAGGGGCGGTCACTTCCCTTAATTCTTGATCGCTAAACGCCGTATTGCCCTCAAATTCAAAGCGAATAATGGTAATATTTTGGGGCAAGTTGGGTTGATTTTGAGGAGAGGGAAGGGGTGTCGGAGGGATATCTAAGGAAGGAGCAGGAGGCGTCTGGGGAATCGGAATCGGTTCTGGCGATCTAGGGGGCAAAATAAAGGGACTCAGCGGCGGTTGGGAGCGAGGAGGAGTCGGATTTTGCGCATTTGCTCTCTCTTGAGAAAAAACAACGAATCCCTTTAATATCAATAAAACTAATAAATTTGCACTTAAACAGCGAAAATACACAGTTTACTTTTGATTTCTAACGTTGCTTAACTTTTATTTGAGAATAACATAGACTTCTTGAATCTTAAAAAAAATTTGACATCATCCAAAAGTTCGGCTACCACTGAAATAAAACATCCTTTTCTACAGTTGTTTTGTTTGCAACTTGACGGAGGCAGGACTTCGCCTTTTATAATTCCTCTTTTCATTTTTATCGTCCATTTAAACCCCTGTTGAGTTAATCTAAAAACTTTAGAAAATCCCTATTTTTGCCATAAATAAGTAAAATGCTCAATAAACAGCTTATTCTTTATCCAATCCTTCTAGGGCTATTGGTTCTGGAGACGACTCCCACTGTCGCCCAATCTCATCCTCCAGCATCTGATCCAACCCCTCGCATTTTGACTAGAGTCTTATTTAAGCCACCCCCAGAGGACAAAAAACCGCATCAAACTAGAGCGGCAGGTTCTCGTAATGAAGGACGTTGTCCTCAAGATAGAGATTCTTCATCAACACCTCTGACTCCCCTCGTTCCTTCCGCTTCCTTTGGCTTAACAACAACAGAACGCCCCACTTTATGGTTAATGATACCCAAAACAACTGCTAGACAGGTGGTGTTAAGCATTCGAGAAGAAGGCATCCAATATCACTCCAAAACCCTGATTCCGATTACGGGTGAGTCTGGCGTTATTGGTTTACAACCCTCCGCAGATGCGCCTCCTTTAGCGACCGGCAAAACCTATCAATGGGGGGTAGTATTGGTCTGTGGAAAAACCCCGACGCCGAATGATCCCTCCTTTGCGGTTTGGGTAAAACGGGTGGCTATTGGCAATCCCCCTCAGCACGGCTCAACTTTGGAACAAGCCGCTTGGTATGGTAATCAGGGGATTTGGTACGATGCTTTAACCCATCTCGTGAAAGCCAGTCAATCTCAGCCGAATGATCCCGAATTAAAAGATATTTGGCATAATTTTCTTCAATCCGGAGGAATATTATCGAACGCTGATGAAGAGTAAAAAGTCTTATAATCTTATTTTAGGAGTTCTTTCTCGATAAATGCCTTATTTTCAGGTGTTTCTGATTGCTTTAGGTATTCAAGAGCCATGCGTCCAATTTGTTCATCGTCTCGATAGGCTTCTAATAAAGCGTCTAAGGTGAGATGAAATTGAAGCTGATCTCGTTGCTTGTTGGTAATGAGCAGTAAGATGGTCGTCCCCCCTAAAAGAGCGATTAAAGAAGGCATAACAGGCAACCACCACCCCTCTATAAAGGCAAGGTAGCATCCCCCCACCAGTCCCCCACTGATCCCTAAAGAAACGATGAGAATCGCTTTAAGCGATTTAAATCGCCAACTGATGCTAGCACCGACGGCGGCCATCACTAAAATCCACAACCCTTCCCAGAAATCGGGCAAAACCCGCAGTAAGGGTCGCCCATCTAAGGCAGCACTGAGCAGTTGGCTGGCAATATTAGCCTGAATAACGATTCCCGGCATCATTGCAGGGGAATTCAAGAACGGACTGCTATAAGGGGTATAGAACAAGTCATTGATGCTTTCGGCGGTTGTTCCGATTAAAACTAAGCGATCGCGGAAATCATCGGGAGAAATGGGGTTATTCAGAATTTCTCTTAAGGAAAAAGTTCTAAAATTAGGTTCTGTTCCTCGAAAATTAAGCAAAATCTGGTAACCGCCTGACTGGGTGCGTACATATCCCCCATCGTTCCCAGTGAACCGCTCAAAGTCGGCTTTTCCCAGACGCACCCGTTGTCCCTGTTGATCGAGAGATTCAAGCGTAATATTATGGACTTCAAGATAATGCAAGGCTAACTTTACGGCAAAACTGTAGCGAATCTCGTCATCCGCGAGAATCATCGACAATAAGGCACGACGAACTTTTCCATCTCCATCGACCACTAGATCGGCAAAACCAATTTGTTGACGTTGATTAAGGTAGGGAGAAGGGGCAATTGTCATACCGATCGCTTTTTCGATGCCGAATAGATAGGGGGTCGATTGAAACAGTTGAACTAAATCACGATGACCGGGTTCGACGGGTAAATCTCGATAAAGATCGAGTCCAATGGCTTGAGGTTGGGCGGCTTTAATCCGGCTCAGGGCTTGAGCTAAGATACGGTCGGGGATCGGCCACTGTCCAACTTGAGCCAAGTCTGTCTCATCGATGGTTACAATTACAACTCGTTCGTCAGGGGGTTCTAGCGGTCGCCAACGTAGGAATCGATCAAATCCGTGCCATTCTAAGCCCTGTAGCAGTCCACTGAAGCGCAGGAGGAGAAGGGGGATAGTTACCCCTAGGGCTGTAAGGGGAATCCATTTGCACTCGGTTCTTCGTTTCAGAATGGTTTGTTTGGCGATCGCTCTAGCGGATGCTAGTAAGTGACTAGCTTGTTCGGTAACATCTAAGAGGTGCTGGGTTTGTTGTTTGGCGACATCTTGACTGGCTACTAAAAATTGATAATCTTCTTCGCTGAGGCATTTTCCTAATCCCCACGTTAAGGCTTTTTGCAATTCTACCCCTTGTAACAAATAGAGAGTATCCTGACGTTCAGACGCAGACCAAGCGGCGATCGCACTGGCATACGGTCGCAATTGCTCTAATTGTTGTTCTAGCCAATTTTGGTCAAAAACCGCTTCATAAATGGGATTATGAATTTTGAGGTGTCCTTGCTTTTCGACCACTAACCCTGACATTCGTAATTCCATCTGTTCAGCACTGCCGTCAGCAGGAATTTCGCCTTGTTGCCATATTTTTTGATAAAGTCCTAGTAATTGAACGGCTTTTTCTTCGTTTTTAAGAATTCTGTCTCGGATCGTTTTTAAATGTTGGGGTTCGTCTTGAACAACCCAGTTTTTGACAATCTGATTGCGTACTATTTGTTCAATGGTGGGAAGTGTCGTAATGGGTGAAGTGGCATCAAAGAGAAGGGATTGGGATTTGACGACTAAATGACAGAGTTTTTGGGTAAGAAAGGGCTGTCCTCCTGTCCAGTCTAGAATTTCTCGGATCACGGCTTCAGGATACTCTATCGTCCCTTTTAATCCTTCCATTAAGGGTTGGACTTCGGCAAAAGAAAAGCCAGATAGTTGAATAGCCTGACCAATATTAAAGGGGGTTTGTTTTTTATCACGAATTAAGTCAGAGGGAGAGGCAACTCCTAACAGGGCAAAGGTCAAACGTTTGTAATCGGAATGGGTATTCCGTCTCTCGTAACAATAGCGAATTAGTCTAAACAGGTCATCAAGGGAAAAGGATTGACTGAGAACATAATCAATTTCATCAATAAAAATAGCGATATTCTGCTTGATTTCAACTAAGAGAATTTCTTCGATAAATAAACTTAAACATTGTACGGGTGAAAACATTTCCCGCTGTTTCTTCCACCAGGTTCGCCATTCAAATTTCGAGATGAGTTGACCGCCATTGACTAGGGTATAAAAAATGCCAGCATACCACGTTTCGGGGGTTACATTCTGACTGCCGAGGCACGTTAGGTCAATACAAACACAAATGATCCCTTCTGCTTCTAATCGCTTCATCGTTCGCACTCGCAAGCTGGATTTGCCCATTTGCCGCGAGTTGAGGACATAACAAAACTGCCCGATTTTTAAGGCTTGATAAAAGGCTACGTCTGCCTGTCGTTTTACATAGCTAGGCGCATCACTGTCGAGACTTCCGCCGACTTGATACACATAAGTTGATGGCATTGCTGTCATGGACAACGTTTTTTGATGTCAGTCTCTACGATTCCACTCTCCATTATTTATTAAGTTTAATAGCTTGTCAAGTTTCGGAGAGTTTGACGGTTTAAAACGGCATAAATGACATTCAACTTTTATTCTATTAGGTTAAGTTTGACGGTTTAATTACAGTTTTCTGTTAATGAGTTGTGTTTTTCTAGAGTAATGTAGCGAGCTTAAAATAAGGGATAAGAAGACGGTTTTTGCTAATGAATAGCCCCTCTGAATAAAATAACAGTGCCTTGAATATTTTGGGCGATCGCATTAGGAATATTGCCTTGAATAACCTGAGAGAGTAATCCTTCCCGACTGACACCTAAAATCACGAGGTTACACTCCTCTGTTTCGGCAAAACGAATAAGGGCATCGGCAACGGAATTGGCCCGAATGGGTAGGGGAATAATCGTAGAATTAATTTGTTTTTTAAGATTTTGGGCAGTTTGAGTCAAGTTTTCTGTATTCATTACTGGCTCAGTTGGGGAAAATACCTTACACAGCCACAGTTTTAAGTTACTAGGGGTCGACGATAAGCGACTAAGGGCGGGCAGTAAAGCGATCGCTCGTTCTACATTCGGCCCACCGGACATCGGAATCAGCCACGATTCTTCAGTTTCTAAGGATGTGGGGAAAGATCCCTGTTTTTCTCCAAGTTTAATGAGCATTAATTCACAGGGTGCTTTGTGAATAAGGGTATCGACGACATCCCCAAAAATAGCATCTTGGGTGGTGATTTGTCCTTTCCAACCCATCATTAGGAGGGTACTGTGGCGATGTTGCAGGGTTTCAAGGATGGTGGTGGCGACGTTGTGGCCAACTCGGATTTCGGTATGAATGGAAATTTTATGATGACGACCTATTCTTTCCATTTTGTGCATCAACTTACGGGCTTCTCTGGTATCTACTCTGGTTTGCGCCGTTGGGCTATGGCTGGGGATTTCGATAACTTGCAGACAGTCAATTTCATAGTTTTCGGATTGGGCGATCACTAGTGCAATCTTGAGTAAGACGGAGGCATTGCTCGGATTGACGATAGGCAATAAGATTCTACCTTGACCTTGAGCGGGGGAGCGAGTTTGATAGACAATATAGGAAGGATCGGCTTTTTGGGGGTTACCCTTGCCGCCGAGTTGGTTCGCTTCTACCCGAATAATGTCGGTTCGGGTAATAATACCGACTAATCTTTGGGATTCGGTGACGGGAAGTCGGGATAATTCGTAATGATTGAGCAAATATAGAACATCACTTAAGGAGTCGCTGGATTTTACGGTAATGGGATGGTTTACCATGACATCTTTGAGTAACGTATGATCGCTCGGAGTGTGGAGGGATAATTTGCGGAGATCCCCTTGGGTAAATATGCCGACCAATTTGCCGTTGTCGAGAACCGGAAACCCACGATGGTGGGAGACAGACATAAATTGAATGGCTTCTTCGAGGGTTGTCTCGCTGTTGAGGGTTTCAACTTGAGATTGCATGACATCGGCAGCAGTTAGGGTGGCTAAAAAGTCGTTATAAGGGTTATCTTCGGTTAGTTGAATACCGCTATTTTTGAGCAAGTGTTCATACAATGAACCTTTAGAGAAACTGTCAGCCACAATATAAGCGATCGCACAACTGATCATGAGGGGTAAAACAATCTCAAAGTCAGCGTTCAATTCAAAGACAATGACGATGGCAGTAACAGGCACTCTCACTGTAGCCGTAAAAAATGCGCCCATTCCCGCTAAAGCAAAGGTAGAAGCTGAATTTACACCGGTTAGAAAGGCTTCTAAATCCCCCACCAGATAACCTAAGGCTGAACCCATCACTAAGGCGGGAGCAAAGATTCCCCCTGGCGCACTTGAACCATAGGCTAGGATAGTAAGGAAAAACTGGGCAGTGAAAGCGAGGGCAATAGATTGGGGGCTGAGGTTACCCCGAACTAAAATATCTCGTAAGCCGGCATTATCTTGAAAGAATGGTGGTAAAAAGGCCACCACTAAGCCTGATAATAATCCCGTTAGGCCAATGCGCCAATGGAGGGCTAAATTAAGACGACGATGGTATTGAAACGACCATAAAATGCCTTTATTAAATAACGCTCCTAATATTCCAGCTAATATTCCCAAAAAAAGGTAAAAAGGAATATCTGATGCCGTAAAGTGAGTACTGAGGCGTTCTATCATGTCTTGGGACATCTGGTCATTGTCCGATTGGGTGAGGAGTAAAGATACCACCGCCCCAGTAAAAGAGGCAACGATCGCTGTTTCAAGGGTTAAACCCGAAATATCCCGCATTAACTCTTCAACGACGAATAAAACCCCCGCGATAGGGGTGGTAAAACCGGCCGCTAATCCTGCCGCCGCTCCTGCCGCAATCATTTGACGACGATGTTCGGGGGAAGTGGGTAACCAGCTACTCAGTTGTGCCGCTAAAGCCGCCCCAATATGAACCGTAGGCGCACGTCGTCCGAGAGTGATTCCACCCCCTAAAATAAGAATTGTCCCGATCATCTTAGCAATCGCAACTCTGAGGGATAAGGGTACAATAAAACGGGCTAAAGCGGCTTTAACTTGGGGAATTCCACCCCCTGCCGCTACAGGAGATATCAGTTGCAATAACCATCCCGCTAATCCTCCTAAGCTGAAACCCACTAAGGGAAGAACCAACCAAGGAGGGTATTGATGGGCTAAGTGAATACGCCATCCCCCTAACCACCCGATGCCTTCTTTGAGAACTAAAGCGGCTATCGCTGATAAAATTCCGATCAAACTGGCTTCAATTAAAGCGTAGCGAGTATCAAGGGCATTGCGTCCCAAATGACGGTTTTTTAGCCATGTTTTAAGCGATTGAGGGAGCATTATAGGTTGTAGGAAGTTTAATTGAGCGAGGCACAAAGGCTTTATCTTGACTTACCTATTTCGCTGTTGCACTATGTCCTGAAAGAATAATTACTGAGATTCTAATGATAAAATCAGTTGAGTAACATCTTATTTTAACGATCATGTCCGATTTTCCCACCAGTTTAGAAGAAACGATTGAACAAGCCAAAGGTGCGACCCAAACGGCCTTAGATGCAGGGGTCAAATTATTACAAATTGAATTCGTTATTCCTGAAATTGCCCTACAAGCTCAATCTTTGGCTTCAAGGTTTATCCCTCTTCTAGAATCTTATGGTTCTGGGCTTAAGGTACTCTTTCCCGATACGGGGGCGGCGGCGTTAGCGCGTCGAGATTGGGGAGAAACGGCTTTTAAGGTGACGGATTTGGGCAGTCGGAATACGCCCATTGATTATCGCGTTGGAGAGGATGATACCGCGTTTTTGGTGGTTTGTCCGTCTTCGGTGGAGGTGGGTTTAGTTGAACGTTTGCACCAAATAGCCAATGGTCGCCCAATTATTCTCTTAGTTCCTCAATTAGAAGATGTATCGGTGGTAGGAATTGGATATGCGGCACGACAGTTACGGGAACGATTTATTTCGCAAATTGAGACGGCTTATTATTTTCGGGCATTAGAGGGGGCGGCCGTTATTCGCTCTTATCCTGATTTGTGGCAAGTTTGGCTGGAAAGAGCAGAAAATTACGAGTTAATCGCAGAAGAACCCACAAAACCGATGGGAGAAGCCTTGGAAACGATTCTTAATAAAGCGTCAGGCAATTTATCTGAGACGGCAGAGCGTCCGAAACCGAAGAAAACAGGATTCTTGGGCAATGTAGGACGATTTTTGAAGGCGTTGAGTCAATGATCGGGGTGTGTCGGTTTGCGCCCCAAGAGATTATGATTATTTAAGTAAAGAGTATAAGGTCAATTATAGTCAGTATCAAGATGTATCGGATGAATTTGTAAGCTTGATTAAGCTCAAATATTCATTGCATACATATACATAGGGTCATGGGTCATGTTTCAGAAGTGTGGATCGCCTTAAATTGCTACTCCAAACTCGTACCGATTAATAAATAGTCCGATGACAATATCGTGCATTTCCTCTGACTTTGAATAACAGATAGTTTTTCTTTGTAATCTTTTAATTCTTGTCCTTAATCCTAAATGTTTTCTCTCTATTGTTTGTGTTTTGCTCTTGCTCACTTCATGTTTTTCGGCTGGAAGATTTCTTGAATAAGCTCCCCAGCCATCGGTGCAATATTTTTGAATTCCAAAGGGGTCAAGTAGTTTCTTCAATTCCAAAAAGACTTCATCTTTTCTACTTCCAAATACATAAGCCAAAACTTTTCCCGTTCCTCGATCGATTTTTCTTGCCGCCCACAAAGCTCCACACTTCATCAACTTCTGATTCTTTTACTCCGAAGCTGCAAACTGGCTCATCCCAAGCAGTCTCTTCCTCCACTTTATAGATTTCTATCTCTGTCTCTTCTGGATTTAAGTTGTTCAATGCCTTTTCATTGACTGATTTTAGATGCGGCTTTTTCTTCTTCAATTCATTGATAACTGTTGTCGGGCTTACCTTTAAAACTCTGGCTATATCTCGGATTCCACTGCCGCTCAAACTCATCTCAATCATTTGTTCTTTCTTATCTCTAATTCTTTCTTGATAAGTATAATTTAAAATGAAAGTGCAGCGAACACAATCACTATTGTTGCACCGATAACGTTGTTTTCTTTGAGGAGATATTCCATGTTTCGAGATCTTATTGGACAGGCAATCGGGACAACAAATAGCAGACCAAACCGTCATAAACTTACTCTAAAAAACTCAGCTTACTTGATTACTCGCTTATTTTCAACTAATAGAGCTTCCACCTTTCTGAAACATGACCCGTCAATCAAAGTTAATGATGAGTAAAATATCGCTCCAGAAAATCTAAAGCATGATTCCTTAAATCGTAATATTCTTGGGTTTCACGCATAGCATGGCGATCGCGGGGATGGGGAAAGGGAACGGTTAAAATTTCACCAATTGTCGCATTCGGGCCATTGGTCATTAAAACAATGCGATCAGCCATATAAATAGCTTCATCCACATCATGGGTAATCATCATTACCGCTTGACGATGGGCTTCCCAAATCTTCAAAACTTCCTGTTGTAATTTCTGTTTAGTTAAAGCATCTAAAGCTCCAAAAGGTTCATCCATTAATAACATTTTTGGACGAGTTGCCAAGGCCCTAGCAATGCCAACCCGTTGTTTCATTCCTCCAGAAATTTCATCGGGATATTTATCGGCAGCGGCGGTTAAATTGACCATGGCAATATGTTCATTAACAATACTTATTTTTTCAACTCGATTGGCTTTTTTACAAACTTCATCAACCGCTAAACGAATATTTTCTCGCACGGTTAACCAGGGCAAAAGGGAATAATTCTGAAAAACCATCATGCGTTCTGCTCCAGGTTTACGAATTAATTTTCCTTCTAAATAAACTGTCCCTGATGTGGCTTTCTCTAGGCCTGCGATAATTTTTAACAGGGTAGATTTACCGCAGCCAGAGTGACCAATAACGGCAATATATTCCTTTGGGCCAATGGTCAAATTGACATTCTCTAAAATAGTGGAAGCGGTTCCATCTGCTTTAGGATAGGATTTAACGAGGTTTTCAACAACGAGGAAATCATCATTCATGGCTGTTAGGTGGGGATTAGATAAGGCTTGAGATTGAGTCATGGTTATTTTTCCTAGCATTAGGATAGATAAAAAGATTTTGGAGCATTAGCGCGAATTTCAAAACTCTTGAGATAACCGACTAAATCACTAGGGTCAAAAAATTTGTTATCAATAAAAACTTTTCCTGGGGCAACATAATAATCTTCCGTTGGACAATCAATTCCCATTTCTCCTGCAATTTCTCGGTATAAATCCGTTCTCCAAGCCTCTTTGGCGATCGCCTCAGCATTGTTGGGAATCTCAGGAATTTGTTGCCAACGGGCAGCCTGGGTCATTAACCATAAACTTTCCGATTGCCAAAGAAAGGTTGAATGATCATTGGTTGCTTTAGCCACATCGGGCGGCATATCAAAAAATAGAGTCGTTTCAATGCTATCTACTAATCGTTTTTGATCATCAAAACCGCCATAATTATAATTACCAACTATGCCAGGTTCAGTTAATTTAGGCTTAACCCCTATAAAGGAACGTTGGGAAATAATTTGAGCCACTTCAGGACGATTCTCCGGTTTACTGCAATATTGACAGGCTTCAATCATGGCTTTGACTAAAGAACGATAGGTTTTAGGATTTTCCGTAATAAACGATTCCATCACCGCCAAAAGGCGATCGGGATGGCCATTCCAAATTTGTCGTCCTTGGACAAAGGTAAAACCAACTCCTTCATTGCCTGTAATTGCCCTAGTATTCCAGGGTTCAGCCACCATATAGGCCTGAGTTGAACCAATTCTCATGTTATTAACCATTTGGGGGGGCGGAATAATTAATAGGCGAAATTCTTCGATAGGATTGATGCCCATTGCCGAAACTAAATAACGGACAAAATATTCATAAATTGAAGAACTTAGTACCACTGCCCAAACACGATTTTGCATCGGTGTTTGGTTAAAGTAAGCCCTTAAATCTTTACCAAAACGTTCCAAATCGCCGTTATATTCTTGCCAAGGTCGTAGGCCAAAATTCCACATTGGTTTATTCATAGTCATCGCATTACCGTGACGGTGAATGGTCATGGCACCACACAGGGGAGCGACCCTAGCCCCTTCAGCTCCTGTTCGAGCATTGGTAATTGCCCCTGACACCACAGGGGAAGCATCTAAACGCCCAAAAATCAAACCATCACGGGAATTTGCCCAACTAGATTCTCGACTAAGTTTGACGTTTAAACCATATTTACGAAACAATCCTTTTTCCCAGGCAACGGCAAAGGGAGCACAATCATTGACTGGCACATAGCCGATGGTTAAATTGGGTTTTTCTAAGGTTTTAGGATCGATAATTGGTTCAACAGCCAGGGCCGCTTCTGTTAATTGGCTAGGGTTGCGATTGCTATTAATAGCACAGGAAGACAAAGCGGTAATGGCCGAAGTAGCCCCTAAGCCTGTAAGAAAATTACGCCGAGAAAACATGATAGTGAATCGCCAATAATAAATAATTAATAGATTTATATGCTAGTGCAATATCTATTGTGATAATAATTTTGCACTTAAAACAAGCCGTAATGGTAACTAGAAGGGCAGTAGAAATATTTATTGGGTATGCTAAAAAATCAGATTCCTGGTTTAATCGGACGGTGAGTTACCCAAATCTGTAAACGACCAATTAAATAATCTAAAACTAAACCTGTTAAACCAATCACAACAACTGCTAAAAATACAGAACTGAGGTTTAAGCGGTTCCATTCATCCCAAAGAAAGAAACCAATTCCAACACCGCCCGTGAGCATTTCGACTGCTACAATAACTAGCCAAGCAATGCCCAAACTAAGCCTTAAACCTGTAAAAATATAGGGTAAACTTGCAGGCAAAATTATTTTAAAAATCTGACGATGTTGAGGCATTTCTAATACGGCCGCCACGTCTAGGTAATCTTTTGGAACACTGGTAACCCCTAAAGCCGTATTAATAATAGTTGACCAAAGAGAAGTAATAAAAATTACAAAAATTGCTGAGGGTTCTGCAACGCCAAACATCGCTAAGGCGATCGGTAACCAGGCTAGTGGTGAAACCGGCCTCAAAATCTGAATGATGGGATTAAAAGTGAGCATGGCATTTCTGGATAGGCCAATCAAAAAGCCCAACGGAATTGCTACTACAGCTCCTAATAAAAACCCCAAACAAACCCGTCGTAAACTGGCTAATAATAACCAGCCAATACCTAAATCTCCTGGCCCTCTTTGATAAAAGGGATTAATAATATACTGCCAATTACTCGTCAATGCTTCTAGGGGAGTGGGCATTAATTCACTGCGGAAAGTGGCAATTATCCACCAAAGTGTGATTAATCCCAAAAATCCCAGAGCTGGAAACAAAATTACATCCCGTAAAACTACGGGTTTCAATTTCTTCCAGCCCACTTGTGCCGCCACGGAAAAAGTAGCTAGGTTCATATAAAGATACTTATTTTTTCAAGATTGGATACAAAATGTATGGAGCAGTACCAATCGAGAACACTGAATCTAGCCAGACAAAATCTGTCGAGATACAATCTTCCCTCAATGCCGACGAAGTTAGCTGACGGGCTAGGACTGAGAGATGTCCCTTTCTCGAAACCGTAATGATTTCTCTGAAATAAGCCCCAAAATTTGGTTCCTCCGCTCCAACCCTGTTGGATTAAGCTTACTGGCTCTATTTAGACTATAACCTTAACACAGTTTTTGAACATTGCCACTCTGTTTTTATAAAGTTCATTTATAATTTTGTAAAACAATAAATTTAACTTTGATTTTCTAATATATTAAAGAAGAAAATTCAATATATTAGTCTCTAGCTTTTTTCAGCCATTAGTTACCGATGAAAGATGAGAACTATAATGTCTGTAATTGAGAATGATCCCATTTTCAATTAGAATGAAAATTTATTGCTACTTTCCTTACCCCCATGCCTCCATCTGACTCTTTTCAGGATCAATCTTTGATCGCCTGGCACACTCTCTCTGCGGATCAAGTAGTTAGTGAATTACACAGCGATCGTCAACAAGGTTTAAGTCAGCAACAAATAACAAAAAACTTAAATACTTATGGATCCAATGAATTGGTTGAAGTGGGGGGGCGAACATCCTGGGACATCTTAGTTGATCAGTTTACAAACATAATGCTGCTGTTGCTGATCGCCGTTGCTGTGGTTTCAGCAGGGATGGATATTTATCAAGCTCAACAGTTGGGGAAATTTATTTTTCCGAAGGATGCCATTGCCATTTTTATCGTCGTGTTACTGAATGGCATCTTGGGGTATATCCAGGAACGGGGAGCGGAGAAAGCCCTAGCAGCCTTAAAAGATTTATCTACCTCTAGGGTACGGGTCATTCGAGAAGGCAAAACTTCCGAAGTGGAATCCCAGGAATTAGTCCCTGGCGATGTGATCATCCTTGAAGCTGGGGTTAAAGTTCCCGCCGATGGTCGTATTTTGGAAGGGGCTAATCTGCAAATTCGAGAAGCGGCTCTAACGGGGGAAGCCGAAGCGGTGATGAAACAGGGAAATATTCTATTGCCTGCTGATAGTGCTTTGGGCGATCGCCTAAATTTGGTTTACTCAGGGACGGAAGTTGTCCAGGGGCGGGCCACGGTGGTGGTCACGGCAACGGGGATGAAAACGGAATTGGGAAAAATTGCTTCAGCCCTCCAATCTGTGGAACCAGAACCCACTCCCCTACAAAAGCGCATGACCCAATTGGGCAATGTGTTAGTTGGTGGCTCTTTGATTCTGGTGGCGATCGTAGTCGTGGGGGGAACTATCTTCAAACGGGATCTGTTTATGCAATTAGTTGAAGTATCCCTCAGTATGGCTGTTGCTGTGGTTCCTGAAGGACTACCCGCCGTAATCACCGTCACCCTAGCTTTGGGAACCCAACGTATGGCTAAACGCAACGCTCTGATTCGTCAATTGAGTGCGGTGGAAACCCTCGGCTCTGTAACGACCATCTGTTCTGACAAAACGGGAACCTTAACTCAAAATAAGATGGTGGTACAGTCCATCGTCAGCGATCACCATCGTTTAGCAATTACAGGGGAAGGCTACAATCCCGTCGGTGAGTTTCAAGCAAACGAGGAAGGAGCTTTAAGGATTGAAAATACCCCCGAAATTGAAAAATTGTTAATGGCCTGTATTCTGTGCAACGATGCCATTTTACAAAAGGAAAATGGGGAATGGGCAATTTTAGGTGATCCTACGGAAGGAGCTTTATTAGCCTTAGCAGGCAAGGGTAATATTTTTAAACATGAACAGGAACAGCATTTTCCCAGGGTGATGGAATTTCCCTTTTCCTCAGAACGTAAGCGTATGAGCGTGGTAGTTCAAGATGAGCAGGGAAAAATTGACACCCATAACAGTTATGTAATGTTTGTAAAAGGTTCCCCTGAGTTGATCTTGGAACGCTGTACCCATATTCAAGTCGGAACCCGAATCTTAGCCATTAGTAAAGAACAGCGCATTTATATTTTAGAACAAAATAATTATTTAGCTGGCCGTGGCCTGCGGGTATTGGGCTTTGCCAGCAAAGTTTGGACAACGTTACCGAGCGACACCAATGATGACATTGCCGAGCAACAATTAACCTGGTTGGGTTTAGTGGGAATGTTAGATGCCCCCCGTCCAGAAGTGCGAGATGCCGTTGCCAAATGTCGAGCCGCTGGGATTCGCCCCGTGATGATTACGGGTGATCACCCTCTCACGGCCCAGGCGATCGCCTTAGATTTGGGCATTGCAGAAGCAGGAGCAAGGGTGATTACCAGTCGAGATTTAGAAAATTGCAGTGAAAATGAACTGGATCAAATGGTTCGCACCGTCAATGTCTATGCCAGGGTTTCCCCCGAACATAAATTAAAAATCGTGCAAACGCTCCGTAAACAGCATGAAGTTGTTGCCATGACAGGGGATGGGGTAAATGATGCCCCGGCGTTAAAGCAAGCCGATATCGGGGTGGCTATGGGTATCACAGGAACCGATGTCAGTAAGGAAGCCAGTGACATGATTTTACTGGACGATAACTTTGCCACCATTGTCGCAGCGGTAGAAGAAGGCCGTGTTGTTTATACCAATATCCGCCGTTTTATTCGGTATATCCTGGGCAGCAATATTGGCGAAGTATTAACAATCGCAGCGGCCCCTTTGATGGGATTAGGAGGTGTCCCCCTATCTCCGTTACAAATTCTTTGGATGAACCTAGTTACCGATGGGGTTCCTGCCTTAGCTCTAGCCGTGGAACCAGGTAAAGGAAGTGTTATGCAACAACCCCCTAAAGACCCCCAAGAGAGTATATTTGCACGGGGATTGGGTTCCTACGTGGTTCGTCAAGGTCTAATATTAGCCATTGTCACCATTGTTTTGATGGTTTGGGCCTATGGTTATACCCCCGAACATTTGGAGGGTAGACTTTCCCCCGATCGCTGGAAAACAATGGTATTTACCACCCTTTGTCTAGCGCAAATGGGCCATGCCCTCGCCATTCGTTCTGTGACCAGTTTGACCATTGAAATTAACCCTTTTTCCAATCCTTTTTTACTGGCGGCTGTTATCATTACCTCTTTGTTACAACTGTTATTGATTTATGTTGAACCGCTACGAGCATTTTTTGGAACCCATTATTTACCGGCCAACGAACTGTGGATTTGTGTAGGCTTCAGTGCCTTAATTTTTACCTGGATCGAATTAGAAAAAGTCGTCATTCGTTTGTATCAGCATTTTGCCCATTAGACATCTCTATAATATAATCTAGGTGCTATAAGCCTTGTAGAGCAAAGAATTCAGCTAAAAAGAATTGCTTTTAGTAGTCCCATCTTTTTTTGTGAAATTGAATTAGGGACGATAAATCAGCATTTTAATCGTTGAACTATTTTGCCAATACATATAGGGACAAGCTTGCTGGAAAAGGCTTTTAGGTCTTGGAGATGTCTATTAACCTTCATCGGTGATTATTTAAAAACTCAACGATAACTGTCCCGGTGTCACGTTCCCCTGTTGCCTGCGGTGATAGTAAAGATGACAAGGGAAGCATAGAGCCATCAGGCTAAAAAGGCCCAACGCGCCAAAAATGTACAATTAGATTTCAAAGCCTTACTAGTCATGCTTTTGGGCGAGGTAAGCAAAGAAGACTCGGCGCCCCACCCCTGCGATTCTACAAACCTCAGCGGCTGTCTTTTCAGAATTTTGATACAAGATCCTGGCATTCTCCAGTTTGGCAACATCAGTTCGTGGTCTTCCCCCCGTTCTGCCTCTAGCTTTAGCAGAAACTCTTCCAGCGGAAGCTCTTTCGGCACGTAATTCTCGTTCCATCTGGTAGATAGCCCCCATCATCGACAGAAAACACCGACCTGTAGCAGTGGTAGTATCAATACTCTCTCGCAATGACAACAAATTAATCTGACGTTGTTCTAGAATCTGTGCAGTTTCAAGTAGATGGAGTAACGAACGGGTCATGCGACTTAATTCAGTCACAACTAAAATATCACCTGGACGAATATATTCAAGCAGCTGCGCCCATCCAGGTCGCTCCATTCGCGAAGCAGTTAACTTATCAGTTCAGTAAAAATTTTAAGACAACCAGCTTAGTTCAAAGCATCCATCTGGGAATCAAGATTTTGACCGATGCTGCTGACACGGGCATAGCCAATGCGATTTGGGACTGTTTTCGGTTCAACGGGTGTTGAAGTATCCAAAGTGCAAAATCTTAACTCATCTAAAGAGTATCTGCACGTTGATTATAGCAAAGGTTTTAGCACTAAAAATTAACGTAAACTCATAAAGTCAAATCAAGTAAGTCAGAAGTGCAGAAAGTCTACTTTCTGCACTACCAACTGGAGTTTATACCAATTTAAATTGAATGAACTACAGATGAGCTAGACTAAGAAGAGTTGTTTAGTGAAATCTCCAGATGGTTGGTGTTACCTCAATTCAAGTCCAGCAAAGCTTGGATGATCTGACGGAACAGTTGCGTCAAGCCCAAACGCCGACTGTCAAGGAACGATTGCAAGTCCTCTACTGGCTCAAACAAGAAAGTCCTCCCAGTGTCACTACCATTGCTAAAGCCATAGGGAAAGATCGAAGTACAGTGCAGACGTGGTTATCGATGTATCGTGATGGTGGCCTAGAGGCGATGTTGAAAATCAAGAAATCGCCTGGAGGAGTGCGAGTGATCCCAAAATGGGCTGAAAATGCTTTAGACAAGCGATTACAAGACCCCAATCAGGGGTTTGTCAGCTATGAAGAAGTCCAGCAATGGTTATCCGAAACGTTGGGAGTAGAGGCCAAGTATCATGCGGTGTATCAGATGACCCACTATCGGTTAAAAGCCAAGTTGAAAGTGGCACGTCCTCAACATGACTTGCAGGACAAGGAGCAGCGTGAGGCTTTTAAAAAAACCTTGTTGACGACCTCGACCTGTTGAGCCAGTATGCTAGAGAGGTCAGACAAGATGTTCGACCGATTCGCTATTTTGCGGCTGATGAGAGCCGCTTTGGACTGAAAACCCTTGTCGGACGCTTGATTACTGCCTGTGGCATCAAACCGATTGGGCAATGGCAGTGGTTGTTCAAAGCTTTTTGGTTGTATGGGGCTGTAGAACCAGCGACGGGTGAATCTTTCTTCTGGCAACTTAATCATGTTGATACCGACTGTTATCAATTTTTCTTAGATGAGTTCTCCAAAGCTTATCCTGATAGCCTTAACATCCTTCAAGTTGATAACGGACGGTTTCACAAAGGCAAAGATTTGATTGTGCCAGAAAATGTCATTCTCTTATTTCAGCCGCCTTACTGTCCTGAATTAAATCCCATTGAGCGTTTATGGGAACATCTCAAGGCCGATCTCAAGTGGGCTTCTTTCAAGACCCTAGAGCAACTACAAACAAAATTAGATGAACTTCTCAGTGAGTTAACGCCTGAAATTGTTGCTTCTGTGACTGGTTATTCCTTCATCTTGGATGCCCTATCTGTCGTAACCCCCATTTAAATTGGTATTAGACTAACTGCCCGCAATGGTCACACTAGACTGTACGGTTTGCTTACAGGGGAAGCGCCTTAAAATTTGTCTTAGCTTGTCAGAAAGCTAAAAATTTTTAAGAATAGTAACAATTATTGTTTTAAGCCACCTCTTTTGTATCTTTTTTCTGTCGAGTAACTGTCTTTTTGACTGTCGGATAGCGAGGTTTTTTATGACGTTTTTTCTCTTTCTCCCATCCAGGAGACTTTCCTCTGGTTTTTGGCAGTTTGGCAGGTGTGCCTATCTTGACCAAAAGTCCTAAAAAGCTTTGTGCGACTCTTCCAGGGGTTAATTTCTCTACAGGTAAAGGCTTTTGCCAAGGCAGAGGATTATCTTCTATTATCTCACGTGCCAACCCTAATTGCCATGTCATAATAGGGATTAAATTGCTCCATCTTTGCCCCTTTTCAGTTGTGCCGAGTTTGGGTAAAGTCCAGTGCAATCTTTGCTTGATAAAACGGTTCCAATGTTCAATGGCAAAGCGTCTCAAATACAATTCCCACAGGTCGATTGAAGATAATTCTTCTTCTCCTATCCACGCCAACCACATTGGTTGGGCTGCCCTGTGAGATAACTTTTTCCCTTGGCGTTTAACTAATATTATAGTCATCGGATAATCAGGGGATTGGTAGAAATGAAAATTCGGCCACCTCGAAATTTCTATTACTCCCCAAGTTGGGTCATCAATTTCAATTATTTCGACAGGAATTGCCCAAGTTTCGGGTTCAGATAATTTCATTTTTTGACCATGCTTTCGGGGTCTACCCTTTCCAAGATATTTTGGAGGTTCTGCATAAATACAGCGATTAGGTCGAATACGCATCAGTTTATCTGCATTGATTTCTGCTGTTTCTTTAATAAAAGGGGCGCATCCGTATTCACTATCCCAGATTGTTATTGGTCTTACATTAAGATGTCTACATACTTGTTTTAGCTGTAAAACGGCTCTAGAAATTGGTGTTTCATTAGAAGCAATTCGGTTATGACGTAATGGTAATGCCCAACTACCTTGACTTTCTGGTATCCAAGCTAGTGTACTATAACCGTGTCCCAAAGTGATAGGTTTACCTGAAATTACTTTAGCACCATGTTCATAAGTTCTATCCCTTAAAGTCGGTGCTTCTGTTCTGGCCCATGGAGTATGGTCTCCTACCAGAATTCGTCTACTGTATAAATCTTGTGTCGGTATTTGGTTAATATAAAGTTGCATTAATTTATTGGTTTTAGGCCGAACATCATCTATGGCTTCATAGATGCTCGGCCACTTCCTCCGAAATACAGGAGATAAGGATAACTCGGCAAAGGAATAGACATTTCGAGTGGTCAAAACTGCGTCCATTAAATCAAAAGTCGCATCTTTGGCTGTTCCTAAGAGTTGGTAGGCTTCGTTTCTAAAGTTAGAGAGTTTTTGGGCAGATTTATTCAAGAGCGTCAATTATTCAGTAAATTTTTCTTATTATCCCTTGTTTTTGTTGACTCAGCTTTTTTGATTAATAATTAGACGAGACTGTACAGTTTGACGCAAGGGGGGTGTGGAGTTTTAGTCTAAACTCCAGTAACAACTGTCGCCTCTGCGGCGGAAGCACTCGTGGTTTTAACCCAATCTCTGCCAGATGTCATACTCAGCGATCTTGGAATGCCCGAGATAGATGGTTATATGCTGATTAAACGTGTGAGATCTTTACCTTTCCGGTGGGGTGGACAAATTCCGGCGATCGCCTTAACGGCTTATGCTGGAGAAATAGACCATCAACAGGCAATTACGGCTGGCTTTCAAAAGCACCTGTCAAAACCTATAGATCCTGACACGCTAGTCGAAGCAATTATGAATTCAATTCAACGGCCTTACTAAATATAGAGTTCATCCTTAGGAAACAAGTCTTGAACCTTAGACTTCGCTTAAAATTTTCCTAGTATAATTCGTCGTTTCAATTTATGAAAGATAGTCTGTTTGATAAAACGTTCCGAGATGATCAAGGCAACCTTGTCATTGCTCAGAAGCCTAATCTACCCATTATAGTAGGAATAGGAGCGACTTTATTGAAATTTCTACTTCCCGATGGCAATATCTATACCCTTCTAGATGCGTTAGCGTTCGGTAGTTTGTTCACTTGGGCGTGGTTGGAATTGTTTGACGGTGTTAACTACTTCCGACGAATGCTGGGATTAGTGGTGTTGCTGGGCGTCATTGCTTCAAGATTTGAATGGTAATTTCTTTTAAACTAAACGTTTTTTGAATTCTTCAACGTCTCTTGCTAAAGCTATTTCTTTTAAGATATTAATTAACTGTATTTCATCTTCGATTGCTCCAATTTTATCTTGGGTTGCTGTCTCTATGTCGCCAAATTTTTGAGTGAAGATTTCGTTGAATAAATGGCGTAAAAATACTTGATTATTGTCTTTTTGGGCAGAAGAATTTAATTGCAATTGCTGTATTAAACGTTGCAAAACCAGTGCAAGATTTCCTAATTCGTCTTTTTCTTGGATAAAACTCTCAAAAAGAGAGGGATCAAAATTTTGATTTTCTAGACAACTTGAAGCGATCGCTGTAACTTGGTAAATTTGTTCTAAATAGTCAATACTTTGTCGATTTTTCGCTTCTAGAGTATCCATCACTTGATTATAGCGAGTGGCAATGTGTCCTATCTCTGTAAAAGGTTCTACGGGGACTCTACGACTAATATCTTGGGTTTTCATTTGCCAATCCATCACTTCTAATAGGTCATAGGTATCGGTCTTCGCCTGATGTTCGCTGATGTTTAACCCTAACGCTTCTGCTTCTGGGGAGACTCTTAAGGGAAAAAAACGATTAATTGCGGTCAAAATCAACCAACTAATGCCAAACACCCAGATAAAACAGACGAAAATACCCAATAACTGTACCGCTAACTGTTGGAAGCGAGTCGGTTGAGTATCAATTAGGTTTAATTGTCCGAATAAAGCGACGCATAACGTCCCCCACATTCCTGCACCGCCGTGAACGGCAATTGCACCGACAGCATCGTCAATTTTCCAGCGATTTAACTGATATTCTACTAAAAACATGATTCCTGATCCTGTAATCCCAACAATGAAAGCAAGCGGAGGACTCACCATTTGACAGCAAGCAGTAATCGCGACTAATCCGGCAATTGAACCATTAATCAACCATTCTACCGAGAGATAACCTAATTTTCCTGTACTCAATACCATTGCGGTTATCATTCCCCCGACTCCCGCTAACATGGTATTCATAATAATAAGAGGAACGCGTTCATCAAAGACTAAGAGACTGCCCCCATTAAAGCCAATCCAACCAAACCAAAGTAATAAAGCACCTAATACTGCAAAAGGGAGGTTTGATCCTTGAATTTTGTTATCTTTGTCATTTTCTCCATAGCGTCCTGTTCTTGCACCGATAATCAATAAGGTTGCAAGACTCACCCATGCTCCAACACTGTGAACGACGGTTGAACCGGCAAAGTCAATAAATCCTAATTTTTCTAACCATCCTCCCTGATTTTGCTCTAAAATACCATTCCATGCCCAATGACCAAAAAGGGGATAAATCCCCCCAGAGACGAGTCCGGCAATCAGTAAATAAGCTTTAAAATTGAGACGTTCTGCTACTGCGCCAGAAATAATAGTGGTCGCCGTCCCGCAAAACATGGCTTGAAAAAGAAAAAATACGGCAATTTTAGGGTCATTTTGAGGTGAAATAGCAAATTGGTGCCAACTAAGCCAACCATTGCCCGCATGACCAAACATAAAACCGTAGCCAATTAACCAAAATAGGGTGACGGATAAGCCAAAATCAGCGATATTTTTAACGGCAACATTGATATTATTTTTCGTCCGTGTCAATCCAGATTCAAGACACATAAAACCGGCTTGCATCAGGAAGACTAACCCTGAACAAATGATTAACCACAATAAGTTAATGACCATCAAAAATTATGAATTGATTTCCTGAATTCTAACTCCTCACGCTTTTATTGGACATCATATCTAAATTTCGACGCCTCGATATAAGCGTTTTTTTTGTTTTAATTCATAATCGCTGGCGAAGTCTAGAATATTATTACGGTGTCCTAAAATCATTAAGATGTCTCCCCTATTGACAAATAAAGACTGGGGAGGATGCACAATCAATTCTCCCTCGGCGCGACGTAATGCGACAATAATAAATGTGCCTTTACTTCTGATTTCTAATTCCCGAATGGTTTTACCCACTAAAGGAGATTGTTGTTCTATCGCTAATTCATCCATTTGTACGTCTAACTGAATGAGTAATTCATTGAGATAGTTTAACTCTTCTTTCCGCCCTAAAAAGTCTAACGCCGTCGGACGAGTAATTAGATTCGCCATTCTCAAGGCACTTAAACTCGCAGGTAGGATAATATGATTGGCACCAGCTAACCGTAATTTTTTCTCTGTAGAAGGTTGTTCCCCTCGCGCAATAATGATTAAGTTGGGGTTTAACTCTTTAGCTGTGAGGGTAATAAAAACGTTATCGGTATCATGAGGAAGCACAATGGCGATAACCTTCGCTTTTGCGATATTGACGGCTTCAAGGGTCATTTCATCGGTGGCATCCCCCTGATAAGCAGTATATGCTAAAGATTCCGCTTTCTGAATGCGTTCTGTATTATAATCGATAATAATGAAGGGCTGACGCATTTCGTTAAGTTGTTGGGCAAGAATCTGCCCCATATAACCAAATCCTGCGATAATTATATGATTTTGTAAGTTTTCAAGCGTTTTTCTACGTTTTTGTTCATCAAAGATGCGGTTTAATTCTCCTTCTGCAATCATTTGGACAAATCCTCCTACGGTATAAACGGCTGATGATGTTCCGGCAATAATAACGAAAATTGTAAATATTTTTTGAAAAGGGGTGTCTAATGGCTTAACTTCTCCATATCCCACCCCAAATATTGTAATAACGACCATATAAATGGACTCTAGAATTGACCAACCAAAGAGAATATAACCCACTGTCGCTACAATAAGGGTAATAACGAAAAAAATACTGCCGGTAAGAATGCGCTTAAAGGATTGTTGCATTGCTATTTTTAATCATAAATGGTGCGACAAATTTGGCATAAAATATCGAAACAATGATCGTAACTTTTTTCGGCTTGATTGAGCAATTCTGTCGAGAACGGCTGACGGAGAGAATTCGCTTTCTTTTGTCGAATAATTCGGCCTGATTTAATATTTTCTGAGGAGTCACCTACTCCTTTAAAACCAGTAGTTTGCAAAACTTGGTATTCTTCAGAGAATCCTTGCGCTGTTTGTAAAAAAGCTTTTAATGCTTGAAAAACAGAGCTGCTTTCGTTAATAATTTGTTCGTGAGTGAGGAAGAGACTTTGATTTTTATTATTAATAATTGAGCCATATTTTTCGAGGGTAGAGAGACGATTTATATAATAATCAAGCGTTTTTTTTTGATTCCAATGGGGCTTGATTGTTAAGATACTATTTAAGGTTTCTGCGGGGTTTCTAATTAAAAAAATACTATAAATTTCAGGAGACTTTAGAATATTTTCGTCAACTAATTTTTCATCATGTAGCAATTTATCCAGGGCATATTGGTGATTCATTTGATAGTGACGAGATTTCCAATAAACTTTAAAGAGTAATTGCTTAAAATTCTGTTCAGATTCATAAACAATATGAGTTTCTCCGTAACCCAGAATCGCAGGATTAGAATTAAGGATATGGAGCAAAAGTGAGGATGCAGAACGCATATGTCCTAAAATAAAAAGGATGCGGTAAGGAGAGGATCTAAAGCGTACATTTAGGGGAGACTCTTGGCTATTAATCCGAACATCGAAATAGGTTTTAATCAAGGAGTCTTTAAGATTTCTGACAAAAGAAGAAGAAGCGAATTGATTCATCGAAAAATTCCTTTGAAATTTATAGCCAAAGCTCTAAGTTAAGGTCATAATGACCTGCTTGTTCAGATGGATAATCTCCCAATTCAACCCGTTGAATAATACGAGGTAAAGCCTCAAAAAATGTAGAACTACGGGTATTAGGGTGTAGGGTCCAAGCGGTATTATTTGCTAACATTCCTCGATAAAACTTACTTCCTTCTAGCTTTTTGGAAACCATTATTTCCCAAGATTGAAGACTTCCTTTGCGGGTTAAATAATTAAAATAAGTTTTGAGAGAATTGGGTAGTTGATTGAGCCATCGTGTTCGATAAGGTCGCCAAATCACCGGAAAAGGACAGAGCTTATCAAAGTGACGACAATTGATTAAATAAGCACGACTGCCAAAAAATTTAAAACGATAATATTCATTTGCCCCCATTTCATAGGCAACTTTTTGAGCAAAGGTGCCATCAGAACGAGGCGGTCCTGCTAAGGGTCGCATAGAGATTAATTCGGAATAATTTTCCATTACTTGAATGCCTTCTTTAACCCAACTATAATTTGCAGGTTGATAGAGCATCATATCGCTATCAAAGTGTAGAACATAATCACTCTTACATTCTTCGATTTTAAAAATACTGCCTAATATAGGATATCCTTTGTAGTTATGAGTCGGGTGTATTTTGGCGTTAAAATGTTTCTGATAGACTTGTTGATGATAAGCCGGATCGTAATTAATTTTGGTAATTCTATCAATGATTCCTTCTGCTAATAATTGTTGGCAATTCTGCTGTAGTTGTTCCATTGTACCGATATAGGGACGCCGGTTTTTTTCTCCTGATAAGGGTGCTGTATCAATTACTAATACTTTTTCCTCAAAAGGAAAATTACTCATTTTCAGTAAATGAGGGATGGTGTGCATCATAAAAGATACATCGGTTCGGGCGACAAACATCCACAGAGAACAGGAAAGCAGAGTCATGGCGTTACCTCAAGGTCGCTCATCAACGACATGATTTTTAACAAAATATAATAATGGTTCACATATTACCAGCGATCGGGATTTTAGGCTAAAAGTATAAATAGGGGATCTTATTCTATTTTCGATGAGAAGATGAGCCCTATTAGTTATCCATCCATCATCGCTTATGAAAAGTTATTTTCCCCTCAGTATTAGCTTATTACTGTCTTTGGGGGTTAATCTGGGCAGTCTTAATGCTCAATCGTGTTTGAATTGCTGGATTAACCCGATAACCGGTCAACAAGAATCCTTGGAACGTATTATTCCTTCCTCTGTGCCGAGAACGCCTCCCCCACCCCCCGTTACGAATAATGCACCCGATGAAGCGGCGAAGAAACCGGATAACGGTGAAGAGAAGCCAAATCCGACTCAAATTCCGATCTCAGAAGAAGACCCCAGAGCGAGAGAGGCCGAACCCAGATCCCTTCCTGAAAGACAGATTGACCATCGTCTAAGATATTAAAGATGCGGAAGGAAGGCAAAATACAGGGATTTGACTGAAAAGTCTTTAGGTGGGTAATGCCCACCTTGTGTTATTGGTTTATAAAGCACTGAGAACGTCTTTAGCCATCGCAATCGTACGGTCTATGTCGGCTTCTGTGTGAGCAAAAGAGGTAAATCCAGCTTCAAATTGAGAAGGAGCGAGATAAATCCCTCTTTCTAACATTCCTCGATGAAAACGAGCAAATTTAGCTGAGTCTGCTTTCTTGGCATCTTCATAGTTATGAACGGGTTCATCGGTAAAGAATAAGCCAAACATGGCACTTAAACTACCGCCATAAGCAGCTTGTCCGGTATCTGAGGCAACTTGTAGCAGACCTTTGATTAATCTTTGGGTTATTTGGTCTAAGTAGTCGTAAACGCCCGGTTTTTGCAGTAGTTCTAGGGTTTTGATGCCGGCTGTCATCGCTAAGGGATTTCCTGATAATGTTCCTGCCTGATACATGGGGCCGGCGGGAGCAACCATCATCATAATGTCTTTACGTCCACCGTAAGCTCCTACGGGTAATCCGCCGCCAATGACTTTTCCTAAGGTAGTCAAATCGGGGGTTACGCCAAATTTAGCTTGTGCGCCACCATAGGCAATCCGAAAGCCGGTCATGACTTCATCAAAGATTAATAGTGCGCCGTAATCCTTAGTGATTTCTCGTAATCCTTCTAAGAAACCGGCATCCGGTCGAATAAAGCCGGCATTGCCGACAACGGGTTCTAGAATAACGCCAGCGATATCGTCAGGATTTTCAGCAAAAAGGGCTTTAACGGCTTCTAAATCATTGTAGGGGGCAGTTAAGGTGTTAGTGGTGGTACTTTTGGGAACACCGGGGGAATCTGGTAAGCCTAGGGTTGCAACACCTGATCCTGCTTTTACAAGAAGCATATCTGCATGACCATGGTAACATCCTTCAAATTTGACAATTTTATCCCGCCCCGTAAAGGCACGCATCAGACGAAGGACGGACATACAGGCTTCTGTACCAGAATTGACAAATCTAACCATTTCGATGCTAGGAACGGCTTCGATAACCATTTCCGCCAAAATATTTTCTTGCAGGGAGGGTGCGCCGAAACTGGTGCCTTTTTGTAAGGCTTCTTGAAGAGCAGAAATGACTTCAGGATGGGCATGACCGCAGATGGCGGGTCCCCATGTTCCTACATAATCGATGTATTGATTGCCATCGACATCCCAAATATAAGCCCCTTGTACGTGATCAAAGACGATGGGTTGACCACCGACGGACTTAAAGGCTCTTACGGGAGAACTTACGCCACCTGGCATTAGTTTTTGGGCATTTGCAAAGATTTCTTCCGATTTTTGAGTTTTTAAAGGTGTTGTATTAACCAAGTTGTTCTCCTTTATCGTTGTTTCGGTGTGTGAGGATGACCTTGACCCATTGATCATTATCCTATGACAGGGCAGTGTCAAGTAGATCACTAGGGCAAATTAAATTCTTTCGAAAACATTCTAAGCTCGATAAGGGTAATTATCAAGCTTAAAGTAAAAAATGCTTAAGGCACGACAAAAATCTTATGAATATTGATTTAGAAATATGCAGTAACCCTATCATCTCCTCGCTTTTTGGGGTTAATTTGTTTAAGATTGAAGGAAAGCACCAACGTTTAAGCCGCTCATGACAGGGATTCCCATTACCGTTTCTTCTCGTTCTCAAGTTCTCAGTCACGCTGAGTTTGTAGCGATTTTTGCCGACTTCTTACGAACTGATACAGCTAATGGTAACGCTAGTACCGATACGATTCGCACCTATCTCAGTCAAATTCAGCAATACTTCTCTTGGTGTCAGCAAAATCAGATTCACCCGATTCAAGTTACCCGTCGTCACCTCAAAGAATATCGTCGTTGGATGATCGAAGAAAAAAGTTATAAATCTACCACCATCGCTTTAAAACTGGCCACCGTCAGACGTTTCTATCAAGCGGCAATGGAAGAAGGAATCCTTCAAAGTAATCCCGCCATAGGGATTAAACCGCCTCAAGAAAAACGAGATCCTGCCGAAAATATTACTTATTTAGAACAAGATGAAGTTCAAATTTTACTCGACGCCATTTCCGATGATCATTCACTTAAAAGTAAACGCGATCGGGTATTAATTGAAATTATGATCCGAGAAGGCACAAGAACGGTAGAATTGCATCGAGCGAATATCAGTGATATTGTCCGTCGGGGTCATAATATTGGCATTCGGGTTGAAGGAAAAAGAAGTATTCGTGTTGTCCCCTTAACGCCTTATTTGGCGGAAAGCTTACAAGATTATCTCACCAGCCGTCGGGAAAATGGGGAAATTCTTAACCCGAATACACCCCTCTTTATTGCCGTCGGAAATCGCGCCAAGGGAAAACGCCTCAGTCGTTGTGGCATTCGTCGAATTGTCGATAAATATCTCCTAGCCTCCCAATTAAAACATACACCCGGACGCACCCTATCTGCCCACAGTTTACGGCATACCGCAGGAACACTCGCTTTAAGAAATGGCGCAGACTTACGACAAGTTCAAGATTTACTCGGCCATGCCGACCCTCGTACTACTGCCATATACGCTCATGTAGGCGATCGCTGGGTCAATAATCCGGCTTTAAATTGGGACGTTTAAATCTATGAGTCAATATAGGTTTTTATATATATCTTGATGATCTATTTGACCTATATAAAATTATAGGTAAGCTTATAGGTGTTCGGGTAGCGATCGCTTATTCCCTATTTAACTGACCTATATTTATATAAATATATTGATATAGGTTTATATGACGTTATTGTCTGAAGAATGTAATGAATGATTCATTTGCTAATAATAAGTTCAATCATTTGACTTAACTTCCCGAAAAGAAATGTCTTAACTTCCTAAACTTATCTGGGCAGTTTTCAAACTTAAAGTTAACTTAGACGTATTCTAATCACCAAGAGAGTTTTCTAGGATCATTTCTCTCAAAAATATGCCAAGATAAATTAATTTTTTTCAAAAAAATTTCCGTAAAAGAGAACAAATCCTTGAAGTCATTTATAGTAATGCTTGAACTAAAGTCATAAACCTAGTTCTAAACCAATAACCTCTCAAATTCACTTATGATATTGAACTTCCTTATTTCTCTTACTTAACCAACCCTAACTTTGCCCATTAAGTAATAATTAATTTAGCAGGAAATTGAAAATGATGACCCTTGATTATGCTCCCCTTGCCAACATTTTAGGATTCTTGGCATTAGGCACTTACATTGTAACCTTGCTTCCTACAAATCTCAGAATTGTTTTTCCGCAAACACGACAAACGGGAGTTCCCAAATACCTCTTAAAACATCGCCGCATTATTGGCATTCTTTCCTTTATTTTAGCTGTTTTTCACGGCTATATCTTAGTAATAAAGCGTGATTTTGACTTTTTCGACCTCAAAACCTCTTGGGTTTATATCCAAGGCATATTAACCTTCATTGTATTTGCATTATTGGCGATTACCTCTAACGACTGGAGTGTCAAGCGACTGAAAAAGAATTGGAAACGTCTTCATAACCTTACCTATTTAGCTCTCTTTATGCTAACTTGGCACGTTTGGGACAAAATGTCGGGTCATTGGAGTTGGTTAACCCCCCTATGTCTGATTGGACTAAGTGCCGTTACCCTACTTTATTTAGCGCGTCGTTGGCAAGAATATACTCAGCAAAAAGCCAAAGCTAAGCAGTGTAAAACGCAAGTAGTCAACACCCGAAAACTACAAACAGTCAAATAATCCCTATTTTAACCGTAAAGACAGTATAAGGAGGAAAAATCATGAAATTAAAACCTTGGATTGGAAAATCATCTGTATTATTAACCTTAACCACCTTAAGCTTAATCGCCGGTTATACCTTAAACGGGAAGCAATCCCAAACCACAGAAGCAAAAACCGCTCTGCCCAGTCAATCCCTGACTCAACTGAAAGAGACCTTAGAAAGTAATCATACATCATGGATTTATGCGATCGCCGTCAGTGGGGATGGTCAAACGATCGCTAGTGGCAGTTACGATGAAAGTATCGAAATCTGGCACCTACCGAGTAAAACACCCATTGAAATCAAAAAAGCGCATGGCGATGCCATTGAAAGCCTTGTGATCACCCCTGATAACCGTTATCTTGTCAGTGGTAGCTGGGATAACCGTATCAAACTTTGGGATTTACAAAGCGGCGAACTGATTCGGCAATTTGACGGCCATCGGGATGATGTGAAAAGCCTTGCCGTTAGTCCAGACGGAAAAACCCTTGCCAGTGGTAGTGTGGATAATACCTTGCGTCTTTGGGATTTAGAAACAGGTGCAGAGATCAAAAGCCTTTCCGTTGGACATTGGGTTCAATCCTTAGCCTTTAGTCAGGATGGTCAAACCATCATAGCTGGATTGCATACTGGGGGGATTCAAGTGTGGCAATGGCAACAAAATGTATTAAAAAAAGCCCTTTCTGCCCATCATCGTGCCGTAAACGCCCTCAGTCTCAGTCCTAATGGTCGTCTCTTAGCTAGCGGTAGCCAAGATCGCACCATAAAACTGTGGGATACCCTCACTTGGCAAGAAATCAAAACGCTCAAAGCCCATCAAAGAGCCGTGTTATCCCTCGCTTTTCACCCAAATAGTCGTCTTTTGGCTAGTGGCAGTTACGATAATACGATTAAGCTATGGGATATTGAGCAAGGCACGGTAGTAGATAATCTTAGAGAACATCATAAGTCCGTCTGGTCAGTCGCTTTTAGCCAAGAAGGTCAATCCCTTGTCAGTGGTAGTGCAGACGAAACCTTGAAACGCTGGTCAGTGCAACCCCAATTTTAAAGTCATTTTATTGAGAAAAAAGCGATCGCTTTTGATACTGTCAAGGCGATCATTTTTTAGGATTTATCTGATTCAAAAGGACGCAAGCAAGCCCTGCGTCCCCACTGTTGATTCTTCAAAAACTATAGTACACCGAACGGATTAACGTTGGTCTAATCCTAAATTATAGGTGATTTCATGGACACCTCGCATTTCCTTAATTTTAGCAATCAGTGCCTCTGCGTCTTCTTTACTATCTACCCGTCCTTCCAGCCGAACTGAACCATTGGCAACGGCAACCACAACGCGGTCATCCGCTTTCGATTTGATGGATTTTTCAATCACATCATCGCTGACATCTTCTTGGTTATAAGATTTGGTGGCGTATTCAAGACCACTGTAATGGGAGCCTGACGGAGTTAGATTAAAGTCAGTTTCATCCTGAGTAACAGCCTCGTCCGATGCCGCTTGGGCAGCGATTTGAACTTGGGCAAACGCAGGAGCATTGGCGGTAAAAAACAGTAAAGAAATGGTTAAGAATAAAGATACAACGGAAGAAAAACGATGCTTTTTCATTAGTAGCAATGTTCCTAATCCGACTGTCGCTATTGAGGCGATCGCTAAGACTTCTAATGATACTATCATAGGGTTTAAAATTCTCCTAGTGGAAATTTTGGACACTATGTCAGTTTACTCAATTTTTTTTTTAATTTCCATCTTCTAAAAGAAAGAAAGTTAAAGCCTACCCATCCAGCAAAGCTAGATATTCATCTTTCTCAAGAAAGAGCGAACAACCCTTCAATCATTCCTTATCTTCCGTTTGAATGAGAAATCAAATATTTATGTTGAAACGATAGACAGATTGAAAATGACTTTTTCGTGTATAAAATGTAGGGAACAATAAGTCCTTCAAATAAATAAGGAACCCAATTATATGAATTACTCTGACGAAAAAGAATCTAAAACCTTTGAGCAAGCGAGCGGAGCAAAACCAGTTATTTCCAACGGTCGCTCAAAATATCGTCAAGGATACGAAGATGGGCGATATCAGCAAGACATCCAACGAAGCAACAACTCATCAGGGTCATTTTTAGCGGGTATTCTGTTGACCTTACTCATTGGCTTAAGTGCAGGAACAGTGCTTTATTTCTACTTCGATCAGCAAAATAGGGAAAGCACGGTGAAAGATTCTGCCGTTGAACCCCCTCCCCCCAATAAAGAAACCAATATCATCGAAAGAACCATCGTTCAGCCTGCCCCTCAAAATAAAGAAACCAACATCATTGAACGAACCATCGAACGAACTCAAGAAGTTGTTCCCGTACCGGTAACGCCTGAATCTTCGTCTCCCAATCAAGAAGCTCAACCGGAAGAACCCCCTGCTTCCGATTCAGAAGCCAACTCATCCCCTGTCCCCGCAGAATCGCCATAACACCGTCAAAAAAAGACCCCCTTTTCCTCCTATCAAAGCTTTTGCTGGAAGATAGCTCGCTTCCTTAACAATTCTGGTATAATAAAAGGCTAACTCACCTACGAATTGGCTCGATGCTAAATTGTACAAAGCAAAATGGCGGAAAAACTTCCAACGTGCGGGCAATTAGAGCGAAATTTGTCTCAGCAGATTCTTACATTTTACCGTGAGCGGCTGGGACATAAACCCTCTAAAATTATCTGTCAATTATTTGAGCAAAGGGCGACCATTATTATCGAAGATTCATTGACGCCAGCAGAACAACTGCTAGCAAAAGATGGTCAACAAGAGCTAGCCCAAGATGTTCGTTCTTGTTTGGATGAACTGACAAAGCCTCAGATCACTCAGTTGATTGAAGCAACATTGGAGGTTAAAGTCATCGATTTATTAAGTGATGCCACCCTTGAAACAGGACGAACGGGGATGATTGTCATCTTGGAAACGAGTCCTCGTATTCGCAATCCTGAAGGTCGTTCCGCTAAATCTCAATTACAGGAGGGGTAGGGAGACAACACCGATGGAGATGGAGCAAAATAATATTTTCTAACTCAGGCAACCGATAAGGCTTACTGAGGTAATCAACGCAACCTGCCTCTTGAAGTCGCTGTTGGATACAAGGAAGCACTAATCCTGTAACTGCAATAACGGGAATACAAGACGTTAGCGGATTTTGCTTAAGCTGTTGCAAAAAGTAAAATCCATCCCATTGGGGCAAAACAATATCTAAAAGAATTAAATCGGGTAAATGAACAGTAGCTAGCGATAAGGCAGTTATACTATCCGATGCTTTTAAAAATAAACAATTAATTTTTTCAAGAACGTATTCTATCAGCAAAAGATTATCTTCATCATCTTCTACTGCTAAGACACAAGGTCGTTTTTCTAACTGAATCGGAGCAAAAGGCTGCTTCATGAATCGTCCTCGCCAACATTGTTTGGAAAACAGGACGAAGCAATTTAAGAGTGGATGATGCTTTAGCACGCTTAAGATTGGCTCAAAATCCCCAGACCAAGTTGTCCATCCCTGCTCTAAAATATTCACAACAGAGGAGTAGATGTCTCAAGCTGGATTCAGCATAATATTATGATTCTAATATTGCAAACTACTATAACAGATTCTGTCACAATTTGAACGTTTTTTAACAAATCTTTAGCTTATCTGAAGCGATCCTCAAAAACGACTACGGCTTTGGATAGACAAATATTGCAGAAACGCGCTCCGTTCTCTCTAGAAAGTAAGAGTTTCATCCCATGAATCATTGAACTTTAGAAGGAAGAAATTCCTAAGCTGAATCGTTAACATGAAGGCATATGCACAATCGGAGAAGCATTTTATGAGTACTGAAGATCGAGTCAAAGCAACCGCGAAAAACGTCGAGGGTAAAGCCCAAGAAATGAAAGGCGAAGTAACCGGCGACCCTAAAGATAAAGCAGAAGGAAAAGCCAAACAAACAGAGGCACAAGCAAAACACGCCAAAGAAGATGTTAAAGACGAAGTCAAAAAAGCCGTTGATTAATCATCATCTGCTTTAAGGCTGAGAAACGGTGTCTTTAGCCGAGACACCTTTCAACGTCGAAACCTAATTGCCAATTAGAGGAACAAAACCATGAGTACTGAAGATCGAGTCAAAGCAACGATGAAAAACGTCGAAGGTAAGGCTCAGGAAATGGTAGGTGAAGTAACCGGCGATCCTAAAGATAAAGCAGAAGGAAAAGCCAAACAAAAAGAAGCACAAGTTCGCCATAGCGTCGAAAATGTCAAAGATAACCTTAAAAAAACAATCGATTAAATTTTAATCCGTTTTATAGACTTTTTAGATTCACGATAAACCGTCTCAACTGCTTCTCGTTTGTTTTCCATTCGAGGAGCATTTTATTACCCTTTCCTAAGCGTTAAAAGGGAGCATTTAGGTTAAAATAAAGATCCCCTCCTTTTTGGGTAAGGATTGTCCCTCACTGTTCATTTTTAGGGAAAGCCTATCTGGTTTTCTGGCAAAAGAGACGATAGACTATATACTATGAAAGGCGAAATATTAATTCCCCTCCATACCCTCATGAAACAACCCAACGCAATGTCTATAAGCCGCTTTGATGCGTCAAATTAGTATAACGCAACAAAACTGACATAAATTTGGGAAACTTATTTAAATGGAGCGAAATGCGTCAAGTTTTAATTCTGATCAATAGCGACGATAAATCCGGTGAACACTTAAGCCTCAAGTCGCCTATAGCACTAAGAATGGTAAATGCCCTAAAAGAGGCAATTACAAAAGACTCTCCTGAAATATCGCTGGAAGTCATGAGTGCCGCCGCCCTATGGTCAGATCACTTCAAAGAAATTCGACAGAACCCTGATCTTATTTATTGTCCCTTAACGATTCAACTGCCCCACTGGTTAGATTTTCCCCTGCAAAAAATCTTTATGGACTGTCGGGAGATCAAAGCCCGACGACAATGGGTAGAACAGCATTTGGCTTATCCCACCTGTCAAGGGGACATCGGCTTAGGAAACTTGTGGTTACCCATTATTTGGACAGCAAAAGGGCCGCTTTACGCGGAAGTCATCGGCGAAGGAGAAATGCCCAACGCGTACCAGCAACCGATTCATTTATCTAACAAAATACGTAAGCCATTGTATTCCTTAGCCTATCAGCTTTTGAACTCCCTTGATGCGCCCCCCTCGGCTTATTTACTACAATTTCGCCTTTCTACAGAACAACAAATCGTTTTTGATCGATTATGGCCATTTCCGGCCGCTCCAGCGATCGCCTCTTTGCACTATCAACAGCCTGATCTCTTTGCCTGTTATTGGCGATGTTTAACCCATCAGCCTATCTTAGACATTGCCATTATTCCGCCCTTTGTCAATGCGGCTCAATCTTCTAGGGTGAAAGCCCCGAACAAGGTACGATAAAGATTGATGAATGTTGATGGAAGTCTAAAAAGGAATGTTTGGTAAAATACCCCTCGCCTTAGTGGGATTAGTCGTTGGTAGTATCTTAACCCTGATGGGTTTTGTCGCCTATGGCACGGGCAACGCCACTTTAAATTTAGCGGGATTTTTCTATGGAATTCCCCTATTATTAGGGGGTTTAGCCCTAAAATCTTCAGAAATTAAGCCGATTCCCTACAGTGAACCCGTCTCAGATGACATAGTAACTTTAAGAGAACAACAAGCCACCGTCGTTCAAAACAAGCTACGGAAGGATGTTACTCGTTATCGTTACGGTCAAGAGGTACATTTAGATGAAGCCTTGCAAAAAGTGGGGTTAAGTCCCAATGACCAAGTCAGACCAACCCTCGTTTTCCTGCAAGAAACGGCCACAGAGGGGGCTTATACTTTAATCTTACAATTTGAATCCCCAAATCTCAATCTTGATCGATGGCACAAACAACAAGAACGAATTGAGAAATTTTTTGGACCTGATATTCGTGCCGAAATTACGCAACCCACCGAGGAAATGATTAATTTGTCCTTAATTCGGGTCAACGCTCAAACTTAAGAAAAACGACGGCGTAGAAAAGCGGGTAAATCAATCTTCTCCTCAACAGGAGCAGGTTTAGGGGGTTTATCCGTGCCGTATTGGGTGGCAACTTTAGATAAATTAATCCGAAAACTGGGATAATGGAGGGCAGATTTGACAGGGTGTTCAGATTCTTCCGTTGTGGTAGGTTCAGGTAACAATACTTCATCAGATGATTCTAGCGGAACCGTTTGACCTGACCAAGGTTGAATCGGCGATCTCGAGGAAATAGGCGTCGCAATAGACGGGTTTTGGGGAGGAGGCATCATATCCGAAGGCAATTCAAGGGTTTCCCCCGTATACTGTTCTAAGGCCGTTTTGTATTCTAGGGTATAACGCTGTTGACGTTGTAAACGACTGTGTAACTCACGAATATGCCGTTCGGCTGTTGTCAGTTGATGGGTTTTCGTTTGATGGTTTTCATCAAGGATGACGCATTCCCGCTCCAGTTGAGCCAATTGGGTTTGTAATTTTAATAATTCTGCTGTTAAAGTCTCAATCTCCCGCACTTTATTCTGGTTTTCTGTGACAGAAGCCTCAAATTGTTGTTGTAGTTCTTCAATTTGGCTTTGTCTGACTTTCTCGGCAATGGAAACCGTCGGGGCTTCTTTGAGACGCTGTTGTTGGATCATTTGATCTTGTTGAACTTGTGCCAAGGTTTGTTCTAACCGAACAACGGTTTGAATCAATTCTCGATTTTGTTCCTTTAATTTACAAGCCAATTGAAACCAATCGGTGATTTCTCTTGATTCTTCTATTTTTTCTTCAAGATTATCCAGTGCCAAAATTTCTGGGGCTTCATCGGGCAAATAAGTAGGAGTACCCTCAACATTGAGGAAGGATTGTTGATGAGGATTAACAGGGATAGATTCACTCATAGGGATGGACTTTCCAGACACACTAACTTTTAAAGATGGCAGAAAGCCCCAATTAGTTTCCCGCGATTTTGCCCAGAATTAGTCGTCACATATCAAGCGATCGTCTTCCTCTAAGGCAGGATTTGTTTTTAAATAAGGTGAAACCAATTGACAGGCATAAGTGAGAGGATCTGAAGCCAAAATTTTCGGTAAATTCCACAAAATCAGTGTATTATCATCACCCACTGAAGCCAAAAAGGTGCCATCGGGACTCATGGCAATACTTCTAATAGCGGCAGTATGACCCGTTAAAGTAGTGATTTCAGTCCCATCAAGTTGCCAGAGTTTGACAGAAGTATCTACGCTGCCCGAAGCAATTATTTTTCCATCAGGACTAAAAGCAACACCCCAAACTGCCGCCTTATGACCCTTAAGCGTATTGATCACCTTACCATCTAGCGTCCATACTTTGACAGTTTTATCGCCACTTCCTGTTGCGATTTGTTGTCCATCCCGACTAAAAGCGACTCGCCAAACCGCCGAGGTATGACCGACCAGCGTTTGCTCTAAATTTCCCTTTAAATGCCATAATTTAGCTGTTCCATCCCCACTCGCTGAGGCCAAATATTGACTGTCTGGACTAAAAACAAGGTTCCAGATGTCGGATTGATGACCTTTTAGGATTTTTCTCGGCAAATTCCCCGGACGGGGAAGCAAAATAATATTTTTATCCGTATTCGCTATGGCAAACGTTTGACCATTCGGGCTAAATGCGGTTGTAAAAAGGCTTGGGTTCGGCTCTTTGAGGGTTTCAATTGGCGTCCCATCAAGTTTGTTAACATATAGATGATTCCCTTCATCAGCAAAGGCAATTAGCGAGTCATTTTGACTAAAAGAAACGCCAGAAATCGTCGCCTGTTGACTCAGAAAAACCCGTTGCAATTGTCCTGAACGATCCCACAATTTAACCCCCTTTTCGTGACTAACGGTTGCAATCATTTCACTATCGGCACTAATTTCCACTGACCAAATCCCTGTTTGATGAGCAATAACAGTCTTTTGGAAGGGATTTTCCGCTTGCCATAGCTTTACCTCATTTTCTGCGCCCCCAGAAACGATAAACCGTCCATCAGCACTAAAAGTCACATCCCAAACGGACGTCGGATGACCGCTTAGAGTTCTTAATTCGGTTCCCTCAATATTCCAAAGTTTAATCGTTTTATCTAAACTCGCAGAAGCAAGGGTTTGACCGTCTGGACTCATAGAAACCCCCCAAATGGCCGCCGAGTGACCTGTAAGGGTCTTGAATAAAGAATACTGTTCATTTACGTTATTTTTGCGCCAAAGTTTTACGGTTTTATCTTCACTGGAAGTCACCAACGTCCGTCCATCTGGACTAAACGCAATACCCGCCACCCACCCCTGATGTCCTCGAAGAAGTTGCCAAAACTTAGCTTTATTCCAGCTATTACCTACTTTTTTCCAGATTTTAACCGTTCGATCCACATTGGTCGCCGCCACGATTTGACCATCTGGACTAAACGCCACCCCCCAAAATCCGGCCGCATATCCTTGGAGGGTATTTAATAACGTCCCATCCATTTGCCACAGTTTAACCGTTTTATCGAAACTAGCCGAGGCAATCGTTTGACCATCTTGACTGACGGCTAGTCCCCAAATACCACTTTGATGGGCAGGAATTTTGCGCCAAAAATGATAAATTTGCTTTGAATCAGTCTTTTTCCAGAGAATCATTTGACCATCATCTCCCCCTGATACCAAAAGCTCACCATTGGGGCTAAAAGCGACTGCTCGAACCACAGCCGTATGACCTTGTAGGGTTGTAACCGGCGTTCCATCTTCGCGCCAAATCTTAACGGTTTGATCAACGCTGGCAGAGGCAATCAGCGAATTATCTGGACTGACAGCAACCGCTAAAACGGCCGCTTGATGACCTAAAAAACGGTTGTATTCATCCGCTCCATAGACCGCCTGTTCTAACACCGCTTTAATTTGGGATTCGAGGTGAGGAGGACGGGCTGAAAGTTGTTGTAAACGTTTTTGAGCTTTAATCGCTTGAATAAGAGCATCTAGACGGCGGTGAGAAGCAAATAAACCCTCAGAAGACGATACTAATGCTTTGATTTCACTAATTCTTGCTTTTGTTTCACTTTTCAAAGATTGATAATACAATAGGGCGATGCCAAAACCTAATCCAAGGGCAAGTATTAACTTAATACCCAAAGCGATTAATAATAATCTTTGAAATATAGCTGTTTTTCGTTGTTCTTCTAATTTTGCTTCGGCTTCTTTGGCACGTTCAGCTTCTAAGGCAATCCGCATGTTTTTTTGTTCCCATGCTTGACTAGCCGCTAAAAATTGATAATCTATATCACTGAGACTTTTGTTCTGTGTCCACCTTTGAGCATCCCTCAACGCCTGCCCCTGTAATAAACGGGATTTATCTTGACAATTGGAGAAAATCCAAGTATTTAAAGCTTGAGAATAGGGTCTATGGGAATCCAGCTGTTGTAAAACCCATTCAAGGTCAAAAACCTGACGATAAATCGGATTTTTCAGCCTAAGATGGCCTTTATCTTTTTCAATCAAACCCGATAATAACAATTCAGTTTGGTCTTGACTATCATCCGTCGCGACAGAAAAATAGGAATCTTCCGAGGCTAAAATTTTCTGATAAAGTCCTAATAATCGCCCTGCACGCCGTTCATTGACCAACAATCGATTACGAATGGTGCGGAGGTGTTCTGGCTCATCTTGGGATTCCCAATGAGTAATAAGATGTTGTTGAACTAATTGCTCTAGCCAAGCTTTTTCTTGAGCCAACGGCAACAGAATTTTGCCCGTTTGTGCCGTTTGTTGGACTAAGCGACAGATTTTTTGGGTTAGAAAGGGTTGTCCTCCTGTCCAATGCAAAATTTCTCGTAAAATACGCTCAGGTTGATTGATGACTGCACCTAACCCATTCAGCAAGGGTTGCGCTTCCTGATACTGAAAACCCGATAAAGCGATCGCTTGGCCGATATTAAAGGGAGTACGACGTTTATCCGTTATTAAATCAGATGGACTCGCCACCCCAAATAGGGCAAAGCTTAGGCGTTCAAAAGCAGGATTTTGGGAGCGGAGGTTATAACAATGGCGAATCCAAGCAAAAAAGTCATCAACACAAAAAGGTAAACTGAGCAAACTATCAATTTCATCAATAAAGATAAATAAACGATCGCTTTTGACAGTAGAGAGAAGGAGGCATTCGACGAATTGGTGAAGTTGTTGTGCAGGAGGAAGATCGGCGTACTTTGAGCACCAATCTTTAAAATCAACTTGGTTATCCCAATTAAACTCCTGAAAAAGGCGAAAAATGATGCCTTTATACCATTGTAAGGGCGTTATTTTCTCACTTCCTAATTGGGTACTATCGAGATAAGCACAGCGATAATTTTCCTGTTCGAGGCGATAACAGGTACGTTGTAGCAAGGAAGTCTTGCCCATTTGCCGTGCATTCAAAACATAACAAAATTCGCCCATTTTTAGGCTACTGTAAAGTTGTTCGTCGGCATAACGAGTAATATATGTTGGGTCATCCCATCGAAGACTTCCCCCTACTTGGTATCTCATCTATTGATTGAGTAACGGACTTGCTCTTAGATTTTATAATTCAATGTCACAAAAAAAAGCGGATTCAACACTTTTGCGACCGGTAAAGTCAACTCTTATTTTTTCCTTACCAGTTTCTTATTTTTGTTTGATAAAGTTTAATAACGCAAACAGGGATAATTCAGGTTAGCAATTTCAGTAGGATAGTTACTATTAAGATGATTATTTTGCTAAATTGTAACTGGATAGCTAGGGGAGCTTCAATTCCCCTAGTTTTTTTGCTCATTGTCTAATTATCTCTCCAACTTCCCTGAAAAAATTAGAAAACAAATCAAAGCACAATCACTCATTTGTCCGACAACTCAGTCAAATGCTTCTGAAAATAAATCCGATACAATTTACAACGAGGAATGATCCCCTTTCCTTCATAGGCAATTAACCCCAATCCTTCTAACTTGTAAGTGATAATCGGTTCCAAAATAATGCTGGATTGAGCCTGAACGACTTTAGCGTAGGCTTGAGCAATAATCGGATTTTCTTGAAGCGTCAGCCAATATTGCTGTAAATAAGAGCGATAAATTCCGCCATTAACCCATGCTTCTTCTAAGATATCGTCAAGGGATCTCGATTGAGAACAGATGTAATATAATGTCAAACCAATTAACAAGGGTTGTCCACCCACTAAAGTGAACAATTTGCCCGCCTCTTCTCCAGAAGACCAGTCTAAGCCGTATCTTTGCGCTAATTCTTGGACTTGTTCTAAGCTGAAATAGGGCAGACACAAGGGTAAACCTACATTGAAGGGAGAACGGTTTAAATCCAGAGAAATATAGACTTCTGAGGAATAAACCACCACTAACCTCAGTTTTTGCCAGTCTGCATCTCTTCGCGCTTCCTCATACCACGACCGTAATAAAGGAAAAAAGTCTTGTGCCAGTTGAGGATGTTCAAACAGCCGATCAACTTCTTCTAAGATTAAGATAAGAGGCTGAGCGAGGGTTTTTAGTACCTGATTTTTCAAGTAATAACTACAACTTAACTTACTGCCGATGTCTTCATCCCAATATTCATCTAGATTAGGTTCAATATTTAATCTTTGGGTAATTTGAGAGCAAAAACAGCGTAAAAACTTATTTAAGTCGGTTAAATAAGCAGAATCTATTTGATTAAAATCAATTTTAACCGTAGCGTTTTTGTTTTGTTGAGCAAACGCCAATAATCTCAGAACTAAAGAGCTTTTACCTGTTTGCTTCGGCGCACGAATACGCAGTACACAACCCGATTGAGTGATGGCTTGATAAGCGAGGGATTCAACAGGAGGACGTTCAATATACAAGGGAGAATCACAAGAAACGGGGCCATCAGGAAAAGAAAGTTTTGGCTTCAAATTTGAAGTCTTTTGCCAATTATTTGCATATTCAGCAACATTTTCCTTGACGCTTTGAATGTTTGAGGCTTTTGCGAGACGATATCCCATACCATAAACACTTTCTATTAAATCCTGATTCATTCCCCCTTTTTTGAGCTTATTTCGCAAATCTTTGATTAAATTCGTGACCGCACTCTCGCTAGGAGTCGTATCCATTGACCAAAGACGATCAATAATCTCACGACGACTAAAAATTCGCTGAGGATGACGCAAAAACAATCTCAGTAAGTTATATTCTTTGGCGGTTAAGGCGATCGCTTGTCCTGCATACGTCACTTCGGCGGCAGTTAGATCAACCCACAGATTTTCCCATCTTAGAATGTTGGACGTTAACGGAGTTACACTGCGACGGAGTAAACGTTCAATACGCATAAATAACTCAGAGAAGTCATAAGGTTTAGTTAAATAATCGTCTGCTTCTCCTTTAAGTTCCTTAAAATTTAAGGCGTCAGTTTTACTGCTTTGCGGCACCAGAAAAAGAATAGGGATTGAAGGGGGAATCTGACGGAGTTGTTGACGAAAGTTAAGACCCTCCCAAGGCGAATTTTGACAATCGAAGATAACTAAAGCAAAATCCCCAGATAAGGCGAATTCAAGTCCCATTTTTGCATCATCTGCTCGTTCAACGATATAATATTGCGAAGTGAGAAACTGATTAATTAAGGAGACGGTTTGAGAGTCGTTGATTAATAAGAGAATTTTCACGATGCCATTGATAGGTGAATTCACCCTTCCGAGAAAATGGGACAATAGTGTCTAATCTTATACTAGATTGTCTAAAATTTTAGCCTCTGTTATTAATAAATACCCAATGCGAGGTACATCTTAAAAACGGACGGATGACCTTTTTGGAAAAAAAACTACAAAGCATGAGATAAATATCATAGAATTTTGTTTAGGGATCTCTACCTGCTATTTTTCTGAATCTATGCCCTTTTTCCGTCAAGATGAATCGTTAACCCACCTTTCTAATCAAATTTTAGAGCAAATTTGGCAAGAATTTCCGCAAATCGCCCGAAACCAACTGGCTTTGACTTGGATAGTTTATGATACACCTGTGATTGTTAATACTGGGGGCGCAATCTCCGCCGAAGACTTTTGGCGACATCCCATCAGAGGGTTTAGTTATCGAGGCGTAGAACGAATTTATCCCGCTAGTATCGTTAAATTATTCTATCTCGTCGCGATTGAAGAATGGTTAGCGGGAAATATGATTCCAGAGTCAATGGAACTTCGACGTGCTATTCAAGACATGATTCGGGATTCTAGCAATGATGCCACGAGCTTAGTGATAGATACCTTAACTGGCACCACCAGTGGACCAGAATTACCCGAAAATCCCTTTCAAACATGGCAAAAACAACGAAACATTGTCAATCGTTACTATCAATCTTTGGGATGGGAAGAGTTAAAAAATATTAATATTAATCAAAAAACGTGGGGAGATGGCCCCTATGGACGAGAACGGGCATTTTTAGGGGAAATGATGGAAAATCGGAATATGTTAACCACCGATGCCGCCGCGAGATTGCTACATAGTATTATTGGGGGTATCGCCGTCTCTTCAGAGCGATCGCAACAGATGATGTCCTTACTCAAAAGAGAGATAAGCCTTAGTAAACAGCAGGAAATTACAGAAGAAAACCAAGTCAGAGGATTTATTGGTCAAGGATTACCGATAAACGCACAATTATGGTCAAAAGCAGGGTGGACATCCCAAGTTCGTCACGATGCGGCTTATATTGAAATTCCTAATTGTCCTCCTTATTTATTGGTAATTTTTACAGAAGGGCGAGAAAACAGTCAAAATAAAGCAATTATTCCTTTCATTTCGCAATTATTTGCTACAAAAGCCACAGAGTTATTATAGTCATTCAATTTGAGAGGGATTAGGATTAACATGATAGATTTACTCGTTACCGCCACTTTTTCCCTATTTACCTTTGTTTTTGGGGCTTGCATTGGCAGTTTTCTGAATGTCGTTATCTATCGCCTTCCGGCACAATTATCCTTACTTTATCCCCCCTCCCGTTGTCCCCATTGTTTGCATCGTCTTGGCACCCTCGAAAATATTCCCATCTTAGGATGGTTAGGGTTAAAAGGAAAATGCCGTTGGTGTCATGCTCCCATTTCCCCTCGTTATCCTCTCATTGAAACCTTAACGGGCTTTATTTTTCTAGTTATCTTTTGGCAATTTGGTACAACCTTGCAAACCGTCGGTTATTGGCTCTTTTTAAGCTGGTTAGTGGCGTTGACCTTTATTGATTTTGATACCCTCACCTTACCGAATCCCCTGCTCAAATGGGGCTTAATAACGGGTTTAGCCTTTCAAGGAGTGATGGGATGGCCAACCCAAACGATTCCCCAACATTTAGTCTTAGGGATCGGAAGTGCGGTACTCGGTTTATGGCTGTTTGATCTTATTCGTTACGCAGGAACGTTGATTTTTGGACAAGAGGCGATGGGAGACGGAGACCCCCCCTTAGCCGCTATGATTGGAGCGTGGTTAGGCTGGAAATCCCTGCTCATGACTGCTTTTTTGGCCTGTAGTATTGGAGCGATCCTTGGTGGAGGTGCAATCACGTTAAAATTAATAAGTCGGAAAACGCCAATTCCTTTTGGCCCTTTTCTGGCCTTAGGAGCGGCTTTAGCTGTCGTTTGGGGACAAGAACTGATTCACTGGTATTCTCAGATTTTTTTGCCTGTCTTTTAAATCGTCTAAATCGTCTTATGAAATCTGCCCCAAACATGGGCATACTTGTTTTAGTAATACTTATCCTGATCAACCCTGTTTATTTTTAAGTTCATGCGTTCGCTAGTGGCTAGCGAGGATTTCAATATGCCTCAACGTCGAATTATTATTGGGGATGTTCACGGTCATTATGAGACATTAATGAACCTCTTAGAGGCGATCGCCCCCACCTCAGAAGATCAAGTGTATTTTTTAGGCGATCTCATTGATCGAGGACCTGATAGTGCCAAAGTGGTCGATTTTGTCTATGAAAATGAGTATCCTTGTCTATTGGGTAATCATGAACTGATGTTAATCGATACCATTGCCAGTGATAAGGTCTCTAGTAATCTCTTACAATCTTGGGTCTATAGTGGGGGTTATACAACCCTCTTAAGTTACGATCACAAAATTCCAGCAGAACACATTGAATGGATGCAAAACTTGCCTCTTTATTTGGACTTAGGAGACTTGTGGTTAGTTCATGCAGGGGTTCATCCAGAAATGCCCATCGAATTACAGGATGTTGAACAATTTTGCTGGATTAGAGACGAATTTCATGCCATGACAGAAGCCTATTTCAAAGACAAATTGATTATCATCGGTCATACGATTACTTTTACCTTTCCGGGGGTACAACCCGGTCAATTAGCGGCAGGACAAGGATGGTTAGATATTGATACAGGTGCTTATCATCCCTATAGTGGTTGGTTAACGGGGTTGGATGTAACCAATGAAACGGTTTATCAAGTTCATGTCAAACACAAGAAGGTGAGGACATTACCCCTCGCAAAAGCAACCGCCTTTCTTGAACCCGGTCAGATATTAGCGAAACGAGGAAGAAGACAATAAGCAGTAACCCGTTATATTAACTATTAAACGATCACTCATACACCATTCACGATTATGTTTAATTGGTTTCGCCGCAAACGGACAGACGCTACCTCTGAACCAGAGACAACCGTTGATTCCCCTAAGCTAGACAGCACTGAAACAGATAAAACGCCTCAAAACCTTGAATCTGAGCCAGAAGTTGCTGAAAATACCCAAGAAGCCTATTTGAACTGGGCAAAAACAGCCTTTCAAAATATTCAACAACGTAAACAAGAATCAGCCACTCCCCCGACAGAAGAAGAAGAGAAAGAGGAGGATTCAAAAGAAGTATTAAATACCCCTACAACGGAAACTGAAGAAATAGCAGAATCTCCACCAGAACCTGTGTGGATGAAGAAATCAGACCGTCTTGAACAACTCAAAGAAACAGCCATTGCCACAGAAACCGAAGAAGCGGTGACCTTTGATGACGAATTTGTCTGGTCGGCTAAGGTCTTGGCAGATCAAGGTAGAAATCCAGAAGACGTTTCTCCCGAAGAAATTAGCTGGTTAAAGCGATTAAGACAAGGATTAGGTAAAACACGCCGCAATTTAGTCAATCAACTTAAAGCCGTCGTCGGTCAAGGACCTCTCAATGACGAGGCGGTTATGGAAATCGAATCCCTTCTTTTACAGGCAGATGTGGGATTGGAAGCCACTGATTATATTATAGAAACCCTACAAGGTAAACTCCGAGAGGAAGCCCTGCCCCCAGAGCAAGCGATCGAGTATCTTAAAGCAATTATGCGAGAAATTTTAGATGCTCCTCTTAAATCTTTTGATTCAACCGATTTTACCCCCCAAAAAGATCAGTTTAATATTTGGTTACTGACAGGAGTGAATGGGGCAGGAAAAACGACGACCGTTGGTAAACTGGCTCACATGGCGCAACAGTCCGGTTATGATTGTATGATTGCGGCCGCTGATACCTTTCGTGCAGCAGCAGTAGAACAGGTTAAAATTTGGGGAGAACGTGCCAATACCCCCGTTATTGCTAATCTGGGCAAAAATACCGATCCGGCGGCAGTGGTCTATGATGGAATAGCCGCCGCTCAATCTAAAGAGATTGAATTACTCTTAGTCGATACGGCCGGACGATTGCAAAATAAAAAGAATTTAATGGATGAATTAGCCAAGATTCGCCGTATTATTGACAAAAAAGCCCCCGATGCTCAAGTAGAATCCCTATTAGTGTTAGATGCCACTCTAGGACAAAACGGCTTACGACAAGCTCAGGTTTTTTCCGAATCTGCTAAATTAAGTGGAGTGGTATTAACGAAATTAGACGGGACGGCGAAAGGAGGAGTAGCGTTAGCAGTCGCGAAACAGCTTAATCTTCCCATTCGTTTTATTGGCGCAGGGGAAGGAATTGAAGATTTACGTCCCTTTTCAAGCTATGAGTTTGTAGAGGCGTTACTCAATGGTTAAGGTTAAGATTTAGAGTCTTGATCTTAATCTGATACTTACCGGATTTTTACATCCATCCATTACATTGAGGGTAAAGATGGCAAAAAAATCACCTACACCCTCCTTATGTTAATTACTTATCCCTCGTTGTCTCCTCTCCCCTCTGAAGATTTAACCGAGGGAAGACGACTGCATTATTACGAGAAAAATGAAGCCATTCCATTAGCAGACGAGGGAGTTTGGCAAGTTTATCGGGGAATCGTACAGCTTAGTCAATTATCCCTATCGGGTGACGAAATTCTCTTAGGATGGTCGAATCCCCGCACCTTTTTTGGACTCTGGTTGACTCAGATTGAAGCTTATCACGCTAAAGCGTTATCGGAAGTTTATTTGAAATGGTATCCCCTCACTGAAATCGAAAATTCCCCCCGTCTAGCGCAACTAATGGTGTTGCAAATGAGTCGGCGGATGAGACAAACAGAGGCGTTATTAGCAATTGCAGGTTTAAGACGAGTAGAGGAACGTTTACACTATCTTTTACGGCTATTGAAGCAAGAAATGGGAGAAAAACTTGGCAATGAGATTCGCTTACCTGTTCGTTTTACCCATCAAAACCTCGCCAATGCTATTGGCACCACTCGCGTGACGATTACCCGACTTTTGGGGGATTTACAACGTCAAAGCATCTTGCGGGTAGATGAATCGCGTCATTTAGTGATTCGGGGGCATTTTTAGAGGGTCATTGCACCAGCTAAGGTTAATTACTTTCCGTTTTGGGTTTATAGACGGATTTTACCTGCAATTCTTTCAACTGTTTGTCATCGACCTGAGAAGGCGCATCGGTTAATGAACAGCTAGCTTGTTGGGTTTTGGGGAAAGCAATCACATCGCGGATCGAGTCTTCTCCTGCCAATAACATCACCAAACGATCTAATCCGTAGGCGATACCCCCGTGAGGAGGTGTGCCGTATTCGAACGCCTCAAGGAGAAACCCGAATTTACTGTAAGCTTCTTTTAAGGATAAGCCAATCGTTGCAAAAACCTGTTCTTGGATTTCCCGTTGATAAATCCGCAAACTCCCACCCCCAATTTCAATGCCGTTATACACCATATCATAAGCTAAAGCACGTGCGGTACTGATATCGACTAAATCTTCCGGATTTGGTGCAGTAAAAGGATGATGCAAGGATTCTAGGCGTTTTTCTTGCGCATTCCATTCAAACATCGGAAAATCAGTAATCCATAACAGGTTAGTCTTAGTAGCATCAATTAATCCTAATTGTTCCCCAATCACTAAACGAAGGCGAGATAAGGATTTATTGACTGTTTCTGTATCTCCTGCACCAAATAAAAGTAAATCTCCTGCTTTTGCTTGAGTTTTCTTTAACAACTGTTCTTTTTGTTCATCGTTTAAGTTATCTTTAATAGCACCGATGGTATCCAACTCGTCATTTTCTCTGACTCTAATATAGGCGATGCCTTTCGCACCGGCTTCTGTTGCTTCTCGAAATAAATCACCCCCTGGTTTAATCCGAACATTGGAAATTAAGTCATTACCGTTAGGAATCGGAAGAATTTTGACACTTCCACCGTTTTCTACCGCACCGGAGAAGACTTTAAACCCGCACTCTTTGACAATTTCAGAAACATTCACTAATTCAAGTCCAAAGCGAGTATCAGGACGATCCACCCCATACTTATCCATCGCTTCTGCATAGGTTAAACGGGGAAAAGGACGGGGAATTTCAATATTTTTAACATTTTCAAAGATATGACAGACTAATGCTTCATTTAGGTCAAGGATTTCCTCTAAAGAGAGAAAACTCATTTCCATATCCAGTTGCGTGAATTCGGGTTGTCTATCGGCGCGTAAGTCTTCATCGCGGAAACAGCGCGCAATTTGATAGTATCGATCAACCCCTGATACCATCAAGAGTTGTTTAAAGAGTTGGGGAGATTGAGGTAACGCATACCATTTTCCGGGGTTGACACGGGAAGGAACAAGGTAATCTCTCGCGCCTTCTGGGGTAGAACGGGTTAAAATAGGAGTTTCCACCTCTATAAACCCTTGTTCATCTTCAAGGAAGCGACGCATTGCCTTAACCACTTCATGACGTAATTTCAGATTATTCATCATTTTTTCCCGTCTGAGGTCAAGATAGCGGTATTTTAAGCGAATATCTTCCCTAACTAATTCTGCATCGGCACTAGAGACGACAAAAGGTAATTGTTTCGTAACGCCGTTGAGTAACTCAATGGAATCTGCGTAAATTTCGACCTCTCCCGTAGGAATCTTGGGATTTAAAGATTCTGGCGGTCTTTTACTGACTTTTCCTTCAATTTTAATCACATATTCACTGCGAAGTCCCTCAGCGATCGGGTAAGATTGAGGCGTACGCTGAGGATCACTGACAATCTGGATAATGCCACTGCGATCGCGTAAATCGATGAAAATAACGCCACCGTGATCCCGTTGACGATCTACCCAACCATACATGGTAACATTTTCTCCAATTTGAGGGGTATTAAGTTCTCCGCCGTAATAAGTTCGCATAATTGAGGTTGACTGAATAATCGTTATATATCACTAATTGTAGTATTTTAAAAAACACTCTACAATTTTAGACGCATTGCTCATTATGCCTTATTTGGGGATGTTTAGAACAGGCAAGAGTAGACTTTGAGTTCTCCTCAAAGGAGAAAACCTGTCTTAAGTTTTCAAAAATAGTATTCGTTAAATCAGCGTGGGTCAAATCCGTATCATCTACAGGGTAAACGCATCTTAACTTAGCCCAAAAATATGGTATGATAAAACTTTGACTAATTTCCTAAATAGTTGATTGATATACATTGATGGCTAAAGGCTTCCAAAAATCTGTAGAAACCCAAGGAAAACAGAATTTTTC
>JBGTGT010000124.1:0-33166 GCA_041746575.1 Microcystaceae cyanobacterium
GTTCAAATCCTTTGTAGAAATCATCTACATCACAAAAAACTTGAGTAAGATCGAGACGAGATTTCAGACCTTGAAGAATACTATTTCCAGCGTAGGTCTGGTGTTCTCTGTTGACCACAAAATTTTCGTCGAACTCACGTAACTTTAAAACGCAAAGTCAAACGCCCTCATTCTAGATCAACTTTCAGATTCATTGTCTAAAATTTCCTGTAATTGTGAACGCAAAGAACTCAAGTTGTTTTCAATAGTTCGCCAAGCAATTGATAATTCTACTTGAAAATATTCATGAAAAATAACATTTCTTATATCTCCCATTAAACGCCAAGGAATTTGAGGATAACGTGATTGTATTTCATAGGGAATGTTTTTTGCCGCTTCACCAATAATTCCCAAATCATAAAGAACAGCTTTGACAATTGTTCGATTTTCTCTAAAATCTTCAAAAATCATATTCTCTGTGCGCTGTAAAATTTCGTCAATTGATTCAATAATATCTTGGATTCGTAGTTTCCAGTCTCTAGAAGGCATGAATTACATCCTTTAATACAGGTTCTCGTAAATGTTCTTTTAAGGAATCTTGAGTTCCCAAATCGACAGAACATCCTATAATATCCTCTAAATAAAGCTTGATTTCTATAAATTCAAATAACCCTACGGCTCGATTAAATTCTACTAATAAATCTACATCACTATCAAGACAAGCTTCATCTCTTGCCACCGAACCAAATAGGGATAAAGATTTTACGCCTAATGCTTCTAATTCTTTTCGGTGGGTTGCTATAATGTTTAATACTTCATCTCGTCTCATATTTGTTTTTAAAAAAGTATAGCCTATATTTAAGACTCAATCAGAAGATCGTTGTCTGTATTTTAATACATAAAAAAGGTGCGTGGGAGACGAACCCTACCGATTAAACCTCTTACGCCGTATCATCTATCGTGAGCAAAGCGATTATAGAGGGAATAAGCACGCATAATTTCGTAAATTGTAATATTTCGGTTCTTCCATTATTGAATATTTATGTTAGATCAGGTACATTCCACTTTGTTAATGTACCCGATACAATCAGCGATCGCTATCAAGTGAGATAAGTATGTAATATATTAATAAAAGGGGAGAATTAGGATTTAACAACTTGATTCATTTTCTCAGTGACACAATTAGATAAAATCTCCTTTTGACCCACTACAACCAGTTGTTTTTCTCGTTCTTTAAACGCTTTTAACTGCTCTTCAATTTCCTGACGGACAATTTGACGATACTCCAGAAAATGTTCATTATGGGCGCAAACCGTTAAATAATGCTCCCAAACAGGAAAATTATGCTTCATAACACTAAATAAATGATGCCAAAACTTCCAGCGCGTATCTCGTTTAACACCCTGTCGCCAAATGATAATAAGTAATGCTCGTAAATCCGTCCATTCTGGCCATTTAAAAGCAGGTTTTGCAGTCGGTGCGCCTAACTTCAGAAAACAGCGATAGGTGCGATCTAAAAAAGTATGAGGGTCGTATAATGTCCAAAAGGCCTCAATATATTCTTGGGCAATTTCATCAATCGGACGAGTTGGCACAAAATTCATTAATGTGCTTTGATTAATATCTTGTTTTCCCTCAGTTCTCAATCTGCCTTCTTTTTCCAAACGATACCATAATGCCGTATTCGGTAATGCTTGTAACATCCCAAACATAGCCGTCGGAATAGCCGCCGATTCCACAAATTGAATAATCCGACTGGCTGCGCCTCGCTTTTCCCCATCAAAACCGATAATAAAACCGGCCATTGGTCTTATACCAGCTTTAATTAGAGCATCAATCGTTTCTATTAGAGAATTACGTGTATTCTGAAATTTTTTCGTCAATTTTAGACTTTCTTCATCAGGGGTTTCTACCCCTAGAAAGACGGCATCAAAGTAACAATCTACCATTAACGCCATCAATTCTGAGTCTTGTGCTAGGTCGACAGATGCTTCTGTATTAAAACGGAAAGGATATTGATGTTCCTCTTGCCAAACCTTTAATTCTTTCAAGAAAAGCTTAACATTACGTTTATTCCCAATAAAATTATCATCTACCATAAAAATGCCCCGTCGCCATCCCAACGCATACAGATAATCCAATTCCTTCAGCAATTGTTCGGGACTTTTCGTGCGGGGTTTACGACCATAAAGAACGATGATATCGCAGAATTCACATTGAAAAGGACAACCACGAGAAAATTGAACTGACATCGAATCGTAGGCATCTAATTCTAATAAATCATAGCGAGGAATCGGTGTCACCGTTACATCCGGTTTTTCTGTCGTCCGAAATACCCCTTGTCTTTCTCCCCTTTCTATCGCTTCCACCAATAAAGGAAGGGTAATTTCTCCCTCATCCAAGACTAAAAAGTCCGCTTCCTGCACATCTGAAGGAACAGAAGTCGCATAAGGTCCACCCACAGCGACTAACTTACCCCTTTGCTTTGCTTCGCTAATTTGTCCTAATAAGTCGGCTTTCTGTACAATCATCGCCGAAAAAATCACTAATTCAGCCCAATCCCATTCTACTTCTGTTACAGGTCGAATGTTACGGTCAACCAGCTTAAATTCCCATTCTTGCGGTAAAATTCCAGCAACAGTAATTAATCCTAACGGCGGCAGTAAAACTTTACGATTAACTAGTTCTAAACTTTTATCATAAGACCAAAAGGTTGGCGGAAAAATAGGATAAACTAACAATGCTCGCACGCCGCACCTCCCACAACAATGAATAGTCGTTCAATTGTAACAGGTTTTGCAGAAAATCATTAGGCATCATCTGTATCTATTCCTATTTTCTGAAATCTTATTTTTGAAGGTTGAGAAATTCTGGCAAACGCCTATCATTAGAAGAAGTAGATTGACCTACCTTATTCTCTAGTCTGAAAAAGTTCTGAATGTTTAATAAAAGACGTAGTGGCATCTTACTCCATCCCACTTCCTTACCCAGCCGTTTTGGTATTGGGGATTTAGGAACAGAAGCTTATCGTTTTGTAGATTTTTTGGCAGAAAGTTACCAGACGGTTTGGCAAATCTTACCCATTGGACCGACAGGTTACGGTCACTCTCCCTATCTTTGTTATTCTTCTTTGGCAGGAAATCCCCTGCTGATCAGTCTTGAGGCTCTGGTTGAGGAAGATTTGTTGACCACAGACGAGTTAAACAATATACCCGAATTTTCGGTCTATTGGGTAGATTTCGAGCAAGTTATTGCAACAAAAAGGACATTTTTAAAAAAAGCCTTTGTGGCTTTCCAAAATCAACCTAGCCATCCCCTCCAATCAGAATTTCAACGTTTCTGTGAAAGTCATTCATTCTGGTTAGATGATTATGCCTTGTTCATGTCCTTAAAAGCAGTCCATGAAGGTAAATCTTGGTATCAATGGGAAACACCTCTCGCCCAACGAAATGCTGATACCTTAAGACAATGGACAGAAAAATTAAGCAATTTGATTCTCTATCACAAATTTTTAGAATTTATCTTCTTCCGTCAGTGGAAAGCATTAAAAGACTACGCTAATGAGCAAGGAGTTTTCATTTTTGGGGATATTCCCATCTATGTCGCCCATGATAGCGTGGACGTGTGGGCAAATCCAGAAATATTTCACTTAGACGAAGAAACCGGAGAAGCGGCGTTAATGTCCGGCGTTCCACCCGATTATTTCAGTGCAACTGGGCAACTATGGGGAAACCCAGTGTACAAATGGGAAGAACTGGAAAAAACGAACTTTGCTTGGTGGATACAACGGGTTGAAGGTATCCTTGAATATGTGGATTTAATTAGAATAGACCATTTTCGGGGATTTGAATCCTTTTGGGCAGTCCCTCAAGGAGAAAGCACCGCCCTTCATGGAGAATGGTTACCGGCACCCGGAGATGCTTTCTTTACGATTCTTCAGCAAAAACTGGGGGATTTACCGATTGTCGCTGAAGATTTAGGCGTAATTACCCCAGAAGTCGAAGCATTACGGGATAAATTCCATTTTCCCGGCATGAAAATTCTCCAATTTGCCTTTGATTCTGACCGAACCAATGCTTTTCTACCCTACAATTTTGTTGAACGTAACTGCGTGGTCTATACAGGAACTCACGATAATGATACCACCGTCGGTTGGATGAATCTGCGATCGCCAATAGAACAACAACGAGTCATAGATTATTTCGGTTGCGTCTGTGACGGAGGAATTCACTGGAATTTGATTCGTTTAGCCTTAAGTTCGGTGGCGAATTGTGCCATCTTCCCCCTACAAGATATTTTGGGCTATGGCAGTGATTGTCGCATGAATCGTCCCGGTGTCGCAGAAGGCAATTGGGGATGGCGATATATTCCCGATGTTTTAACCGATGATTTGAAAAATCATCTTAAATTCTTAACCGAAATGTATGGCCGTCGAGTTCATTCCGAGTTACCCTCTCAACAGCTAACAGAGGAGGAAGCAAAAGATGCTTAGACAAAGCCTTATAGAGGAAGATAGAGATAGCTTAAACCTAAATGACTATCTCTATCTCTATTTATCCTACTTTTATTAAAGTTGATAATTAGCTGAATATTGGTATTGAGTTTATTAGGGATTATTATTAAGGCGAATGGTGATTATTTTCCAGTAAATACGCTTCTGTTTGTCGTTTAAAGTTGTCCTCCCCTAAAATTAATTGATCAACTCAATTTTAAAAATTTTAGAAGAAGTCGTTGAGTATAAAATGAATTGCTTTAGACTCTAAAACTGCTTGAATGGCGCAATCCATAACACAATACCAAGTTTAAATTTTCTTTAAAAACGTGAGTTCGACAATCCGAAAATCTACGAGACTTCTTTATTGAATTTTTTTGTGCAGGGGTTTTGGGGGGCTAGTCCCCCAATCAAGAATTTGTTTTTCTTTTCCTAATCCCAATTAGAATGGACAAAAAAGTTGAGATAATTGCCCTCGTCGAACTCACGTTTAACAGAGTCAAGGAAGTAAAATTAACTGAACGGTTGTGCTTTTTGTCAGGCTTTTAATAAAAGTTAACGACGATCTTTCTCTAAATCATTAATAACCTTTTCCAAACACCAAATTCTATCTTTATCTGGATATTTTTTTTGAATACACTTAAACAAATCGACCTGCTGCTTTTTGATCTCCACTAAGTAGTACCAGAATTTTATTCTCTAAGGGAGTGCCACTTGCTCTTTTAACAACAGATCTAGATTGTCTTGAAGATGATGGTTTCAAAAAACGTTTTCTGCGGTGATCTTGCTCAGATAACGCTTTAAAAAATAGCAATCGTGTTTTATAAATATTCCCTAGGAAACTCATAACTACCCATAGATGCTCAAAAAAAAGTCAGGATGTAGCATTCCCCTCGATTTATCCAAAATCGACCTCGCTGTATGATAAAAATCTCAAAAAAATAAAATTTTGCCTTGCCTAAATCTTCCCCTATCCCCTATAATGGATGATTGTGACTTAAAAACTCATTAGACTGAATTGACCTAGAAATAAGTCAGTATCAGCCCTTGAGCCGTCACAAAACCAAGGCAATGCGCCGCTTCAAGATACTGAGGGAAATTAAATTCCTTAAGTCTGGGGAGCAAGAAGGCAAAACATAGCTTATTTTACAGCTATCCTTCATCTTTCTACTGCCCTTGTGTCGCAAACAAGGCAATAACCCTCAAAACAGATATCTTATCTGTCAAGATGCGTTGGGATAGAGCAGTGGAACCTTAAACCATCACTTAACCATTAAGGAAGGTAACCGTGTCCATAGGCATCCTTGGTACGAAGCTTGGCATGACACAAATTTTTGATCGGGAACAGGGAACTGTTATCCCCATCACCGTAGTCCAAGCCGGCCCCTGTACCATTACTCAAGTAAAAACCAGCGAAACCGACGGCTATAGTGCCATTCAAGTCGGTTTTAACGAGGTCAAAGAAAAAGCCCTTAGTAAACCCGAATTAGGGCATCTCAAAAAAGCCAACGCAACCCCCTTGCGCCATCTCAAAGAATATCGCCTAGCGGATATCCCCGCTTACCAACTCGGAGACAGTCTCACCGCAACCATCTTCAATGCAGGAGATTTGGTAGACGTTGCGGGCAAGACCATTGGTCGAGGCTTTGCTGGATATCAAAAACGCCACAACTTCAAACGGGGTTCAATGACCCACGGTTCTAAAAACCACCGCCTTCCCGGTTCAACAGGAGCAGGAACTACTCCCGGACGAGTTTATCCTGGTAAACGGATGGCAGGACGTTACGGCGGTAAACAAATCACCGTGCGGAAACTACAAATCGTACAGGTCGATGCCGAACGCAACCTCTTACTCATCAAAGGGTCAGTTCCAGGCAAACCCGGTGCCCTCTTGAGTATTACCCCTGCCAAGACAGTAGGGAAATAACATCAACACTCGATCACGAATTAAAGAAGTAGGGACGACAAAATGGTTAGCTGTACCGTAAAAAATTGGCAAGGGGAAAATGCTGGAGAAGCTACTCTAGAATTAAAGGTCGCAAAAGAAGAAACAGCGACTCACATCCTCCACCGTGCCGTCATTCGACAATTAAATAATGCCCGTCAAGGGACCGCTTCCGCCAAAACGCGGGCAGAAGTCCGAGGTGGGGGTCGTAAACCTTGGCGACAAAAAGGGACAGGGCGCGCTCGTGCGGGTTCTAACCGTTCTCCCCTATGGCGAGGCGGTGGGGTTATTTTTGGACCCAAACCCAGAGACTTCAGCGTCAAAATGAATCGCAAAGAACGCCGCTTAGCGTTGCGAACCGCTCTGATGAGTCGGGCAGAAGACTTAGTCGTGGTGGAGAACTTTGTCGAACAATTTCCCCAACCGAAAACCAAAGAATTCATCTCCGCGATGAACCGATGGGGGGTCGATCCGACCCGAAAAGTCTTGTTAGTTTTGCCTGAATTTCCCGAAAATATCTTTTTATCCGTGCGAAATATTGTGAAATTGACATTTTCGAGATCGGACAGCATCAATGTCTACGATATTTTAAACGCCGATACCATTATCACCACCGCCGAAGCCTTGGCGCAAATACAGGAGATGTATCATGACGACAAATAATCCTCGGGATTTAATTGATTTAGTCCTTAAACCGATTATTACGGAAAAAGCAACTTTTCAAATGGAAGACAATAAATACGTCTTTGACGTTGCCCTAAAATCCACTAAACCTGAAATTAAAGCCGCCATAGAAAACTTATTTGAGGTCACTGTTGTTAAAGTCAATACAATACGACCTGCCCGTAAAAAGAAGAGAGTCGGTCGCTTTATTGGCTATAAACCTTTATATAAACGGGCAATTGTCACCCTTAAAGAAGGAGACTCTCTCAGAGAAGTGCTGTTCCCTGAAACTTAGAAACTAGGTGAATCGGACTCATTGAGTTTAAAAACGCTGAATAACTGTCAACACTCAACCATCAATCATTATGGGTATTCGTTCCTATAGACCATACACACCAGGAACTCGGCAAGCAACGGTATCTGATTTTTCAGAAATTACCAAAACTGAGCCAGAAAAGTCCTTAACCACCTATAAACACCACCGAAAAGGACGTAATAACCGTGGCGTCATTACCTCTCGTCATCGAGGTGGCGGCCATAAACGGCTCTATCGGATTATTGACTTTCGACGCGATAAACGAGATGTTCCTGCTAAAGTAGCAGCTATCGAATACGATCCTAATCGTAACGCCCGCATTGCCCTTTTATTTTATGAAGATGGGGAAAAACGTTACATTCTTGCTCCAGCAGGTATATCCGTTGGCGACAGGGTTATGGCCGGTGATTCTGCCTCCTTTGATACAGGCAATGCCATGCCTCTTAGCCGTGTTCCTTTGGGTACAGAAGTTCATAATATTGAACTTACGGCCGGCAAAGGCGGACAAATTGTGCGGGCGGCTGGCACATCCGCTCAAGTGGTCGCTAAAGAAGGCAATTACGTCACCTTAAAACTGCCCTCTAAAGAAGTGCGTATGGTTCGCAAAGAATGCTACGCCACTTTGGGTAAAGTGGGAAATGCAGAAGACCGTAACATTAAACTGGGTAAAGCAGGACGCACTCGTCATTTAGGGAAACGCCCCCATGTTCGAGGAAGCGTCATGAACCCCTGTGATCACCCTCACGGTGGGGGAGAAGGGCGCGCCCCTATTGGTCGCAGTGGACCGGTTTCACCTTGGGGTAAACCCGCCTTGGGAGCAAAAACCCGTAACAAGAAAAAAGCAAGTTCTAGGCTTATTATTCGTCGTCGTAATGCATAAAAGGAAAATTCTAATCCTTTATGGCAAAATATTCCTAAAATAAGACGATTAACTCCAAAATTCTGTTTGTTTGTCCGTTATTAACTCCTAACTATCATCTCCTATGGGTCGCTCACTTAAAAAAGGTCCTTTTGTCGCCGATAGTCTGCTGACAAAGATCGAAAAACTAAATGCAAAAAACGAAAAGCAAGTGATCAAAACGTGGTCACGTTCCTCCACCATCATTCCCGAAATGGTCGGCCATACCATTGCTGTACATAACGGCAAACAGCACGTTCCTATCTATGTTTCCGAGCAAATGGTGGGACATAAATTGGGAGAATTTGCCCCCACCCGCACCTTTAGAGGTCACGCCAAAAGCGATAAAAAAGCGGGCAGACGATAAAAACTGTCTAGAACGGTTAACTAAGCTTAAATGTTAGCGATTAATCATCAATGAAAACCATGGCATTAGATACATCAGTAGAAACCAAAGCGATCGCCCGCTATGTGCGGATGTCTCCCTCTAAAGTCAGACGGGTTTTGGATCAGATTCGAGGGCGTTCCTATCGAGAAGCCTTGGTAATGCTCCAATTTATGCCCTACCGTTCCTGTGACCCGATTTTGAAAGTGCTACGTTCTGCCGTGGCCAACGCCGAACACAATAACGGCTTAGATCCAGCCACCTTATTCGTCAGTCAAGCCTTTGCCGATATGGGTCCGAGCTTAAGACGCTTTCGGCCTAGAGCGCAAGGACGCGCTTATCAAATCCGCAAACCCACTTGTCATATCACTGTCGCCGTTGCTCCTCAAAGCGAGTAAACCAGAGAGACAGTATCCGATACCTACCTAAAACCGAAAACCTGAAAAACATGGGACAAAAAATACATCCAATTGGCTTACGACTCGGCATTACCAAAGATCACAAATCGTGCTGGTATGCCGATAAGCGGCAATATCCCGAGTTACTAAAAGAAGACCTGTTGATTCGGCAATATGTCGAGAAAAACCTCAGTAATGCAGGCATTGCTGATATCCGTATCGAGCGCAAAGCCGATCAAGTGGATCTTTCGATTCACACAGCACGTCCCGGTGTGGTTGTTGGTCGAGGCGGAAGCGGTATTGAACAACTTCGCGTAGGCTTACAAGCGGCTCTAGGCGGACAACGGCAAATTCGCATTAACGTCGTTGAAGTTGCCAGAGTAGATGCTGATGCCACGCTCATAGCTGAATACATTACCCAACAACTCGAAAGACGGGTTTCCTTCCGCCGCGTAGTGCGTCAAGCGATTCAACGGGCTGAAAGGGCCGAAGTTAAAGGCATTAAAATTCAAATCAGTGGCCGTCTGAATGGGGCAGAAATTGCTCGAACCGAGTGGACAAGAGAAGGCCGTGTTCCCTTACATACGTTACGGGCTGATATTGACTACTCTTACCGCACCGCTAAAACCATTTACGGGATTTTAGGCGTGAAAGTCTGGATTTTTAAAGGGGAAATTATTCCCGGTCAAGAAGAAACCGCCGTTGCGCCCCCCGCCCCTGCCCCTCGTCGTCAGCGTCGTCGTCAACAATTTGAAGACCGCTCTGATGAAGGGTAAGTCGTAGAAGATAAATAGGAAATAGTTATAAAACTATCAACTATTAGCTATCAACTATCAACTATTAGCTATCAACCATCATGTTAAGTCCTAAAAGAACGAAATTTCGTAAACAACAACGAGGACGAATGCGAGGACTCGCTCAAAACGGGAATACCATTCATTTTGGCGATTACGGACTTCAAGCTATCGAACCTTGCTGGATTACTTCCCGTCAAATTGAAGCGGCTCGACGGGCAATGACTCGCTATATCCGACGGGGCGGCAAAATCTGGATTCGCATTTTCCCAGATAAACCGGTTACCATGCGTCCGGCCGAAACTCGGATGGGTTCAGGAAAAGGTTCACCCGAATATTGGGTGGCCGTGGTTAAACCGGGTCGCGTCATGTTTGAACTCAATGGCGTAGCCGAACCCATCGCTAGAGAAGCTATGCGCCTAGCCGCCCAAAAACTGCCCATTAAAACAAAGTTTATTACCCGTCAAGATGACCTTGTCTAGATCAAGGCGGAATACTCAGCGACACCCTAATTCCTGCTAAATCATTAACCGTTAACGATTATGACTTTTCCCAAAGCCACCGATGCCAGAGAACTCAGTGATGAGGAACTCAGTGCTGAAATTATCGCCACTAAGCGAAAATTGTTCGAATTGCGTTTACAGCAAGCCACTCGTCGCTTAGAGAAACCCCATGAATTTAAACATCAGCGTCACCGTTTAGCCCAATTATTGACCGTTGAACGGGAACGAGAAATTGTTCAATTCGCTTCGTCTTCTGAGGAATAAAAACCGATGGCTATTAAAGAAAGAGTAGGAGTGGTGGTGAGTAACAAAATGGATAAAACCGTCGTTGTTGCTATTGAAAACCGCACTCGTCACCCCAAATATCAAAAAATCGTCGTTAAGACCAGAAAATATAAAGCCCACGACGAAGAAAACCAGTGTCAAGAAGGCGACCGAGTGAGAATTCAAGAAACCCGCCCCCTCAGTCGCACTAAACGCTGGAAAGTTGCTGAAATATTAGGACATTAAACGTTTTACCTTAATCCTTGAGTAACGACTGTGATTCAACAAGAAACCCTTCTCAATGTTGCAGATAATAGCGGAGCGCGAAAATTAATGTGCTTGCGCGTTATCGGTAAAGGCAATTGCCGTTATGGCTTTATCGGTGATGTCATCGTCGCCGTTGTTAAAGATGCCTTACCCAATATGCCTATTAAAAAATCCGACGTGGTCAGAGCCGTAATTGTTCGTACCCGTCAACCTGTCCATCGTGACAGTGGCATGACCATTCGCTTCGACGATAATGCCGCCGTAATCATCAATAACGATGGTAATCCCAGAGGAACGCGGGTTTTTGGACCTGTGGCGCGGGAATTACGGGATAAAAATTACACCAAAATCGTATCCCTTGCACCGGAGGTGATTTAAATGAGTCGTCAGACCAAAACCCTCAGTCAATACAAAGTTCATGTCAAAAAAGGCGACACCGTTCAAGTGATTGCCGGTCGGGATAAAGGTAAAGTGGGCGAAGTCCTGAGAGTTATCCCGAAAGAAAGCAAAGTCATCGTTCAAGGGGTGAATGTGCGAACTAAGCATATTAAACCTCAACAAGAAGGTGAAAGCGGTCAGATTTCTACCTATGAAGCTCCGATTCACAGTTCTAATGTGATGCTTTACTCTACCAAAGAAAAAATCGCCAGTCGCATCGCTTATACTTATACCGAAGAAGGCAAAAAAGTGCGAATGCTTAAAAAAACAGGCGAAATTCTTGATTAAACTAGGCAAAAAAGAGTTAACTCAATTTCCCATGTTAATCCTTAAAATCAACCCTTATCATTCCTGACCAAGCCCAGGAGTTACCCCCTATGTCTCAACGTCTCAAAACTCACTACCAAGAAAAGATTGTCCCCAAACTCAAAGAACAGTTTGGCTATACGAACCTTCACGAAGTCCCAAAAGTGTTCAAAGTGACCGTTAACCGAGGCTTGGGTGAAGCCAGTCAAAACGCCAAAGCCTTGGAGTCCTCCATCGGTGAAATCGCCACCATCACTGGACAAAAACCCGTCGTTACGCGCGCTAAAAAAGCGATCGCTGGTTTTAAAATTCGTCAAGGGATGCCCGTAGGCGTTATGGTGACCTTACGTTCAGAAAGAATGTACGCCTTTCTTGATCGTCTGATTAACCTTGCTTTACCTCGAATTCGAGATTTTCGAGGCATTAGCGGCAATAGCTTTGATGGTAGAGGCAATTATAGCCTTGGTATTCGGGAACAACTCATTTTTCCAGAAATTGACTACGACACTATTGATCAAATTCGTGGCTTTGATATTTCGATCATTACCACCGCTAAAAGCGATGAAGAAGGTCGTGCCTTGCTCAAAGAAATGGGAATGCCCTTTAGAGAGTAAATAGTCGTGAATCGTCAATAATTCAGCGTTATTCTTCAGATTAACTCACAACTATCCACTGTTAAAGATTAACTTCAATATGACCGACACCATTTCCGATATGCTCACCCGCATCCGCAATGCGTGTTTAGTGAGACATCCCACCACCGTCGTCCCCACGACCAAAATGACCCTTAATATTGCTCAAGTGCTGAAAAACGAAGGATTTATTGAAGACTTTGAAGAAGCAGGGGAAGGCATTCAAAAGCACTTGGTCATTTCCCTAAAATATAAAGGGAAAAGTCGTCTGCCCATTATCAATACCCTAGAACGGGTTAGTAAACCGGGTTTGCGGGTCTATTCCAACTGTAAAAACTTACCCAAGGTTTTAGGGGGGATTGGGGTTGCTATTATCTCCACCTCTAAAGGCATCATGACCGATAAAGAAGCCCGTCGCCAAAAAGTCGGCGGAGAAGTGCTTTGTTATGTCTGGTAAGTAAGTGTTCAGTCACTGATACCGATTATCTTAAGCTCACATCCAAAACCTAAACTCTGCTATGTCTCGTATTGGCAAACGACCGATTTCTATTCCCAGTAAAGTTACTGTCACCCTCGACGGGGCAAAAATTGCTGTTAAAGGGCCAAAAGGCTCTCTTGAGCGGATTTTGCCCAGTAAAGTAGCAGTGACCCAAGAAGGAGACGTTCTCGCTGTAGCGCGTCAGGATGATTCCCGTGTTGCCCGTGAACGCCACGGATTGTGTCGCACTCTGGTGGCGAACATGATTGATGGTGTGTCCGACGGTTTCAGCAAACGGCTCGAAATCATCGGTGTTGGCTATCGGGCACAGGCCCAAGGCAACAAACTCACCCTCAACGTGGGTTACTCTAAACCCGTTGAAATGATTATGCCCGATGGCATCCAAGTGGCTGTTGAAAATAACACCCAAGTGATGGTCAGTGGTATTGACAAAGAATTGGTAGGCAACACTGCCGCCCGTATTCGAGCGGTACGTCCTCCCGAAGTTTATAAAGGTAAAGGTATTCGTTATCAAGGCGAATATGTCAGACGTAAAGCTGGTAAAACAGGGAAGAAATAACCCATGAAACTGACTCGTAAGCAACTCACCCAACGTCGTCATCAGCGCATTCGGCGCAAAATTCAAGGAACGTCTGAACGACCTCGTTTAGCTATTTTTCGTTCCCTCAATCATATCTATGCCCAAGTCATTGATGATGTGGCGCAACATACCCTAGCTTCGGCTTCAACTCTTGACCCAGAAGTAAAGGGAGCAATTGCTAATGGGGCAAACCGTGAAGCATCAGCCGTTGTCGGCCAAATCGTCGCACAACGGGCAAAAGACCAAGGAATTAGCCAAGTCGTCTTCGACCGAGGGGGCAAACTCTACCACGGACGAGTGCAGGCCTTAGCCGATGCCGCCCGTGAAGCAGGTTTAGAATTTTAGAAGTAGGGTCACTGATGCAGTTATAGGTTTTTTACCTGTATCTGAATCCCGTTTCCCTCTTTTCAAGCAAAAATAGTCACGATTTTAATGATTAATTACTATGGCAAAGCGTCGTAAAGGTAGCCGAGCGAAGGCAAAAGAAACGAACTGGCAAGAAAGAGTGATTCAAATCCGTCGCGTCAGTAAAGTGGTCAAAGGGGGCAAAAAGCTGAGTTTTCGCGCCATCGTCGTGGTGGGCAATGAAAACGGACAAGTGGGGGTTGGCGTCGGTAAAGCCGGTGATGTCATCGGGGCAGTGCGTAAAGGCGTAGCCGACGGCAAAAAACAACTAATTGAAATTAATCTTACCAAAGCCAATTCGATTACCCACCTCTCTAACGGTGTTTCAGGGGGGGCAAAAGTGATTGTCCGTCCGGCGGCACCCGGTACTGGGGTAATTGCTGGGGGAGCAGTCCGAACTGTATTGGAACTGGCAGGGGTTAAAAACGTGTTAGCCAAGCAACTTGGCTCAAATAATCCCTTAAATAATGCCAGAGCCGTTATTAATGCTTTAGAGAATGTCCGCACCTTCGCCGAGGTGGCTGAAGAAAGAGGCATTACCCTTGAACAACTCTATGGTTCTTGAGTTACGTTAAGGGATTAAATCAAGTAAAATGCACGAAAATATCAACCAATGACGATTCATCCCTAAAAAACATGAAATTACATCAACTTTCCCCAAATCCTAACTCGAATCACCGTCGTCGTCGAGTCGGTCGCGGTATCGCGGCAGGACAAGGCGCGAGCTGTGGTTTTGGCATGCGTGGACAAAAATCCCGCTCTGGAACTGGCACAAAAGCGGGTTTTGAAGGGGGACAAATGCCCCTATACCGTCGTTTGCCCAAACTGAAGCATTTTCCTTTGGTTAACCAAAAGTGTTACACCATCATTAACGTCAGTCAATTAAATTCTCTCGCTCCCAATAGCGAAGTTAACCTTGAACATTTAATGGATGCTGGTATTGTCACCACCAATGATGGCCCCTTAAAAATTTTGGGAGATGGCGAATTAACGGTGGCCTTAACGGTCAAGGCGGCGGCTTTATCGGCCTCTGCCAAGGAAAAGATTACGCAAGCAGGGGGTCAGTGGGAAGATTTCTCAACCCCCAGTGAACCGTAAGCCGTTACTATAGTGAATAGTTATCTTACTTAAAAATGATTAACTAACCGCTATTAACTATCAACGATTAACTAACCGCTATTAACTATCAACTACTATGGTTGTCAGTCGCGATAAAACTCCCACCGCTCAAGAAACATTCCTCCAAATGGCACAAGCGGCTGGATTGCGGGGCAGGGTTTTAATTACCATTGCTCTGTTAATTCTTATTCGTTTGGGAATTTTTATTCCTATTCCGGGGATTGACCGCGTTCGCTTCGCCAATGATATTAAAAATCTACCTGTTTTTGGATTTTTAGATATTTTTACAGGCGGGGGTCTATCTACACTCGGTGTTTTTGCCCTCGGTATTCTTCCTTTCATTAATGCTTCTATTATTATGCAGTTGCTCACGGCTGCCATTCCCCAATTAGAAGATTTACAGAAAAATGAAGGGGAAGCCGGACGGCGTAAAATTTCTCAATATACTCGTTATGTGGCGTTGGGATGGGCAATTTTACAAAGTTCTATTTTAACCGCTGGATTTTTGAAGCCTTACGCCTTGAATCCCGGCTCTTTATTCATCATTGAAACCGTGCTAGCGATTACGGCCGGTTCGATGTTCGTGATGTGGGTGTCCGAACTGATCACAGAGCGAGGCATCGGTAATGGTGCGTCTTTGTTGATTTTTGTCAATATTGTGGCTACCTTACCTCGTACTTTAGGTAATACGATTGACTACGCTCAAACTGGAGGGCGTCAAGCCATTGCTCAGGTCGTCATCCTATTACTGGTTTTCTTGGTGATGATTGTTGGTATCGTCTTTGTTCAAGAAGGCACCCGACGCATTCCCATCATTTCTGCCCGTCGTCAGGTGGGCAAGCGGCTTTATCGAGAGCGCACCAGCTATCTACCCCTTAGACTCAATCAAGGGGGAGTAATGCCTATTATTTTTGCCTCTGCGGTCGTTATTTTACCTGCTTCCTTGGCCGGATTTCTAGCGAATAAGGGAAAACTAGGGGAAGTAGCTCAAAGTATCGCTTTAGCCCTTCAACCGGGGAGTTGGGCATATATTGGGGTCTACTGCCTACTCATCATCTTTTTCAGTTACTTCTATGCGTCTCTGATTGTTAACCCAGAAGATGTCTCAAAAAATCTCAAAAAAATGGGCGCCAGCATTCCGGGCATTCGTCCTGGTGAGAAAACCAAGCAATATCTCGAAGGAGTACTCAATCGTTTAACCCTCCTCGGTGCAGTTTTCTTAAGTGTAGTGGCAACAGTTCCCACTTTAGTGGAAGGCGCGACGGGAGTCACTACGTTTCGCGGACTCGGAGCCACATCCTTACTCATTTTAGTCGGGGTTGCGATTGACACCGCTAAACAAATTCAAACCTACGTCATCTCTCAGCGTTATGAGGGCATGATTAAGCAGTAATTAGTCGTTAACTATCAATGATTGACCTAGAATGGCAAAAGCAACTGGCTACATTTTTTTAGGACCTCCGGGGGCAGGAAAAGGAACACAAGCACAATTATTGGCAGAAAAACTTGACATTCCCCATATTTCAACAGGGGAAATGCTCAGAGACGCCATCGCTCAGCAAACCCCTCTAGGGCAAAAAGCGCAGGTTTATATGGACAAAGGGGAACTTGTTCCCGATGAATTACTATTAGGGCTGATTGAAGAGCGTCTTAACCAAAAAGATGCTCAAAATGGCTGGATTTTGGATGGATTTCCCCGCAATGTTCATCAAGCTCAGTTTTTAGATCAATGGTTAAATAGCATTCAACAATTCTCTAAAGCTGTCATTAACCTTGCTGTTCCCCATGACGTTTTAATCAAGCGTTTATTAGCGCGAGGACGAAAGGACGATTCAGAATTAACCATTCGCCGTCGTTTGGAGGTTTATGACGAGCAAACGACTCCTGTCATTGACTATTATGCCCAAAAAGGCTTACTTCACTCCGTCAACGGCGATCAAACTTTAGATAAAGTCACCACTTCCCTCCTTGCTATGATTCAAGTCCCTTAGTTGAATGTTCTCAAGGTTTGCTAAAATAGGGGGGAGTCGGACGAATTTTGCGTCTGGCTTTTGCCATGCCTAATCAAAAAAAAATCATTTGAGGACATTGATTTTGTCAAAACAAGACTTAATTGAGATGGAAGGAACGGTCACGGAATCGCTTCCGAATGCGATGTTTCGCGTGGATTTAGACAACGGATTTAATGTATTAGCTCACATTTCTGGAAAAATCCGCCGAAATTACATCAAAATTCTACCCGGAGATCGAGTCAAAGTCGAACTGACCCCCTATGATCTTACCAAAGGAAGAATCACCTATCGCTTAAAAACGAAAAAATAATGGGTTAAAGATTTTATATTTAGTCTGTTTTGATCAGAAATAAAGATCACTTCAATAAATAATAATGACAAAGCCCCCAAATATTGATATAATGAAAAGCTTGCAGAGTTAGCCTAAGCCATGAAAGTTAGAGCCTCCGTCAAAAAAATTTGTGAAAAATGCCGAGTCATTCGACGACGTGGCAGAGTTATGGTGATTTGTTCTAATCCTAAACACAAACAACGTCAGGGATAAGTCCAAATTATCATAGCTTAAATTAAATTAACTTCGATTCGATTAATTTCATTGTTAAAACAAACATAGTACATCAAAGGGAGAAACAACGTGGCACGGATAGCTGGGATTGACCTGCCCCGAGACAAACGGGTGGAGATTGCGCTGACCTATCTTTACGGGATTGGTCTAACCCGTTCTCAAGAAATCCTCGAAGCAACGGGGGTTAACCCTGACATCAGAGTCAAAGACTTAACAGATGAAGAAACTGCTAAACTTCGGACTTATATCGAAGAAAACTATCAAATCGAAGGGGATTTGAGACGTTGGGAAGCGATGAATATCAAGCGACTGGGCGACATCGGCACTTATCGAGGTCGTCGTCATCGTCAAGGGTTACCCGTTCGAGGGCAACGAACCCGTACCAATGCCCGCACCCGACGAGGGAGAAGGGTTACGGTGGCAGGCAAGAAAAAAGCCCCCGGTAAGAAATAATCTGGGAACTTTCCCCTTCGTCTTCACTTTCATACTGATTTCAGCATAAAACTATGGCGCGACCTACGAAAAAAAGCGGACAAAAAAAACAGAAAAAGAATATTCCGAGTGGTGTAGCCCACATTCAATCGACTTTTAACAATACTATTGTGACCATCGCTGATGGTAGAGGAGACGTCGTATCTTGGGCTTCGGCCGGCTCTAGCGGTTTTAAAGGGGCTAAAAAAGGAACCCCCTTTGCGGCACAAACGGCCGCAGATGCGGCGGCGCGGCGGGCCATGGAGCAAGGAATGCGTCAAATTGAAGTGATGGTTAGTGGTCCAGGTGCCGGTCGGGAAACAGCCATTCGAGCTTTACAAGGCGCGGGCTTAGAAATTACCCTCATTCGAGATGTAACCCCAATTCCTCACAATGGTTGTCGTCCTCCCAAACGACGTCGCGTATAATTCAGACATCCATCTTCAATGTATCAAGCGGTGAGGATTAGGAAAACCCTTAACTGGGCTGAATAAACGCAAAAAATGGGTAACTGAGTAACTGAATTAAGGGAAGAAGGGAGGTTCACGGCAGTGGCGCAGTTTCAAATTGAGTGCGTTGAAGCGAAAACGCAAAAAAATCGTGTGGAATATAGCAAGTTTGTCATTGATCCCCTAGATCGGGGTCAAGGCATTACGATTGGCAATGCCCTCAGACGGGTTTTGTTATCGAACTTAGAAGGTGCCGCCGTTACCGCCGTTCGGCTAGCGGGGGTTAACCACGAATTCGCGACCATTGAAGGGGTAAGGGAGGATGTCCTTGAAATTATGCTGAACCTCAAGGAGATCGTCCTCAAAAGTTATAACGACGCGCCTCAGATTGGTCGTTTGGTGGCTACTGGCCCAGCCACGGTGACAGCCGCCCAATTCGATTTACCATCAGAGGTAGAAGTGGTCGACCCAAACCAGTACATTGCGACGCTAGCCGAAGGGTCAAAACTGGAGATGGAATTTCGCATTGAAAAAGGGCAAGGCTATCGGGCGATTGATCGCAGTAATGAAGAGGGATTGTCGTTAGACTTTCTGCAAATTGATGCGGTTTTCATGCCAGTCACCAAGGTCAATTACAGCGTTGAGGACATCCAAGTGGATGGCTCTCAGGCTAAAGATCGCTTGGTTTTAGAAATTTGGACAAATGGCAGTCTAAATCCGAAAGAAGCCTTATCAGAAGCCGCTAATATTATTGTGGATTCCTTTAGTCCCCTTAGGGATCTCAATGAACTCGAAGCGGCGAAAAACGATTATCAAGACGAAGTTAACCCTGAAAGTCAAATTCCGATCGAGGAATTACAGCTATCGGTACGGGCTTATAATTGCCTAAAACGAGCGCAAATTAACACCGTTGCTGATTTATTGGACTATAGTCAAGAAGATCTTTTAGAGATCAAGAACTTTGGCCAAAAATCGGCTGAGGAAGTCATCGAAGCTCTGCAAAAACGTCTCGGCATTACTCTTCCCCTAGAAAAAGCTAAACCGTAACAGGCCATCATTAAGAGTGAATAGGGATTAACTCGAAACTATCAACTATCAACTATCAACTATCATGCGTCATAGATGTAAAGTCCCCAAACTCGGAAAACCCGCCGATCAGCGCAAAGCTTTATTGCGATCGCTGACCACGGAATTGATCCGTCATGGACAAATTAAAACCACTTTAACCCGTGCTAAAGCCGTTAGGTCTGAAGCCGATAAAATGATCAGCCTCGCCAAAGACGGCTCTTTAGCAGCTAGACGGCAAGCTATGGGCTATATTTACGATAAACAACTCGTTCACGCCCTTTTTGAGCAGGTCCCCCAACGTTATAGCCAACGAAGCGGTGGTTATACCCGGGTCGTGCGAACCTTAAAGCGTCGCGGCGACAATGCCGACATGGCTATTATTGAATTGGTGTAGCCATTAAAGCAAATGTCGAAACTGTCAGTCAAAACAGCGCAAAAACAACGGGTTGCCTTGATAATTCAATATTTAGGCAGTCACTTTCATGGCTGGCAACGACAGGCGAAGCATCGCTCCGTTCAAGGGGAAATAGAAGCGGCGATTGCTCGGATTCTGGGTCATCCTGTTACCTTACACGGGGCAGGCAGAACGGATGCAGGGGTTCATGCGGCGGCTATGGTCGCCCATTTTGACCATCAAAGCGTCATTCCAGCCGATCGGTGGGCAACAGTCTTAAATGGCCATTTACCTGAAGACGTGCTGATTCTAGCCTCGGCGCCGGTGGATTCTTGCTGGCACGCTCGCTTTTCTGCCCTCTGGCGACGATACCGTTATACCATTTATACGGATAAACAGCCTAATTTATTTGTGAAACCCTATAGTTGGCATTATTATCGGTTTCCGTTGCAAGAAAGTCTGATCAAGGAGGCGTTAATGCCCCTTTTGGGACAACATCATCTAGCGGCTTTCCACCGAGCGAATTCAAAGCGTCCCCATTCTTGGGTAGATATTCAAGCGGTAGATTGTTATCGTGGGGGATCGTTTCTCCATCTGGAAATTCAAGCTGTGGGTTTTCTCTATGGCATGATTCGCCTATTGGTGGGAATGTTGGTAGAGGTAGGAAGTTGCCAACGCAGTGTAACAAATTTTACCGATATTTGGGTTAATCAACGGCGAGATGCTGTAAAGTATGCCGCTCCTGCTTGTGGATTGTGTTTTCTCCGAGCAGGTTATGAACCGTTTCCTTTTCCCTCTCAACTGTGGTTTGATCGCCAACCGCTATTTCGCTTTAATTCGCAGATCTGCGAGGTTCAAAGTGAAGCCTCAAATTCTCAATCTAAACTCTAAAACCATGAATAAAACGATATTACCGAAAGAAGAAACGCTAGAAAAGACGTGGTACGTTGTTGATGCGGCTGATCAACGGTTAGGTCGCCTCGCGTCAGAAATCGCTATGATTTTACGGGGCAAAACCAAAGCCATCTTTACCCCTCATATGGATACGGGGGATTACGTTATTGTTGTTAATGCGGAAAAAGTGGTCGTCACGGGCAGAAAGCCTCAGCAAAAGCTCTATCGCCGCCATTCAGGTCGGCCGGGGGGCATGAAAACGGAGACATTTGAAAAATTGCAAGCTCGTATTCCAGAACGGATTATTGAACAGGCTATTAAAGGAATGTTACCGAAAAACGCATTAGGACGTAGATTGTTCACGAAATTAAAAGTTTATCGAGGATCTGACCATCCTCACCAAGCCCAACAGCCTCAAGTCTTAGAAATTAACACAATTCCCAACGGAGATAACTAATGGAAACCACTGCAAAAATCAGCAACGATCAGGTCGTTTATTGGGGTACAGGTCGTCGCAAGTCTTCCATTGCTAGAGTCCGTCTTATACCGGGCAGTGGGGAGATCACGGTGAATGGTCGCTCTGGCGTTGATTACTTCAATCGCATTCCGGCTTATATTCAAGCGATTAAAAGTCCGCTGGAAACCTTGGGCTTGGAAAACGATTATGATGTTTTGGTGAATGCCCACGGGGGTGGGTTGACGGGACAGGCTGATGCGGTAAAATTAGGTGTAGCGCGCGCTTTATGCGAACTTTCCCCTGAAAACCGTCCACCTTTGAAAATTGAAGGTTACTTAACCCGTGATCCCCGGGCTAAAGAACGGAAGAAATACGGCTTACACAAAGCACGTAAAGCCCCTCAATACTCAAAACGTTAATTTTCGATAGCAACTTTAGGAGAAAAATCATGGCAAAATCTGATATTCACCCCGCTTGGTATCCTGAAAGCAAAGTTATTTGTAATGGCGAAGTGGTAATGACGGTGGGTTCAACTCAACCGGAAATTCATGTAGAAGTTTGGTCGGGAAACCACCCTTTTTATACGGGAACCCAAAAAATCATTGATACCGAAGGACGAGTGGATCGTTTTTTACGGAAATACGGCAAACTCAAGAAACAATCTTAGTTTTTTGCCCCTATTGGCTTTCGGATCGCCAGTGTCTCTATTGTTGAGTTACTGGCTTTTTCAATTGATATATAAATCTCCTATTATTCACTCAATTAAAAAGAAATCGCGGAAGTCTATTGGGTTCTCCCACGATTTCAGCAACAAAAACAGTCAGATGATTATACAGAGGCGGCGACTTTGGGGGTTGCCTCCGTCGCTGTTAAATGCTCATAAACTTCGCGCATTTTCAAACCAACCAATACTTGAAAGAGTCCTGTTCCATTGTTAGAACCTGGGTATTCTTTATGTTTGAGCAGTAATTCTGTCATCTCGCCATAATATTTTGTTCCCGTTTTGCTGAGGTGGCTTTCAATGTAAATCATTTCCTCTAGATTATCAAACTGACCATCCACTTCTAAGATAGACACTTCGTTCCCCATAAAGTTGTCGGGACCATAATACATCTTGATACCGGGATAAGCACAATTTAATTTTCTGCCACATGGCCGCCAATCAATGGTCGATCCTTCATCAAATAAGTAACAGGGGTCAAAATTCTCGATACCCTCTTTTTCAATTAAACGCACCCGTAAGAGCTTGCTTTCTTGATCATCTATTAACTGGGTCGGTAAAACTTGAATGACCACATCCGCATATTGTTTTTGGGGTTCAATATAAGCCGTAAAATCGGGTTTTCTGGCATTGATTGAAGCAAGAATGTCTTCGTAGCTGTGGCCGCGTTCTGCCATATCCCGTTGAATCTTCCAATTTATCTTAACTTCATCACTAATATCGAGATAAACACTAAAATCTATTAATCCTCGTACCCGTTTATCGTATAAAGGATGTAGTCCTTCAATCACAACGACTTTATTCGGCTCAACTAATTCGGGGGGATCGAGTTCTCCGGTTTCGTGATTATAAATCGGTTTCTGAATCGATTGACCGTCTTTGAGGGCTTTAATTTGCTCCGCCATCAGATCAAAATTATTCGCTTTGGGGTTTAGAGCAGTTACACCGGCGGCTTTTCTGCCCTTGCGATCTAAACTGTGATAGTCATCTAAACAAATTACCGTCATAAACTCTTGGCCGAATAAATCGGCTAAGCGACGTAAAAATGTTGACTTTCCGCAACCTGAATCTCCGGCGACTCCAATGAGAACCACGCGGTCTAGCTGAGTGGTCATAGCTTCCCTCTTATACAAAAATGAATTGTTAACCCGTATTCTAAGCGTAATGCCTAAGTATTTGGTACTAGGTACTGTCAATGAATAATACCAGAACTAATGCCCCTGCTACAAGACTTTTTTCTCAGTTCGGGCAAATGTACTATTCTATAAGGGATCAGCTTTATTCCAACTATCATAGGCTTTTCGAGTACCGGCATTTAGCGTTTAATGTTAGCAGAAAGGTTAAAAAGGGTCGTTACGTTTTTTCCATTTTATCTAACCCAGAACGCCAAAAAAATTCTCAAATTGATCCATTCTTGACAGTTCTCTGAAAATGTAATCGCTATGCTTTAGAGCAAACCCCTAGACTGTTATCGTTAATCGTTCTCCTTAGCTCAATGCTGAGAAGGTAGCCTTCCAATGGTAGGCTAAATAAAATAGCAAGATTGAGTCATATTCAGTTGGGAGCAATTTAAAACGATGACGAGTTCTAGTGTAGCGACAACTTCAAGCGACAACTCGGTAATTAATAACCGTTTATTTGTTTATGAAGTGGTGGGTTTAAGCCAAAGTGGCAAAACTGACCCGCAAACCTATCCCATTCGTCGCAGTGGTAGCGTATTAATCACGGTACCCTATGAACGAATGAACCAAGAGATGCGTCGAATTACCCGTTTAGGGGGAAAAATTGTCAGTATTAAGCCCTTAAGTTCCTCAATGGAAACGGCGGCGATGAAACCCAGTCCGCTTCAATCTCCGCCAAGCGAAGGAAATCAAACCAGTAAACCGATGACACAAGCTAAAGCTAAAACCAGTGATATTCCCGTCAATATCTACAAACCCAAAGATCCCTATATGGGCAAATGCCTAGAAAATTATGATCTTGTTCGAGAAGGGGGATCGGGGATTGTTCAGCATCTTACCTTTGACCTATCTCAAGGAGGTTTACATTATGTTGAAGGACAAAGTATCGGGATTATTCCTCCCGGCTCTGATCCAAACGGCAAACCCCATAAACTTAGACTTTATTCGATCGCTTCAACCCGTCACGGCGATCGCCTAGATGACAAAACGGTTTCTCTTTGTGTACGCCAGTTAGAATACCAACATCCCGAAACCAATGAAATGGTCTATGGGGTTTGTTCGACCTACCTTTGCCATCTCAAAGAAGGGGATGACGTTGCCATTACAGGGCCGGTAGGTAAAGAAATGTTACTGCCCCCTGATGAAGATGCCACAATTATTATGATGGCAACAGGAACGGGAATTGCGCCTTTCCGCGCTTATCTCTGGCGAATGTTTAAAGAAAAACACGAAGATTACAAATTCAAGGGATTTGCTTGGTTAATCTTTGGGATTCCTCATACCGCCAATATTCTTTATAAAGATGACTTAGAACAACTGGCTGCAGAATTCCCCGATCATTTTCGCTTAACCTATGCCATTAGTCGGGAACAAAAGAATGCTGAAGGGGGACGGATGTATATTCAGCATCGGGTGGCAGAATACGCTGATGAGGTCTGGAATTTAATGCAAAACTCCAAAACCCACACCTATATGTGTGGGCTAAAAGGCATGGAAGGCGGTATTGAAGAAGCCTTAAGCGCACAGGCTAATAAAAATGGAGTGGAATGGTCTGATTTTGTCAGAAAAATGAAAAAAGAACACCGTTGGCACGTAGAAACTTACTAATACACTTTCTTTTTTCAAAATGCAATCCTAAAGAAAGGTGGGTTATGCCCACCTTTTCGCTGTCTGGATAATGGAAAAAAAGACGTTGATTTAACCTAAGAGTTCGATCAGAAGGTTGAACCCTGACTTTTTGACGATTTGATCGTTTCAGGCTCACCGTATCCCCCTGCATCCTCTTCCTCATTGAGGGATTGAATTAAGATGTCGAATTCGTCGTGAGTTGGCAGTGAGGGAGATACCGTTTCCGTTTTCCTGATTTCTGTCGAGAGGGTTTTTGAGGAAGAGGAGGGATGAGCCAGAGAAATCTCCTCAGCAGGGGTGGAGAGTAAATTTTTTACTTGACTCACCACATTTCCTAATTTTCCTTCATCTAAAAGGGAGTTTAAAAGGGTCAATCCACTGGTAGACAGCAAAAGTTTACTGATATCCCCTATACTGGTTGAACCGTTCCCATTTTGCCCATGCAAGCCCGGAAATGAGTAAATTCGAGCATCACCCAACACTCCTGGTTGCGGAGCAAGAGCTTGGATAATAATAGGCAATTGAGGGACTAATTCTGGCCAAATGGTTTTAATGAGGTCGGCCGTCCGATTAGCGGTACTGAGGGCATTTTCAGCTTGAATCAAGGCACATTTACCCTCGGCTTCTGCTAAATCTTTGTATTTCGCTGCATCTGCCAAGGTGCGAATCGATTCTGCTTCTAATTCTGCCGCCTGTCGAGCAATTTCAGCTTGACGACGACGACGGAAGACATCTATTTCGACGACGTTTTGGTCAGCAATACGTTTTTCTTGGGCTTGTCGTTCTGCCGCAATTAAGGATAATTGTCGTTCCCGTTCAGCTTTTTCTACCTCTTTTGCCGTGATAACAGCAGATTCTGCCGTCGCTTTTTCTGCTTCTGCTTCTAGTCGTTCTTTTTCTTTATTAGCGATCGCAATCGCCGCTTGTTGTTGAGCAATTTCGGATTCTTGTTGCGCCGCCGCGACTTCTGCTTTTGCTTGTAAATCAGAGGATTGAATCGTTTTTTGACGGGTAATTTCGGCAACTTCAGATTCTTGTTGTTGCAAGGTTTGGGCAACCTTGAATTGCTTATTTTGCTCTTCTAGGGCAATGTTAGCGGCAATTTGTTTCTGTTGAACTGCTAATTTTTGTTGAATTTGTTCCTCGGCAACGGCTTGTTCTTGCAAAATTTTATTTTGCTCAATTTTTGCCGCTTCTTTATCTTTAGACTCTTGGATTTCCCTTTGTTGTTGCGCTCTTAAGAATTCCAGTGCTTTTTGTTGACTTAAATTTGCATTTTCTTTATCTTGAGCAATCTTTAAAGACAGTTTTTCTGCTTCTAGTTCTTTAGCTTCTATGGCTACCTTCGTTACTAATTCAACCTCTCGTTTTTGTTGAATAGATTTTTGAATCGTTTCCGTTCTCAGTCTGACACCTTGAGCATCGAAGTAGTCATTTTCATTATAAGTATCACTTTCTTCAATTTCAGAAATAGCAATATTATTAAGGGTTAACCCGACTTTTTTTAAATCATCTTGGATTAAGTTTAAAACTGTGTCAGCAAAATCAATCTTATCGGAATCAATTTCTGCAATTTTTTTCTGTTTTGCCGCCGCACGAATGGCATCGTCTGCCCGATTGTCGATCGCTTTTTTAATATTAGTGTCGGAAATTTTTCCGTTTTCAGAAAGACGTGCTGCCGCCGTCAGAATATCTTTTTCTTGTGCGTTAATACAAACATAAAATGTCACTCGCATATTAGCCCGTAAATAGTCCTGTGTCCTTACTGCTAAGTTACCTGAACGGACGACATCAATCGAGATTTCTTTAAGAGGAACACGAGTCACTTCATGAAAGCCCGGAATAACAATACATCCTCCATTTAAAACCACTTTTTTGTTTTTTTGAATCACGCCACCGGCAATTACTAATGCTTCATTGGTGGGCGCAATGACATAAAAACGGGTATAAAGAAAGATACTAAAAAGCAGTAAGAAAAGAAGAACACCAATCCCTCCTAAAAACCCCATAAACGGAATCGCTCCCAGTTGCGCTAAAGTGGGTGTCGGTTGCAGGGTTTCAAGGGTTCCAATGAAGGATACAGACTCAATTTCTGCTGAAAGATGGGATGGCGTTTCTTTCTGTTTTATACTCTCTTGAGATAAAGGAAGGGGGGGCAAAGACTGAATAAAGGTTAACCAAAAGTTCATAAGTCTATCTCCTTTTTAGGAATTTATTTTTTAAGAGTTACTGATGACTGTTCATCCATTTATCTTCATCGGAACTTTCTTTAGCAATGGCTAAATATCCTCTTTGATGTTGTTCAATAATTAAGACCGGATAACCTCGATGGGGAATAACCGTTGCCCAGTGGGGTAAAGCGACACCGATGCTCACTAAATTTCCGGCAGTATCGTAGACATTTACTTGACCAATTTTTCCCTCTGTTAAATAGGGCAATTTCTTAGAAGAAACGGTTCCAATACAACCAATTAGTCGCTCACTACTGACATCTTCACCAAAGGAAGCAAACAGATGTGCAATGGGATGAGATAAAAGGCTTCCTATCAAAATTCCAATGAGAAAAGATGTGATTAAAACAACACCTCCTAAGCCCCAAAATTGATCAGGAATTTTGCCCGTTATGCTCTGAATAATCGTATTTAAAATCCATCCTGCCATGCCCCAACTACTAAAATCGATGCCTAATAAAATCATTAACGGAGCTTTTCCTAGGCCTATCCAACTTAATAATCGCCAAGGATTAAACCCTTTTTCTCCATCAATCTCTAGATCGGCATCGGTGTCGATTTCGACTTCAAGATCACTATTAACCTTAAATCGACTGCCATCACTACCCCCAAAATTCGTATCTGAATCAATTTCTAAATCCTCTTCGCCATCGCTTGAAAAAATAATGAGGCTAAAAAAAATAATGCCGATGACAATCAATGCCCAATAGAGAAAGTTTGCTGGGTGTAAAATCATGGCGAAAGAACAACGATTACACTATTTTGATCATAGTCATCGCTGTCCCTGAACGGTGAAAAAAATAGAAAATCTTTACAACTTTTTGAGTTTATTAATAAATTGTGCTTCCTTAATCCACTGTTTTATAATGGCAACGGAAGGATCTGCGCTTCTTTGTCGTAGAGTTGCGACTTGAAGTTTAACAATTTGAGACCTTAAGCGAGAAATCGGCGTATTTGCTAAGCTTTTAAGGGAAATAATACCTGAGTGCAATAATAAACCACAATATTGACAGCCTACGCTAGGTGAACGGGCTAAATCAGCCATGGCGATCCATTTTTGCAGATAATTAAGATGGATTTTCAATTGTTGAGAAAGATGATGTTTTTGCGCTGAAGTTTGCGCTTTTTGAAGTAAATTTTTTGTAGTATAAATGCCTTGTTCATGCCAATCAGCTAAAGATTTTTGCGGAAAATTCGGTAAGTCTTCAATTTTCCAATAGTTAATGTTCTGTTTTTGCTCAATCTTCATTATTAATATTAATCACCTCCATCTAAAATAAATGAGGCAAAAAGTAAAAGAATTGAGAAGAAATTGAATTACGTTATTGAGATCAATCAAGAATTATTTCTCCTCTCCCAAAATAGGTAAATCGTCCTTTTTGAAATAATTATCTTAAGTCAGAAAGCTTTGACAGACGACTTTCTCTTGCCTTTATTAATTGACGTATCCCATAAATTGAAGCAATGATTACAATAACCCCCAAAGCCACTAAACCAAATTGAGTTACCCCTGCAATCAGTTGATTTAAGGATACAACACTTCCCAAAAAATAGGATAAAGTCACCATGATTAACGCCCAAATCGTTGCTCCTCCTAAATTACATAGTAAAAATTGAGGATAGGGCATCTGCACTATTCCAGCAATTGGCCCGGCAAAAATTCTTAATAATGTGACAAAACGCCCCCAAAAAACAGCTTTAGGAGCATCTTTCAGGAACTTTCGTCTTGCTTCTTCTAAACGACTTTCAGGAACATTAAAAACCTGCGTTAATCTAACTAAAAGAGGCCATCCACCCGTTTTACCAATCCAATAACCGATATTATCCCCAATGACCGCTCCTGCGATCGCACATCCTAAGACCTTTCCATAGACTAATTCGCCGCTTCCTGCTAAAAAACCGCCGATCAGAGTTATTGTCTCGCCTGGTAGGGGAATTCCTGTATTTTCCACTGCAATTCCTAAAAAAACAGACCAGTATCCATATTTGTGAGCGATCGCTTCAAGGGTTTCTAAGGAAAAAAGCTCAATAGCCATGATTAGCTTAACAAAGGTTTACACTTTCATTTTACGATGACTTTGTGTGGATTTGGGGGTAAATGTTGGGTGCGAGGGATAAACTTCACTGTTAAACTGATTACTGGTCACTGTTTAAACATCCTATCATGTCCCATCCTTCTCCCCAAGAACCCAATTCTTCCTCAAATTTGGAGGAAATTCGGGCAACACGTCTGGAAAAAGTCCATAAAATTCAAGAATTAGGCTTAAATCCCTACGAATATCAATGGAAATCCACCCATCACGCCGCAGAGTTACAAGAGGCTTATAAAGATTTACAAAAGGGGGAAGAAATCGAGATAAACGTTGCTATTGCTGGGCGTATTATTAACCGTCGGGTATTAGGCAAATTAGCCTTTTTTAACCTACAAGATGAAACGGGAACCATTCAGTTATATCTTGACAAAAAAGAAATTAATGCCGCCATGAAGTCCCTTGAAAGTCCCTTCAATCACTTAATAAAATTAACCGATGCGGGGGATATTATAGGGGTAAAAGGAACGATTAAACGGACAGAAAAAGGAGAACTTTCAGTTAAAGTCACTGACTATACTATTCTCACCAAATCCCTGCTACCGTTACCTGATAAATGGCATGGGTTAACAGATACCGAAAAACGCTACCGTCAGCGTTATATAGATTTAATTGTTAATCCGCAAGTTCGTCAAACCTTTCGCCGTCGTGCTGAAATTACAGCAGCTATTCGTCGTTATTTAGATGAACAAGACTTTATTGAGATTGAAACGCCCGTTTTACAGAGTGAAGCCGGAGGAGCCGACGCCCGGCCATTTATGACCTATCATAATACGTTGGAGATGGATTTATATCTCCGCATTGCCACCGAATTGCATCTTAAACGCTTAATTGTTGGTGGCTTTGAAAAGGTTTTTGAAATGGGACGAATTTTCCGAAACGAAGGCATTTCAACGAAACATAATCCTGAATTTACTTCGATTGAAGTGTATCAAGCTTATGCCGATTATCAAGATATGATGAACTTAACCGAAAACATTATTATCGAGTCGGCAAAAAAAGTTTTAGGTACTTTAAAACTTACCTATCAAGATACAGAAATTGATTTAACTCCCCCATGGCAACGGGTTACCATGCACGAAATTGTAGCGGAAAAAACAGGCGTTAATTTTAGTGAATTGACCACCTTGACAGAGGGCAAAAAAGCTGCCGAAAAAGCAGGAATTCATGTGCCTGAAGATTGTGATTCTTTGGGAAAATTACTCAATGAAGCCTTTGAACAAAAAGTAGAAGAAACGCTAATTCAACCGACTTTCGTTTTAGATTATCCTGTCGAGATTTCCCCTTTGGCAAAACCCCATCGTACCAAAAAAGGATTAGTAGAACGATTTGAATTATTTATTGTCGGTCGGGAAACCGCTAACAGTTTTTCTGAATTAACAGATCCCATTGAGCAACGAAAAAGACTAGAAGCACAAGCCGAAAAGAAAGCCTCCGGCGACGAAGAAGCGCACAGTTTAGATGAAGACTTCATTACCGCTCTAGAATATGGAATGCCACCGACGGGAGGATTAGGCATTGGCATTGATCGTTTGGTCATGCTATTAACCGACTCACCCAGTATTCGAGATGTGATTGCTTTTCCCTTATTAAAAAGTCAGAATTAAAGTTAGTTTAGCAGAGGTGTTAGGTTTCTTGATTTGATAGTTCGGAGATATAATAATTAATGATTAACCTTGTCTCTAAACCCCTAGAACCTAACACCTATTTTTAGGGTTTTGTCTTAACCGTTACTGCCCCATTGACTAAGGTTTGACAAGCTAAACGGTAATTTTCGGGTTTTTTGCGTAAAACGCGTTGTTCAAAGTCTGTTTTGGGGGAAAGATTTTCCATTCCGGTGATAACTTCGACAATGCACGTCCCACATTGTCCGTAGCCACCGCAATTCATCAGTTTTCCTTTAAGGGTGTAGAGATCAACCTGATTTTTCAAGGCTTTTTCTCGTAAATTTGAGCCATTAGCCGTTACTATTTCTTTAATCGTTTCTTTGTCTTTATTTACAAAAGTAATCATTGTGATGGGATCTCCTGAATTGCTTACTGCTATCTTAACAATATTAAGAAATTATAAGAAATTTTATCTGTCCTCAGAAAAAATCTGGAGGTGTGGTAAGAGGAGATAGGATGTCAAAAAGACGGAAATAAAGAAAAAACAAGATGCGTGCAGAATTGACGAAAATGTAAAATTCTCTGATGACCAAAGCTGGGTAATCGTCTAACATTACCCCCAAAAAAAGACTTACCGAAACTTGCAAGCCGCTTAAGTAAATGTTCTTATTGCCCCTGTTCCCTAAAAACGGGTAACCTTGTGCCTCATTTAAGTTGCATGAGATAGAGAAATCGGAAAACAGAGGGAGAAATTTAGACTCATCTGCTTTCTGCTAAGGCTTTTCAAATAAGCGATTATCGGGTAAGTTACTCACTGCTCGTTGAAGATCATTGAGAGATTGATTATAATTAATAATTGCCTGTAAAAACTCACTACGGGCATCAGTTAAGTCTCTTTGGGAGTTAATAACATCCGTTTGGGTTCCTACCCCTGCTTGGAAGCGCAAACGAGCTAATCGTAATGATTCTTCTGCTAGTTCAACATTTCTACGGGTGGTTCCAATATTTTCCCGATTGGAAATCATGCTGAAGTAAGCTTCTTCGACTTCAAAGCGAATTTGGTCTAGTTGATTGGCAAAATTAGTGTCAGCAATATCAATATTACGGTTAGCCGCCCGTTCTTGGGCAAATGCTTGACCCCCGTCAAATAGGCGCCACTGTAGGCTAGTACCGAAGATATAACCGTTAGTTACTGGAATGGGATCATCAAAATCATCACTAAAACCCCAATTCGCAAAGAATCTTACCATTGGACGAATGCCTGCCAGCGCAATTTCACGATCTTGTTCACTGATTTCCCGTTGAACGATCTGTTGTTCTAATTCTGCCCGATTTTTGTAGGCTTGTACGATCGTTTCCTCTAGCGTAAGTGGCCAAAGCCCCGATTCGCTAATTTCATCGGCAGCCGTAAATTCAGCGTGCTGATTTACATTCAAAACGGTCACAAGTTGCCGTCTAGCCGTGCGCTGGTTACCAATAGCAGTTGTTAAGCCTTGATTTGCCCTTGCCAAATCTACTTCAGCCCGTAACGTGTCAAAACGAGTCCCTAATCCCGCATTTTCTAGGAGTTGGGCATCTCGTAAACTTTGGGTGGTATCTTCGACTGCCGCTTGAGCGATCGCCACTTGAGCATCCGCATTTTGCAAATCGTAGTAACTTTGAGTCACATCGGCTCGTAATTGTTCTAAAACTCGCTCCACCTCCAACTGTTGCTGTTGGACTTCTTTTTCTGCCCGTTGGATCCGCGCCGCTCGCTCTCCCCCTTGATAAATATTGTAATTGAGTTCAAATTGTCCCGAAACATTGGTTGTTTCTTCGTTAACTTCGGTTGTTTCGGTAAAGATTTGTTGATTTCTTCTTAGTCGTTGAAGATTTCGGATATTAGTCGCTTGAGCGCCTTGAGAACGCTGACGATCAAATTGGGTGTTAAAGTCTATGGTAGGAAAGAGGAGCGCTCGCGCATTTTCCAATTGAGCTTGACGTTCCTCTAATTGTAAGCGAGCCGTCTTGAGCGTCGTATTATTTTGGAGAGCAATTGCCAAGGCTTGGTCTAAGGTAACCGGATTAACCCGTGTCACATCCACTTCGGGCGGACGAGTCGGGAAAAACAAAGGATTTGCACTAGGATCAATCGCTTCGGGAAGAGGTTGGATCGTTTTTGCTCCTTGAGAAGGTTCGACGTTAAATCGAGGTTCAATCGGATCTATTAGAGGAGATGATGCTGGGGCATCTGACGGTTGTGCCATTGCGCCCAAACTGCTGATCAACAGTAAACTCACTCCTCCACTCACACCAATAAAATCACGCAAACTTAGCATAGGTTTGTCTAAAAAGAGTCTAAACGGCAATTGATCAAGCCAATATTATTCCCCTCAATTATAAGGCACGGATCTAAGTCTTCTTATAGAAGAAGCGGGCTATATTATTATTTAACCCACTTAATCATCTATTTTTGTTTCCAATGTACGATAAACGCTTTAAACAGAAGTTTAATTGCTTTATCGCTTACCCTTG
>JBGTGT010000125.1:0-4337 GCA_041746575.1 Microcystaceae cyanobacterium
ACTACTTATTCTTTTTAAAAGCTTTTCAGTTTCTTGATTTAGTTCTCTCAATAATATCATAATCTTTTTAGATTTTAGCTCATCATTTATAGAATACAATGTTATTAAGCATTTGTGCCATTAATTTCGTCCGATCACTTAATTGTTATGTATTTGAGAAATTTGAGCATAGCCACTTGCTATAGCAGACTACATACTTCCATTTAAAGTAGAATTTTCAGAATTTTGAATGATTTTATCGTTTAAATCATCACAAGATTGACATTCATGCTCAGAATGCTCAAAGTTTGAACTATCTAAATAATTAGACATTAATTTACCCTACTATAATTTACCAAAAAGAACCTGTAATAAATCTACCTAACCATGTTACTAACTTAGTTAAAATAGGTCTAGATTTTTGTAAAATTTTTTCAGTAGAGTCAACAGTTTTATTTACCATATCTAAATTTTTCGATATAGTTTCTAATCTTGGTTTATTCACAACCTGATCAGTTTTTCCTTTTGCTTGTGTTGTTTCATTAGAAACATTGTCAACCTGTTGAGTACAGTCAGGAGAATTCATAATTTGTTGACTATCACCAATCGATGCTTGCATTCCTCCATTCATAATACCAGTATTTTTCTGATAAATATTTCCATGACCTTGAGATGCTTTTGCTTGCATATCCCCAGATATGAAACCACGATTTTCTTGAGAAATCTTACCAAAATCCTTCATGAATACAAGTCTCCTACGGATAATAAAATTCATTATAGCTAAAGTCAAAAATAGTTAACGCAACAATCATAATCATGGTTGAAGCTTGAACGGAAAATGTCACAATAAAGATAAGAAAGACAGATAGACTGAATACAACTCAAACCACCATGACGAAGACAAAAACCCCTCCCTCTCTGACAGGTAGTCAAATTCGAGACAAATTTCTCAACTTTTTTGAAGAAAAAAAACACCAAATCTTACCCAGTGCTTCCTTAATTCCTGAAGATCCGACTGTTTTACTAACTATCGCAGGAATGCTTCCTTTTAAACCTATTTTCCTTGGACAACAAAAAGCGGAAACCCCTCGCGCTACCACTTCCCAAAAGTGTATCCGTACCAATGATATCGAAAATGTGGGACGTACCGCCAGACATCATACCTTCTTTGAGATGTTAGGAAATTTTAGTTTTGGCGATTATTTCAAAGAACAAGCGATACAATGGGCATGGGAACTCTCTACACAAGTCTATAAGCTTCCTCCGAATCAAATTGTCGTCAGTGTCTTTGAAAATGACGATGAAGCCTTTGCCATCTGGAAAGATAAAATCGGTATTCCAGAACATTGTATTAAACGAATGGGAGAAGCCGATAACTTCTGGAAAGCCGGTCCTACCGGTCCCTGTGGTCCTTGTTCCGAGTTATACTATGATTTTCATCCCGAATTGGGTGATGAGAACATTGACTTAGAAGACGATAGCCGTTTCATTGAGTTTTATAACTTGGTGTTTATGCAGTATAATCGAGATGCTGACGGCAATTTAACCCCTTTACAGAACAAAAATATTGATACGGGGATGGGATTAGAACGGATGGCGCAAATTCTGCAAAAAGTTCCTAATAATTACGAAACCGATCTAATTTTTCCGATTATTCAGACTGCCGCCGAGATTGCAGGGATAGACTACGCCAAAGCAGATGATAAGACGAAAATCTCCCTTAAGGTAATGGGCGATCATATTCGTGCTGTGGTACACATGATAGCGGATGGCATCTCTGCATCCAATACGGATAGAGGATATGTATTACGTCGTTTGTTACGTCGAGTGATTCGTTATGGTCGTTTAATTGGTATTGAAGGGGAATTTACGACGAAAGTGGCAGAAACAGCAATTAAACTATCTGAGAAAGCTTACCCCAACGTCAGAGAACGTCAGACTTATATTAACGCTGAATTGCAACGGGAAGAAGCGGCCTTTTTGAAAACCTTAGAAAGAGGAGAGAAATTATTATCAGAAATTATTACCCAAAAACCGAAACAAATTTCAGGGTTAGAAGCATTTAAGCTTTATGATACCTTCGGTTTTCCCCTTGAACTAACTCAAGAAATTGCAGAAGAAAGCGGTTTAACGGTTGATGTGGATGGCTTTGAAAATGAGATGCAAAAGCAACAAGAACAGTCAAAAGCAGCCCATGAAACCATTGACTTAACCGTACAAGGTAGCTTAGATAAACTCGCAGAACATATCCATCCTACCGAATTTTTGGGATACAATCTTTCCCAATTATCTGCTAAAGTTGAAGCGGTTTTAGTCGCCGGAAAAAATGTCGAAATGGCGAAAACGGGAGAGGAGGTTCAAATCGTTTTAGACAAAACCCCTTTTTATGCGGAGTCGGGGGGACAAATTGGCGATAAAGGGTATTTCATAGGAGATAATTTGGTGATTCGGGTGGAAGATGTGCAAAAAGAGTCTAATATCTTTGTCCATTTCGGTCGTATTGAACGGGGAAGCGTCAAAGTCGATGATACGATTAATGCAACGATTGATCGTGCTTGTCGCCGTCGCGCTCAAGCCAATCATACTGCCACGCACCTTTTACAATCTGCCTTAAAATTGATTGTGGATAGTAATATCTCGCAAGCCGGATCTTTTGTCTCTTTTGACCGTCTGCGCTTTGATTTTAACTGTCCTCGTCCTCTAAAACCCCAAGAATTGCAACAAATTGAGGATCAAATTAATACTTGGATAGCAGAGGCGCATGATGCTCAGATTACGATTATGTCACTGGATGAAGCCAAAAACAAGGGTGCGATCGCTATGTTTGGAGAGAAATATGGCTCAGACGTGCGAGTCATGGATATCCCGGGGGTATCTATGGAGTTATGTGGTGGAACACACGTTAAAAACACTGCAGAAATCGGATTATTCAAGATTATGTCGGAAAGTGGCATTGCATCCTGTGTGCGTCGTATTGAAGCCGTAGCAGGTCCTGCTGTGCTAGAATACCTCAATGAACGGGAAACAGTGGTTAAGGAACTTTGTGACCGTTTTAAGGTCAAACCAAACGAAATTAGCGATCGCGTCACTGCACTGCAAACGGAATTAAAAACCACTCAAAAAGAATTAGATTCCGTAAAACAAGAGTTAGCAATTGCAAAATCGGATCATTTATTGAGTAAAGCTGAGTCTGTGGGTGAATTTAAACTCTTAGTTGCTCAGATGGGTGATTTAGACGCAAAAGCTTTACAAATCGCCGCAGAACGCTTACAACAAAGATTAGGCGAAGGTGCGGTTATTTTAGCATCCGTTCCCGAAGAAGGGAAGGTGAGTTTAGTAGCAGCCTTTAGTTCGAGGGTGATAAAAGACAAGAAACTGCAAGCAGGAAGATTTATCGGTGAAATTGCCAAAATTTGCGGTGGAGGCGGCGGAGGTCGTCCGAATTTAGCGCAAGCAGGGGGACGAGATGCGAGTAAGTTAGCAGAAGCGTTAACGGTTGCGAAAGAGAAGTTAAGAGAGGGTTTGAAATAATAGTTTAGGGTGGGTTTTATACCCACCTTAATTATAATAAAATTATGTAAGGTAAAAGGGGAATCGCATCATGACAACAGTGACGGAAGCAGACATTCAAGAGTTAAAAGCCTTAATTCAAGCACAAACAGAACAGTTAAACACAATTCAACAGACGCAAACTGAGCAGTTCGATACAGTCCATCAAGAAATTACTGAGCTAAAATTAAGTCTTGCTAAGATAGAAGGCAATTTAGAAAGTCAGCAACCTTTTATGCAAAAAATGCCTGATTTAGTTGAGAAAGTAGGAGAGTTAAAAAACTGGAAACAAATTGGGTTAGTTTTTGTGACTGCTGTTGTCAGTTCAATTTTTAGTGGTACGATTGGCGGTGTTATTGGTTGGTTACTGCGTGGTGGTAAACCTTAAGTCAAGCAGGGAAACAAGATGCGAGTAAGTTAGAGGAAGCGTTAACGGTTGCGAAGGAGAAGTTAAGGGATGGTTTGAAATAACAGTTTTAGGGTGAGTTTTTTGCCCACCTTTTCGTATAATAATTAATCAAATTAAAATTTATAATTAATAAGTATTATAAAAATGAAAAAAACAAAATTTTACCTTGCACAAATAAATTCTTCCTTTAAATCTCCCTCAAACAACACAATAATTGATCAAATACAATCTACACCTATGCCTGCACCGTCAACAAATACTAATATGAAATCGCAAAAAGAATGCTATAAATAAGAGAAGGGAAATAAGGAGGAGAAAATGTCAGGAGTTTTAAAAATAGAGATAGCGGAATCGGTGGAAACTCTCAAAGAAAAGCTAAAAAAAGAGAGAAATAGCCGCA
>JBGTGT010000126.1:0-53994 GCA_041746575.1 Microcystaceae cyanobacterium
GAAAAATTCTGTTTTCCTTGGGTTTCTACAGATTTTTGGAAGCCTTTAGCCATCAATGTATATCAATCAACTATTTAGGAAATTAGTCAAAGTTTTATCATACCATATTTTTGGGCTAAGTTAAGATGCGTTTACCCTGTATGCAGGATAGATTAATTATTATGAATAAACTAACCATTATTAACCCTTTTAAAAGATAGCTTTACACCTTTTATTTTACAGAAGATGACGGGTTTTTGCCATAAATTAAGGTGCATTACACGCTCGTTAATGCACCCTACAATATCTGCGATCTCTATATTGCCCCAAAATAGAACTTCATCCGGCAAAAGCTACGGGGAGCGGCAAGGAGACTTGGGGGACTGCCCTCATCGGGATGTAGGCATCTAACGGTGAAGTGCAGCGGCGGCAAACAATCTTAGACTTTTGTCAGAAAGCCTTTGCCCGTCCGCTGCCACGTAGTGTTGGGCTGCTGAACAAGCTGCTCCTTACTTTGGTCTAGGGCGTAATTCAAAGGAAAGATCAGCCCGGTAGAAGCAGACATCAAATTCTGTAAAGAAATTCATATGTCCCAAAATCAAAGGGACTTCTCTTGATTGGGTCCAAGCGAATGCCAGCAATACTGGAGAAAATTCAGCGACAGTTGCCGATAACACCAACCCTCTCGCTTCCATACTAGCTAAGTTGCCACTCAACTGAATAGACATTGTCTGCTCTTCCCAGACAGCGCCTAACTCTAAGCCGATTTCATAAGGAAGTACATTGACACTTGCCCCAGTATCGAGCAAAGCCATGCTCTCCACGGAAAGCTCCCTGTAAACCAGCGTTATTGGTAGGTACGGCATTGAGCTAGACAAGCCTTTGCTATTAGTCCGCTCAACAAAGGGGAACCGTTGACCGTTAAGCATTGCCCTTTTGCCATTCTGCTACAAGAAGGTCTGAAAGTCCTTGAGCGGCTCCGTAGGCATCATGAGGCGACCAAACAACCGCTTCAGTAGACTCTAACTGTTTCAGCAGCGATTCCTCTTGAGATGAAAGAGCTTTAGCTTGTAACTCGCATCCTTCTTCTTTCGCAACTGCCAACAAAAGAAAATGAATGAGGCGCAATTTATCCTGATGAGAGAGTTGACTAACAACAGGGAATAATTCTGGCAATGCCATAGACTTTCAGTAAAACATCTACGTTACTATAGTAGCTTAGTTAGCCAAAGGCGAAAGACATCAAATCATCTTCATCTTAAATCATCGCTCAAGATCGACTACTCAAAATGGCAGATATTATTTTTTCTTCCGTTTTTTCTTTTCAGGCTTAAACTTATCCAAATCAGTCTCTCCTGAGAATAAAAACTTAAAAAATGACTTATTTTGGTAACGACAGGTTTGACGTATACCCAGCAAAACTAAATAATTGCTTGTTGGTTCTTCATGGAATGAAGCCTTGGAAATATCTCGCTGTATAGCAACATGTCTAATAGCATTCTCAGCGGTGTTATTATGCCATGGCACACCATCTTGATAAAGAAAGGTAAATAGACTATTTCTATATTTCTTGAATTGTTGTTGATACCTCAGCACAAGCTCGGACTTATATTGCCTTCCTTCAATGTAATTCTCATAAAAATTGTCAACCTTTTGTTGGAATTTTTGAAGGTGATATTTCTTTAGTCCATACTTTTGAACAGCTTCCATGATAGGTATTATTAAGCTTCTTACTTCTGAGATGAAGACTTCATATTCCATGTCAAATGGATTCTCTCTAAGATCTTTATTGAGATGTCGAATTAGATGAACCCAACATTTTTGGTGATTACAAGGAACGGAGTCATATCCAGTGTAAAAGTCAGAAATCAAGATTCCTTTATATCCTTCCAAGACCTCATTTACGATATTGGTTTCCCGTGTTTCTGTCAATTTGAAGACTACATATTTGCCATCAGTAAATACCCAAACATACCAGTTAACTCCTTTTATCGTGAAGTTGGTTTCGTCAACATGGATAAAAGAACTCTCTAACATTTTTTGGATGTTAGATCGCTCGGTTTTTGAATAATACTGAGCAAGTTTCCTCATGAAATATGAGATTCTGGTTGAAGAAATTTCCTCGTTGAATTGTTCTTTTGCAAATTCAAGAATACTTTCACGTGGCAAACGTAAAGCAACCCTTTGATAAATGATCCATGATTTAAAGCCATGCCCATAAAACTGGTGCCGTTCAAACTCTAATAGTTTAGGAGGGGGATAACTTCTCTGGCAATTTGCGCAATACCCATGAGAACCAATATATTTAGTTACAATCTTCTTGACTCCACTTTTTGTAAGGACCAAATCTCAAATAGTCCTACTGGTTTTAGTATTTACAACCTTAAGAGGACTATGACCACATCGAATACAGCTTTCTGGCTGCGATACTTCCAAGATTTTGTCAGGCCTTAATTTCGTTTTTGATGGTATTGAGCCTCCACGATTATTTTTGGTGATGACTTGACCTTGTCTGAAACTAATCTTTCTTTTCTCATACTTGGCACTTGCAAATCTGAGAATCATCTCAAACTGGCTACTTACCCTTCCTCCTATCTCTGAAAAATTTTCTTTAGGAGTTTGAGCAAAATCAACAGCAGACAACGCATCAGCAGATTGTTGAATCTTTCTCAACTCATCTGCTAAAAGCTTTAAAGCATAACAGTCTTCTTTGTTATAGGTTATTAACTTTGATTTGTATTGAACCTCCTGGCTTTCATTCCAACGATGTCTCCACACAAGGCTCTGTATCCCGGAGGCATTAGGTGATGTCCAGGTTGCTCCCAAAAAACTTGCAACCTCTTTCAATTTATTGGAATAAACTGGGAAGTAAACCCTACCATAAATTTGCTTATTAACGTTGTCTAATCGAGCCAGAAGCACTTCTTGTTCAGTTTTAAATCTTTTATCTAATACTTTTATTGCACGCACTTCATAACTACCATAATGATAAATAGGTGCATCTGGATACTGATTGACAATAGCTAAAAACTCTTGCCAGATTTTTTCCTCGTCTGTAACATTATCAGCCCAGAGCGAATGATATTCTGTTACATCTCTTTGGCAAACTAGTACGCCAATCAAATAATATAGATTTTGATCAGGCAAACCCTCGATGTCTAAGTAAATTTCTATTTCTTGTCTTGGCAAGTCAGGCATCTCTTGTAAATAAATTTTTCTGGTGCGAATAGCAAGAGCCTGTAATCTAACATCGTGAGTTACTGCTGGAGATTTCTTAGCTCGTCTCTTACGCTTTCGCGGTTTGAATAAATAGGAAAGCTGCTTAACAGTAAAAATACCTTTTTTCTCATATTGGCGAAGAACTTTTGGAGTGACTTTATCTAAGAGACTTAAGTTGTCTTCTCGAATTGCGATTTCCTTACACTTTTCTCGAAACTGACAGATAGGGCAATGTTTATTTAAGATGACAGGTACTTCCTCTATAGAAGGCTCACTTATCCACTCTTCTAATGGAGCCAATAGAGGTGTAATAAGTTTATTACTTTCTTCTAACTTGAGCCGTCGCGATTCACCTTTGACATTGACTATATGTCCCATTTTGGGAGATTTCCCCTGGATTTTTGCTAACACATAGCCAATAAACACCAATTTAAGTTTATCGATATCATTAATTTTGTAAGTTCCTATAAAAATAGTTGGTTCATAATTTAGATTGTCAATTCTTTTTAATATTGAGCAATAAGCCTGAAATTTTTCGGCTGATAGATTAGCATCAATTAGAAATTCATAATCTTTTTTAAGATTTTCAGTGCTATAGGGATGAATATCACTGCATCTCTGTTCAATGATTTTCAAATTCTCGGTTTGATTTTCAAGCTGATGCTTTTCTAGGATTTTTTCATATTCATGTAGCTCTCCTCTATCTTTACCGTGCATCAGTAAATATGCCTTGCGTGGGCATAAAGAGTATGCTTGCAAAATTTCAGAGGTTATAACTACATTCATGGCGTAAATTGAGTTCTAGGAAAATTCCCTCACAGAATCATGCAATAAAGTACTGAATTTTCAGGATAACGCCCCAAAAATCTTCATACATGCAATCTTTACCGATTGTCTCCCCGATAGCTGCACAATGCCTTAATTCAGATGTTAGCTGGCTGGCTACACAATCTTTCATGATCTCTCAAAAACGCTCACTACTTCGTATACGTGAAACTCGTTCTCTGCTAGCCCTCGCCAATAATCTCGCACTGGCGCAAACCGTTCTTCGGTTAATAACTTGTTGAAATGCTCTAACGTACTCCAAAATCCATAATTCATCGTGCGTGTCTCGTCTAATGAACGATGGAAGTTGACACACAGAAGATCGGGATGTTGCAGCGAAATCGCTGGAATCTCTGCCTCTAACGCTACAAGGCGAGGCTGATTTTCAGGCAATACCCGGAACTCTCCAAGGTGCAATAATCGTCCTGGTTTGATGGTCAAATCTGCGTCGTCCGGTTTGGAAACGGCAACCTCATATACATGGGAATCCGATAAATTAAATTCTGAATATCCCTGCTGTGACTCTATAAAATCTGTATATGCTTGCTTTGTTTTCCATTGCAGATAGCACATGACTCGCTCTCCATCAAGACTACGATTCACGCTGCCTGACGCACATTCAGGCTGAGATTGCACAACGGATTGCACACGATTTGAGAGCTTTTCAATGAGTTCTTGTTGCTCGTCTGGGGAAGTAGAGAATAAGTCGATCGATGCCAGCAAAGTGTTGTTCTTTTGAATCGCAATCATTCTGTACCTCCGAGTTTGAATAAGCAGCAGTTTGTTAGGCTGTTTTTGCTTCTACATGAACAACATTGTAAAGATGGAATTCATTACGGGCTAAACCTTCCCAATACGGTTTATCTGGATTGAACCCAGGCTGTTTGAGAATTGCTTCAAATGCCTCTTTACTCTCCCATTGACCATAATTGAACATTCGCGTTCCATCTAAACTGCGATGAAATGTTGCTGAAACTAATCCTGGTGAATTATTCATTGCTCGGTCAAGTTCAGCCGTTGTTCGCTTCACCATTTCTGGTTGATTAGATGGCATCATCCGAAACTCAGCAAGATGCGTAATGCGATCGCCCACAGCAACTTCAACCTCTGCCGATGCTGACCGACTAGCAGAAATCTCTAGTTGAAGAGAATCAGGTGGGAAAAATTCACCCAAAATAGTTGGACGCGGCAAGCTACGGTGATCAAATTTAGGTTGCCACTGGCTGTACGTGAAGACACGAACTCCGTCTAAACTTTGATGCACACTAGCTGACAAAAAATAAGGATTAGATTGCCAAGATTTAATCTGCTCTTGGACAATTACTTTGACCAAGCCCGACTGATGACGTTCTGCAACCGTATACAAATCTAGTCCGACGATCGCGGCATTAGTTCGATCAATCTGTACCATAAGTACTCCTCAATGCTTGTCGGCTTCTATGACTTGATGCTAAACGCCAACCGAGGATCTGACAACCACCGTCTCAACCCAGAAACGAAGCCAGCTAACGGTTCAAATCAGCGGCGGTAGTTATGTGTTTAGTAAAGTCAGTTGTCTTGGGTGAAATAATTCACTAGATAATAAAGAATCACTCCCCGGGTCAACCTTTGCGTCAATACTATTTAATAGAGCAATTATACTTCGACCAACTGCGTAAGCTAAATTCACAGGCACAGCATTACCGATTTGTTTGTATTGACTACTTACTGAACCTGAAAAATGCCATTCATCTGGAAATGTTTGTACCCTGGCATACTCTCTGATTGTTAAGGGTCTTGTCTCTTCTGGATGACATCTCTCGGTTTGTTTTTGAGCGGGAGAACAGGTGAGAGTTAAGCTCGGCTCATCCCATGAGAGCCGACGTGCCATACCAGTCTTACCACCACCTAAGAAATAACTACCCTGCATATATTCTCTTTGGAGATCATCGGGCAAATCTCTCCAGTAACCACCCTGAGGAACATAAGATAATATTTCCCTTTTTCTCTTAGGGTAAGATTGACCTTCTGATTCTGGCACATCAGTATCGTATAGTTCGCCAGATTTCAAAGCATCTTTTAGAACTAATATTCTGTAATACGGTGATGGCCATTTGAATTTTGCAAACTTAACCAAATCGTTTCTGATGCCAACAAAAAATAAACGCTCTCTTTTTTGGGGGACGCGATAGAACAATGCTTTTAGAACTTTTGGCTCAATAAGCGTATACCCTAGATCCGAGATAATAGATTTTATAGTAGACAGAGTTTTCCCATTGTCATGATTTAATAAACCACGCACATTTTCACCCAGAAAAACTTTTGGTCTTATTTCTTTTACTGCTCTGGAAAATTCAAAAAATAGCGTACCTCTGATATCCTCAAATCCCAACTTTTCGCCCGCATAAGAAAATGCTTGACACGGAAATCCGCCAGAAACAAGATCAATATCAATGAATTTAGTAAAATCTACATTCTTCACATCGCCTTGAATGACATTCCATTTAGGACGATTAGCTTGAAGAGTCTTACAAGCATCTTCATCGAGTTCATTTAGAGCAACTGCATTAAATCCAGCTTTTTCTAGCCCTAGAGCAAGTCCACCCGCACCCGCGAAAAGTTCAACAGATGAAAAAGCTCTTGCAGGCTTAACATCCAATTCTTCATCCCAATTACTTTTCATCATATTCTTCACTTCTTCAAACTGAATTAGTTGAGAAGCTTTATATTCTTTTTTATTCGTAATAGGATTTTGAAAAGGAATCAGTCTCCCACTTTTTTCCCACTTCAATAGCGTAGCCTTTGATACGGAAACTATATCTGCCAGCAATTCTGCTGAAATCGAATCTGAGTCAAACATTGAAATCATTAAACCCTTCATATTCTTTAAAAGAGAGCAGATAAATACTTTTCAATAAATTAGGATCGATATCTCTTAACTCTTTAAATACAGAATTAGACTCTGCTTCAAAATTGCTATCCTCAACAACATCTTGAATTATTAAAGGGAGCTTTTCACACAATTTCTTAAACGCAATTTTGCTACCAGTCACCAATTCATAGAACCTATCAATGGAAACACGACGTATTCTTTCGTTGGAGACAGCTTGACCGTCTAAACTCATTCTCCACATAACATTTTGGCTTCTTCGTGCAATCACTTCTACTAGCAGACATGTTGCATCTGGATTAGATAGTAAAGTATTTTGCATTCTCATGTAAGTCTTCTGAGCAGATGAAGAATTCATGGTGTTATGCTTGTTTTTCATCTCTACAAAATACATGAGTTTAGTATTGACAACGTCATATCCTTGTGACGGTACTTCCCATCCGTGACCTAGGTATCGAAATATGTTTTGATGAAAATATCCAATATGGTTTGTATTAGATTTATCTATTTGCCTTAGTACCTCACTTTCGATCACGAATTCAATATCTTTACGATAAACCCTTGTATCAAATGTCAATTTGATTGGATCTACTAAATTTTTGTTGAATTCGGCCAAGTCAATGCTAAATCTGTATTTCTTTACAGTTTCTTTGACATGATTATAAATATTGTCATTACTTATAAAGTCAAGATTATAATCTTTCATGCTCCTCTTTTGAATTCATCTGAGTACTTGGCTCTTCCTTGAGTGATAAGCAAAATTTATTTTTTGAAGATATATTGGTGTCTTTTCCTATATACAGTCTCCACCATAGGAGAGACCTCTATTCTTATGCTTGATTTTGACACATAACTATTTACTATACCGACATTTTCTGGATAGTCAACCCCCACGGGGCAAAAAAACGAAACTTTCCGTATAATCCCCCTATAGAGAATATTATCCAGAAACATTCCGCACAATTTCGGATGATAGCCAGAAACTTTCGGGATAACATACCGAATAGTCGTACTATCCAGAAAGATTCTGAATATCCCCCGATGGATAAACCCCCCAAAAAGCTCCTTGAACAAGTCCGTGATGTCATTCGTGTGAAGCATTACTCTTATAAAACGGAAAAAAGTTACATTAATTGGATCAAACGCTATATTCTCTTTCATAATAAACGGCATCCACGAGAAATGGGTGGAAAAGAAGTTGAAGAATTTTTAACTTATCTGGCTGTTGAGGAAAATGTCGCCGCTTCAACTCAAAATCAGGCTTTAAGTGCTGTTTTATTTCTCTATAAAGAAGTTCTGAAACAAGAATTAGATTTAAAGGTTGATGCAGTACGAGCAAAACGAAGTCGTTATGTACCAACCGTTCTGACAAAAGTGGAAGTTCTAGCAATTATTAATCACTTATCTGGGCTTCATCAATTAATCGTTAAATTGCTTTATGGAACGGGATTACGCCAAACGGAATGTTTACAATTACGGGTTAAAGATATAGATTTTGCTCAAAATCAAGTGATAGTTAGAGATGGAAAAGGCATGGAAAGTCGGGTCACGATGTTACCGATAAGTTTAGCTGAAGAATTAAAGTTTCATTTAGAAATTGTCAAGCGGTTACATCAACAAGATTTAGAAAAAGGTTATGGTTCAGTTTACTTGCCTTTTGCTTTAGAAAGAAAGTATAAAAATGCAGATCGAGACTGGGTTTGGCAATTTGTTTTTCCCTCAGATCGTATTTCTCAAGATCCTCGAAGTGGCAGTATTCGTCGTCATCATCTTCATGAAAGTGGTTTACAAAAAGCTCTGAAACAAGCTGTTAAAATGGCAGGAATCAATAAGCGAGTCAGTTGTCATACTTTTCGTCATAGCTTTGCAACACAATTGTTACAAGATGGTTATGATATTAGAACAGTGCAAGAATTATTAGGACATAAAGATGTCAAAACAACAATGATTTATACTCATGTTTTAAACCGAGGGGGGAGAGGGGTAAAAAGTCCCCTTGATATTTAAAATCCCCCCAACCAACCAATGAACCACCCTATCCACCTCCTGTAACAAATCACACCCCAACAAACACCCTGACACATATTCCCCTAAATTATCCATCATTTCAGGATGAATCACCCTTAACACCCCTTCCCCATACCACTTTAACATCGCCTCAGCTAACCTTTCTTCATCCAATAACCCCAACCTCATCAACCCCTGCTTATACTCATCCCTCAACCCTTCCAACCCCTTAAAAACCCCTTTCTCCCTCATCCTACCCTCAATTACCTTGCCAAACTCCCATAACCCCTGTAAAATCTCCTCATCATAACTCACCCCATCCCCCACACAATTATTCTCATCCGCAGCAATAAACCCCTTTCCCATTTCCGACATCAACACCCTGCTATTTTCCAACCCTACCCCATGAGTTAAACACACCCTTATCCCCGAAACTTTATGATTTCGATGCCAATACGTCTCTCCACACTGCTGTAAATCTTCTATTAAACATAGGGGACAAAATCGCAGATATTCAGGATAATACAGCTTGAACTTAGGGATTTTTGCTACCTGTGCGATAGATTTACTTTCCTTCCCCTCCATCAATTCCTGTAACCGTTTTACCTCACGATTGGTCAAAAACGTCCGATAATAGGGGGAAAAAAGTATGTTTTGACCATATCTGATTAAGGGTTAAATTTGACCCCAAAGGTAACTTATTGATTAGAGTCGCCAAATTATTCGGTAAACCTAGATAATATTGCTTTGCTCCCGTTGTTTCAAATAAATCAAGCTGTGTCTGTCGAAAATTACGATTTCCACTCCGAACATGATAACGACACACCACGCTGTAAAACAGTTCATCAGGGTAGGGAATTGGAAAGAAATGGAGCATAAAAAGGCAGGAGGCAGAGGGCAGAAGGCAGAAGTGAAGAAGGAAGGATAAAAGTCATGTTAGATAAATTAAAGGTTTAAATAACCAAAAAATCCACTTCAGGATGGTCTTTAATAATACTTTCCTCTACAAAAGGTTCATATACAGAAATTTGATTCTTTTTCGCGTCCTCAAGAATCTTCCTCATATCTTGTTCCGTATAATTCGGCTTTCTCCCCACTTTCCCGACTCCATTCTCCCTTCTTCCTACTTTCCCTCTCCCTGCTCCGTTCTCCCTGCTCCCTGCTTCCCCAAACGGTTCTCCCTGTAACGAAATCTGATAAGCAAGTTTCACTAGCTTAGAAATGTCCGTTTCTTCGGGATTTTCCTCAATTACCCTCTCTCCTAACGCTTTAGCCTGAATAGGTTCAACCTCTAAATCCAATAACTCAATAATAACCTGCTTCAGTCGGGGTGACATTGCGCTTTTATGCTTCTGATTGCGTCTCATGCGCCGCATTTCTGCTAAATCATCAAAATTGATGTCACCTAAGCATTTTTCTCGATATTCAGCAATATTAATCGGTGCAATATCTCTATACTTCTTCATCCGTATTATATCCCCTGAACGAATCGCATCTAACATCGGTTTCACCAGATATAATCCCTCATCTGCTACCTTGTGAATTAACTCAACCGTGATTATTTCATCGCCACCGAGAGAAATCGCTCGCCATTGCACCATTTTGTAGAGTTTAATCAAAATATCAATAATTCCTTGGGTTTCCTCATAAAGTGCATCACCAATTTCCTGAGAATAGGGAACTTCCGTCTTTGTCCATTGATATTCCCACATTCCTTCGGTGAAAAATTGCCAATTTTGGTCATTTTCCATCCGTTTCCAACGCACTCCACCTTCTCCTGTTCCCCGTCTCGCATTGCGGAAATTCCCCGTTAAAATCGGTTCAGCTTCATTTGTCCCCACTCTAATCACGGGAATCCCAATAATATTATCCATTTTCACCAGAAAATTAAGTAAATCATCCCGTCCTCTCCTCGCATTGGCAATATTCTGCATCTCATCAATGACTAATAAGCCTAAATGGTGCGTATGCGCTAACTGTGCCACTTGCGCTAACATATAATCCTCAGAATTACCCTTAGAACCGAATTTTTTAAAGTTATTCGTCCCTAATAACCTATCAATTCCTAAAAAAATATCCGTACATAACCCTTTAAGAGAACCCGCATGAGGACAATCTACTTTTAGCCAAACAATCTGAGTAACACTATGTTGGGGATGAATAATAACCTGTGGATATAATTCAAGAATATTCGCTAAATTTGTTGATTTTCCTAATCCTGATTCCCCAATAATCGTTAAACCCGAAGCGGTTGTCGGTGTCGTTATTACCGAGACATAATCCTCTAAATGATGACCATCTTTCGCTTGAATCGCCTCATAAATTTGTCTTGAACGACGAGCGTATTCAGGTAACAGAGGATTTCGGGAAATATAACCACTCATCAACAAAACACAGATAGTTTGCTGTAAATCAACCGTTTTTGATAAAGGGTCAAAATACCGTGATAATCGCTCAATACAATGAAAACGGTCATGTGCTTCTAATTCTCTCTCAGAAGGGTCATAAATCGGATATTTAGCCACCAAATCAATAAATTGCTCTTGAGAAAAAATCGGGGGTAACGCTTCAATCATCGGATTATTGTTGTATTCCACCTGCTTAAACTGGCGATATTTAGCAATTGAGGCTTGCATTCCATTGGGAATATCTGTCCAGTCATAATAACGATATTTATCAATAAAATCTTTACTTTCCACGTTTGCGCTCCTTGCGTTTTTTCGCTAATAAATCTAAGTGATTAGGTTCAGTTGATTGAGGAGATGAAGACGGTTTAGCGTCCTCTTTTGGTTTCTCAATTTCTTGAGTCGATAATGGCTTCTTATCTGGTTGAAGTTCAAAGGCTTCTACCTCCCTTCTTTCTTCTTTTTCCGTTGCTCTGTGTTCTCGAATGCCAGAGGTTTTCTGTAAATTACTTTGGCTTTTATCTTCGTATTGTTCTGTTTCTTGTTTAGCACGATGAGCAATACTTTCTAGTTTAGCCATTAAATCAACTTCTTGTTGACGTTGTTTTCCTCCTCGTTTCTTACTTTGTAAATCTTCATAAGCTAATAAATATTCTACATCATAAATCGTTTTATGAGCATAGCGTTCATCTGGGTCAAGTAAAAAGCATTTCTCAAAGTCTCGACCATCAGGAGAGGGTAAATAAATAAAATCTGTCCGTCTAGGATCATAAGAAATTTGTAAAGATTTTTCCTCCTTTGATAGCATTCGACTTCTCGCTTTTTCAAACCACATTTCTTCAATGGCTTTTTCGCAAATATAGTGCATTGATTTGAAACGAATTCCCCTTTCTGTAACTCTAGCTTTTCCCGTTGGCATCAAATTTAATTTAACAATATCTTCATTCATTGTTCTCAACTTTCCTGAACGTTTATTAATTCCCCATTGCCATAATTCAAGTGGAATGGGAGGAACATTATCAGCAATCATTTCCTCATCTCGATTATAAGTTTTTAACTCATGGCTGTTATGATAAAGAACAATTTCAAGAATCATTTCCGTAAATTGATCAATATCTAAACGAGCATCTAAGCGGTAATCTTTTGCCCCTCTTTCTCGAAAATCTACATCAATAAACCCCGGCAAAAAAGGTTTTACTCGCTCATGAATCACTTTAAAATGTCTTTCCACTAATCCTTTCCAATCAGCACGATAAGGAGCAGCATTTTCTACCCGAATAAATAAATTAGGAATGATCGTTTCTGCCGTCATTCCTGCTAATTCTCCTCTATCTCCTAAAATACATTCAGGAAGATGATGACATGGCCATTCTTCTTCGATAATAGAAATCCCCATTTCCTGACAAAACGAGACTTTATCTGTCACCACATTACTCAAAGCCATCATTGCACCTAACCATGAGGGGCCTTCTAAACCTACATAAACCCCGACTATCATCCGACTAAATACATCAATTACGACATAAATAACAGGTCTTCCAATAATCCAATCACGGTTATATTGAGAGACTAGATAAACATCAGCAACCGTCGCATCAATTTGATAGCGAGAACCGGGGCCAATTGTTTCCTGTCTCGATGTTCCCAACATGGCTCGATGCTCTAAAGCAAAGCGTTTAGCTCCCCTTCGTGCGGTAATTGTTTTTTCTAAATTACTGTTTTCGGTTTCATACCAATAGCGAAATTGATTAAAAGTCGGTTGTTTCTCTGGGGGAATCAATACCGAAAATTTAACATTATTTTCATCATAATGAAACTCCTCAGCATAATACTCTTTAATCATCAATTTATATACCGTCATTAAGGAGTTTTGTTTCTGATTTCGATAGAATTTATTAATAGCAATTCTAAAAATTTGTCGATCTTGTTCAGTAATATTAATGCCTTCCCCAATTTCAGGCTCATGCTTATATTTTCTCGGTCTTCCTCTTTTTTTGCTTCCTGCTTTTCTCCGCTTTCCTTTTGCGCCTGAATTAACATAATCAGGTAATAAAGCGTTTTTAACCTTACCTCTTTGCCAAAATCTCCGTAAGTGCTTGTAAATAACTTTTTCAGCTAATTTCTCTCCCTCATGACTTTCTTGATATTCAGTAATAACTTGCTGAAGTAGTTTACCTCGAAGATAGCGATAATAAATATCAGGTTCTTGAGTCACTAAGGAAGAAATGATTTCCCACGCATTATCTCGCAATTCTTTCTCTTTTAAAGATAAGCTTTCTTCTTGAACAATTTTTCCCCAAGGATCTACCTCTAACTTAGAGGCTTCTTGATTCTTCAAGGCTTCCTTTAAATCTTTAATGGCATAACTACGAGGAAATCCTTTAGTCGCATAAATATCAAAAATAAAAGCAACTGCATAACCGTCATCAATCCAAACCACTCGTTCAATCAGAGGGTTTTCTGCATCATCCGATTGCCATTGTATAAGGTCATTAACAAAGATTTCATTATTCATCATCGTCCCTCACAATCTTTTGAATCGCTTGAGTCGATAAATTACTAGAGATTTTTGTATTAAACATATCCACAATAACCTCTTTTCTCGCCACTAAATGCCTAAATAAAGAGAGTGCTGTTCCTGCTTCTAAATTCATGTCCTTATCTAAAGCAGTCGTAACATTAGTAACGGTTGTATTTTCGCTCCTTAGCTTCTCTTTCAAAGTACAGGCGATACGGCGAAGTTCGACAATATCTGCACTTTCAGTTGATTCTAAATGATATGTCGGGTGGATCCAGTCAAGATTACTCGCAAAAATCTTGGAAATCCCTTTTTCAGTAATAATTCCCCAATCAATTTCTAAAGCTTGATAATAGCGTCTCTCAATCTCTAATTTGGCTACTGTCGTTTTTTTCTCCAAATCTTTGGTTGATTTAACCGTTCTCACCACTTGAACAGGTTTTCCCTCTCGTTCAATGGTCAGCATAAAGTCTGTGGTTAGGACGTAGGGAATGTGATGTTGAGGATCTTCAGGATACTTAAAATTCATCTCATCCGCAATTTTCAAAGCCAAATCGAGATCCGACAACGGGTATTGCTCTCTGATGTCGATTACGATGTCAGACCACTCAAATAAATAAAATGTCCGTTTTTCTTGATCTGAGAGTAAATGATGGATGCGACCCGATTTGCATCCTGGAATTCGGTGGGAGCGACCCTTAGAGGGAAAATCCTGAATCTTAATCCAAGGAACATAGTCTTTTCCTGTTCCTTGACCACGACCTTCCTTTTTATAGCGGTCAAACTTAGCCTCTGTCCACTCTCGTTTAGTCCTAGCCATAGCGAACCTCTGTAGATAGTGTTCCCACTATCTAAGTTTACCAACTTTATTATAAATTTACTGACTTTATTTTAAACTTACCAACTTTATTCTCTTTTTACAATAATACAAAACAAATTTATTCAACCGTAACAGACTTAGCGAGGTTTCTGGGTTGATCGACATCTAATCCTCTTCGTGCCGCAATATGATAGGATAACAATTGCAAAGGAATTACCACTAAAATAGGGGAAATCAATTCATCCACAATAGGAATTGGTAATAAATCATCAAACACCTTTTTTGCATCTTTATCCCCTTCCGCGATGACTCCTAATAACCGTGCATCTCGCGCTTTTGCTTCTTGTGCGTTGGATAATACCTTATCATAAACCATGCCCGGAACAGCGATCGCAACAACAGGAACTTTGGCATCTAATAGGGCAATAGGGCCATGTTTCATTTCCCCTGCGGGATAACCTTCAGCATGAATATAACTGATTTCTTTTAATTTTAATGCTCCTTCTAAGGCAATGGGAAAATTAATGCCTCGACCTAAAAAGATAAAATCTTGCGTATCATTAAACTCATGGGCTAATTCTTCAATGGGTTTATTTTGCTGTTCTAAAACTAACTCAATTTGACGAGGGAGTTGACGTAACCCTTGAATAATCGATTCAATTTTTTCTAGAGATAAAGTTTGTTGACGATAGGCCAATTCTAGGGCTAATAGATAAAATCCCGTTAATTGTGCGGTAAAACTTTTCGTCGCCGCAACGCCAATTTCAATACCCGCTTGGGTATTAATAATATTATCTACCAAATAAGCGAGGGTGCTTTCAGGACGGTTGGTAATACCAAGTAAATAGGGGTGATATTGCTTATCTAAGCCCAAACGACGTTTTTTTTCTGTCTCTAATGCGGCTAAGGTATCAGCCGTTTCTCCAGACTGGGTAACCCCGATAGTTAAGGTATTCGGCAGTAACGGTGAAGGGGCATAGCGAAATTCCGAGGCATACTGTACCATTGTCGGAATACTCGCCAATTGTTCAATGAGATATTTACCCACTAAAGCGGCGTGCCAACTCGTACCACAAGCTAAGATTTGAATGTGGTCTATTTTTTCGGGCAATTCCATTAACCCTAAATTAATTGGGCTAAATTCTGGTTGATCTTGTGCTTGCCAATGGGGGCTAAGATAGGTTTCTAGACAAGCGCGAATCACGCTAGGTTGTTCGTAGATTTCTTTTAACATGAAATGGCGGAAACCTTGTTTTTCGACTGTTGTTGTCGTCCAGTCTAAAGTCTTAGGAATCTTGCGGAGTCTTTTTCCTGAAAAATCATAAATTTCTACCCCTAAAGGCGTTAAACGAGCAATTTCACCATTATCCAATGATAAAACGGTATGGGTATAGGGTAATAAAGCAGTCACGTCTGAGGCACAGAAAAACTCTCCCTGACCAAAGCCAATCGTTAAAGGAGCTTGCTGACGGGCTAAAATAAGCTCATCGGGGTAATCTTGACAAAGAATGGCTAAAGCAAAAGCCCCTTCGAGACGATGAATCGCTTTTTGGATCGCTTCAATAAAATCATCGCCTTGGGGACTTTCAGGCAAAAAATGAGCGATTAGATTAGGAATAACTTCTGTATCAGTTTCTGAAGAAAATTTATATCCTTTACTCATTAATTCTTCTTTAATGTCTTGATAGTTCTCGATAATACCATTCTGCACCACTGCAACTCGACAGTGCATATCCCGATGGGGATGCGCGTTATGTTCTTCTGGTTTGCCATGAGTTGCCCAACGAGTGTGACCAATGCCAATATGAGAAGAATTGCTTTCCCGTTCTAATTTTTCCCGTAGGTTGTAGAGTTTTCCTTTGGCGCGGGTGCAATGTAATTGACCGTCTAAAACCGTTGCAACGCCAGCAGAATCATATCCTCGATATTCTAGTCGTTCTAAGCCGCTAATTAAGACATCTATCGCCGTTTGTGTGCCAATATAACCGACAATTCCACACATATTCGTTACCTGTGATTTGGCCAATGGTTAATAGTTTATCCCATTAGGGACGAAAGTTCACGGATGAGGGTTTCCGCTTGATATAGCACGACCTATTTAAGGGTTTGACGTTTTACTATCTTCTTCAACTTTCGACTCTCGAAAACTCGGCTGAAAATAGGTCAAATATCTAATTTTGTCAAGCTATATTTGCTGATCATAGACAAAACAATTTTGGGTTGAGACTCCAGTTACTCTTACTAAATTAAATGCGTAGTACCATAACCTTTAGAGCCTAAACGTTTTTGCCTTTTTTGAATTCTTTGGTTAGTTTAAGCGTTGAATCGCCTCTAATAACCCCCGTGCTTTATTCAAGGTTTCTTCGTATTCTTTTTCGGGGATGGAATCTGCCACTAATCCGGCTCCTGCTTGTACAGAAACTTCTGTACTGCCGTCTTGAGTTGAGCGTACTACCATTGTTCGTATCGTAATCGCCGTGTTGAGTTGCCCCTCGAATTCATAGTAACCATAAACCCCAGAATAAGGTCCCCGCCGTTCGGGTTCTAATTCGTGAATAATCTCCATTGCTCGGATCTTTGGCGCACCACTGACTGTTCCTGCTGGAAAACAGGCTTTGAGTAAGTCCCACGCGGTTTTATCGCTTTTTAAAGCCCCAATCACGTTACTGACAATGTGCATGACGTGGGAATAGCGTTCAATCGCCATCAATTCGTCAACCGTAACACTGCCCGACTGGCAAACACGACCAAGGTCATTGCGACCTAAATCGACTAACATAATATGTTCAGCGATTTCTTTAGGGTCTTCTAATAAATCTTGCGCTAAGGCGTGGTCTTCTGCCGAGGTTAACCCTCTCCGTCTTGTCCCTGCAATGGGGCGTAGGGTGGCTTTAAGGGGGGCATTTTCAACCTTTTCTGTCTTGACCATCACCTCTGGACTTGACCCGATTAACTGCCAGTCTTTAAAATGATAGAACGCCATGTAAGGGGAAGGATTAATCAAACGCAGAGAGCGGTAGAGATTAAACGGCGAGCCTTGATAGGGAGCATAAAGGCGTTGAGAGAGAACCACCTGAAAAATATCCCCTGCTTGAATATAATCTTTCGCTTTTTGAACCTTTTCACAGAATTGTTGCTTTTCCGTATTACTGCGATAGGGAAGTTCTGTCGGGGTTAGGGTAGGGGGGGTAAGGGAAAGGGAAGCCGCTTCGGTGGGTAAGGGAAGTTGCAGTTTGACGACTAATTTGGTGACTTGATCACAGGCTCTTTGATAGGCTTCTTTTAAGGACACCGTTTCATTCCGTAAATCTGCATAAGCGATCGCCCAAATTTTCCGCTTAACTTGGTCAAAAATAATCAAATTATCCACCTGCATCCAAATTCCATCGGGCAAGTCCGTTTCTGTGATGGAATAAACAGGAACAGTCGGTTCTATCCAGCGAATCAATTCATATCCCCAAAAGCCAAATAATCCCCCAATGCCAGCCGGAAGTTGCGGCAAGGTTAGGGGCCGAATAGTGGCCAAACAACGGGTTAAAATTTCAAAAGGATCTCCTTCAAAAGTTTTTATTGTGCCATTTCGATAGATTTTTGTGGTTTTATTGCCCCTCGCTTCCAAAATCCAAGCAGGATCACAGCCAAGCAAACTGTAACGTCCTAGATTTTCCCCACCTTCTATAGATTCCAAGAGAAAACTATAGGGTTGTCCTGCGCAAACCTTGTACCAAGCAGAGACAGGGGTTTCTAAGTCTGCCACCCATTCCTGATAAACCGGAATAAAATTGGCGTTGCTACCCTTTGCCAAAGTACAAAACTGCTCAAAATCAGGAAAAATCATCAGTAGATGGGGGTTATAAGCTTAAAAGAAAAACGAGGAAATAGGCAATGGCTCAGACATTTAGAAACCTACATTTTAGGTCTCTTCACTGAATTGTATAATTTATTTATCGTTGCCTACCGACTCAGGAAGTGATCAGGAATGAGAAAATAGCATTAAGTCTTTAGTTATTATTAACTATTAACTATTAACTATTAATTATTAACTATTCACTGATCACGTTTGTAATTTACACCTCGTAGGGTGCTTTACCTGAAAACTTCAAGGTAACGGGTTCAGGATTGTTACCGATGCCACGGTCAATTTTCCCATAAAATTCCCGACCTTCGTTGACTTTTTCGGGGAAAACACCGTCCGCTGGATGAAGATATTGCACTTCCCCATCGGGATAGACGCGATAAATCTTATAATCGTCAATTTTGGGTTTGAATTTCGTCCGAAACTGAGTACCCAGTGCCAGACATTGCTCTTTGCGGGCTAAATAAAGTAGATTTTCGCCTTCGTTCATGATGGCTGCACCACCGGTTGGCATTTCAAAGACTTGCTCTTTACTGCTTGTCCAAGTAATGGCGTACTTTTCCTCTGTAAAAGCTTTCGAGAGGAGTCCACCTGTGCTACCACCGAATTTAGGGGGTTGTCCAGTCAGTTCTGTCATTGGTTTATGAGTTCTCCCTTTAAAAAGGTGTTTTAGGGAATCGTATCATTGACTCCCCCTCTCTCTGGTCACTTTGTCAAGAACTGTTACAAATGATCAAAGTTTTTCGCCTAACCCCTCTAGGATAAACGAAAGGTAGTATGATTTTACTGAAACTGTGATGCCCTCCGTTGCTTCTTCTCCTGAGTCTCTAGCAATTGCGCTAAAGCATTATTTTGGCTATTCTCAATTTCGACCGAAACAGCGTCAAATTATTGAAGAGACCTTACAAAATCGAGATTTATTAATCATAATGCCTACAGGTGGCGGAAAATCTTTATGTTTTCAGTTACCTGCGCTCCTCAAATCAGGCTTAATGATTGTGGTTTCGCCGTTAATTGCTTTAATGCAAGATCAAGTCGACACGTTAAAAGAAAATGGCATTGGAGCGACGTTTCTCAACAGTACCCTCTCTTTAAAACAGATACAGTCACGAGAGCAAGCCATCTTGCAAGGGAAAATCAAATTGCTCTATGTTGCCCCAGAAAAGTTATTAAGTGACAAATTTGCTCACTTTTTAGACTTGATTTTTGAAAAAATGGGGTTATCAGGCTTTGCGATTGATGAAGCGCATTGTGTTTCAGAATGGGGACATGATTTTCGACCTGAATACCGAGAATTGAGGCAATTACGGCAACGTTACCCAAAAGTTCCTATGTTAGCGTTGACAGCAACAGCCACCAAACGAGTTAGAGCAGATATTATTCAACAATTAGGGTTAAGACAAGCAAGGGTTCATGTTTCCAGTTTTAATAGACCGAATTTATATTATGAAATCCGCCCCAAAGAACAACGAAGTTATAATCAATTAATTCACTATATTCGCCAACAAAAAGGCTCAGGAATTATTTATTGTCTTAGTCGAAAAAGTGTCGAAGAGGTAGCGTTTCGTTTAGTCAAAGATGGTATTTCTGCTTTGCCTTACCATGCAGGATTGAGAAACGAAGTGCGTCAAGAAAATCAAACCCGTTTTATTCGAGATGATGTGCAGGTGATGGTGGCAACAGTTGCTTTTGGAATGGGAATTAATAAGTTAGATGTGCGCTTTGTGATTCATTATGATTTACCCAAGAATTTAGAGAGTTATTATCAAGAGTCAGGACGAGCAGGACGAGATGGTGAACCCGCAGACTGTTTATTATTTTTCAGCTTAGGAGATTATAAAAAGCTAGATTATATTATTCAAAATAAACCCAATTTAGAAGAGCAAAATATTGCCAAACATCAACTTAAGCAAGTGATTAATTATGGAGAAGGAAGTGCGTGTCGGCGGACGATATTACTGCACTATTTTAATGAAAGATTTGCAGGAAATTGTCAAAAATGCGATAATTGTTTAAAGCCTAAAATAACTGAAAACTGGACAATCGAAGCTCAGAAATTTCTTTCTTGTGTTGCTCGTTGTCAGCAGCGTTTTGGTATGACTCATATTATTGATGTGCTACGAGGTGCAAAGAAGAAAAAGATCGAAAACTATGGTCATCATCTTCTTTCAACCTACGGAATTGGCAAAGATCGAACCGTTGATCAATGGCGTTTACTAGGACGTTCTCTCATTTATCAGGGATTTCTAGAAGAAAGTGCTGATGGTTTTTCTGTCTTAAAACTGAATAAAAGAAGTTGGGAAATTCTTCGTCAAAGAGAAGATTTTTTCATGACAATTTTTCAGGAAATCGTGCATTCTGATCGTTATAATCCCCAAATGGCTGAAACAGAATTACTCTTTGATCGCTTGAGAATGCTACGCAAGCAAATTGCCGATAATCATCAAATTGCACCTTATAGTATTTTTTCTGATTCTACCTTAAAAGGAATGGCACAAAGCAAACCAAATGATAAACAAAAGCTCGGCAATCTTTCGGGGGTTACAACTTATAAATTGGCACAATATGGCGATCAGTTTTTATCAGAAATTCGCTGTTTTATTCAAGAACAGGAACCTCCCATTTTATTACCTTCAAATAGCCAAATGATGACCTTACAACTCTATCAACAAGGGTTAGCTGTGGCTGATATTGCAGAAACGAGAGGATTTAAAGAAAGTACCATTTACTCCCATTTAACTGAGTTAATTGAACTGCGCCAGCCAATTAATATAAATTCCTTGGTTTCTCAAGACAAGCAACAGGCAATTTATCAAGCAGTTAACACATTAGGAGATAATTCATTAACCCCCTTAAAAGAAAAGTTAGGAGAAAATTACACTTATGAAGAAATCCGTTTAGTCAGAGCATGGTATCGTCGGGAAAAATCTAAACTATAATTGATGTGACGATCAGCCCAAATTTTGTTCACTCGGTTTTGATTCTTACCTATTTAGATTGTTATCAATTAAATTTAAAAGGAAAATGACCATGAATAAACGGCTTTCGAAATTCAATTTTTTCTTGATCTTTTTACCTTTTTCTTTGGTACGTCCCATTTCTGTTTACGCTGAGCCTATCTGCTTTATGCAAACAAACTCAGGTGAATTGATTGATTTGACCCGTATTTGTCATCAAAAACCCCAAAGGATCACTCAAATAACTAATACTTCAGCAGAGCAACCTTCCTCAACCTCTCCGACGAGCGAAACTCAAGCAAATGTGCAAATGCTCCTAGCGGTTAGTGAAGAATTTTTACAGACTAATCGAGTCTTGGGTTTAGAACTTCTCAATTTGATACAAGGTTCAATAACACCTGAAATATATGAACTTCGTCCCCGTTGTCAATTAGCAGTTGAAACCTTCCAATCAGCTGAGGATGGCGTCATTAATCGCTGTGAACGGAGTAAATTTCGCTTATAAAGCTTAAAACGCAATCAAGAGAATAATGCTAATTCTCGTAAAGCCGTCCTTTATCCCCTTACTTTATGCTAAAGGCATTTTATCCTTCAACTCGACTTGGCGGATCGAGAAGCTTAACCGTATGCCACGTAACGCTAAGTACGCCTGTATTGTCTTTATAAAATCCGGGTTCATCATTTAGCAATAAAGAAACAGTATCACCCGGTTCGAGACGTAATGTCATAGTTTTGCCGTAATGACCCTCAAATTGACCATTTCTAAGGGCAACTAATGCCGCCGGAGGAACTGTCTTATAACGTAAATCCTGATCCAACCATTGCTCATCCGCCATCTCAACATTGCCATTGCCATTTACTTTTTCGGCAAATTGATAGATCGGATCTGATGTACCATAAGTCCACGTTCCTTCAGATTCAAGATGAACCATGACTGAATAGCTCAAAAAGTTGGTAAAGCTCGGCAAAGCATTCATTTCCGCCTCATCATTGCCCCAAGTAGCATCAATCGTTAATTCCCCTTTGGGTAACTCTGCGGGTTTAACTGTCGGTGGCACCACAGGAGGCATCTTTGTCACTGGTGTTCCCGTAGCGGCAAAAACTTCCGGTTTTCCTTGATTTCGTTTCCCTAGCCACCAAGATAAACCCCCTAACAGCGGAATGAGCAGTAACCACCAAGGAAACTCTCGTTTTTTTTCTTCCGTTGCTTCAGTCGCAGAAAGCGGTGATTCTATGGTTTCTTCATCCGTTGTAGTCCCCGGTGCGGCCGCAATAACACTGGCTGGATAAACGTAGCTTCGATACTGAGAATAGGGATAACGGGAGCCATCAGAGAGCGTATTGTACCTCGCCATTTTTTCCCGTTCAATGGGAATTTTCTTCAATCCTTGGGCTTTTTCAGGTAAATAGGCGGCCACTTGAATTTTTCCCTTCTGTAAATCAGCGATCGCCTGTTCGGAACCACTCGCCGTGAATTCTAGCCTAGAATCAGGGTATTTTCCCTCAAAGTGTTCTTTATAAACTTGATTCGCTTTTATCCTGCTATTTGATCCCCCTACCTTGATGACTTTCCCCTCAGGAGTGGTCAAGGACAAGGTGGCATTCGGCTCAGATAACTGTGCCATCACCGAGGAGGTAGAGGACAATCCGAGGACAATGACAGTGGTTTTAACTAAAAAATGGAATACCCTAGACATTTTAAAAAAATAGACTAATCGCTAAAATGTGCATCAATGTTACCTTCCTAACCGACCGTATCCCCTATTTTTAAGCTTTTTTTTAGCTTGAAGCCTCACCGAACAATAGGAATCGTAAAATGGAATTGACTGCCTTGATTTTTGCCCTCCGATTCTGCCCAAATTTCCCCGCCCCATCCTTTAACAATTTGACGACAAATCGCTAGTCCTAAACCTGTTCCCCCCGCACTACGGCGCAACGCTCCTTCTTCTTGATAAAAACGGTCAAATACCGTCTCTAATCGATTAGGTTCAATGCCTCGTCCTGTATCTGATACGGTTACTTCTAGACAACGAGGATTTTCTGAATTCACTCCAATGGTCACTTTTCCCTCTGAGCGAGTAAATTTACACGCATTATCCAGTAATTTAGAAAGAACCTCCACTAACCACTCTCCATCCGCTTTGACGAGCGGTAAATCACGAGAAACGGAATTTTCAATTTGCGGCAAACGATTATGGCGATTATGGGCGCGAACGTGACTCAGTGCTAATTCTACGCATTCCTCTAACGAAAGGGGTTCAGGATGCCATTTAATTCGTCCACTCTCTAACTGAGACAACGTTAAGAAGTCTTGTATCAATTTGCGCATTCTTTCTGCGTCTTCAAGGGCAGCATTCAGCATCACTTGACGCAATTCGGCCGACATATCGGGTTCACTAGCCAAACTTTCCAAGCAAACTTGAATCGTGGAAAGCGGCGTTCGTAATTCATGTCCGGTAATCGCCACTAAATTGGAACGAGTTCGGTCTAGGGCTTCGAGTTGTTCGTTAAAATCTTGTAAACTGGCGTAAGCCTCCGCTTGAATCAGAGCAACCCCGACTTGAGTCGTGATCGAATTCACGAGGGCAATATCCTCACCTTTCCAAGTAATCGGGTGATCTTCGCAGTGGTGTAACTCTACCATTCCCAATAATCGGCCTTGGTGAAGAATGGGAACGAGTAACCATGAAGAAATGCCGCAACTTTTCGCCAATTGAGCCAATAAATTCTTATTTTTACTAGATTTCCTCGTTTCTTTTAAGCGAGGATCGATCAACACATTATCAATGCTTAATGCGTCCTGTAATTCAATTACCTTTTGGAAGAGAGGATTATCCTGAAGCGGCCAGCTTTGTCCTTTTAGTGACAGAAGCGTTTTATTCAAAAATTCGTGCTGAATCAGTGCAGAACCGTCATTTTCTCGGCAACGATAGACAATACAGCGACAAACCCCTAAACCCTGCCCTAGTTTTTCCACGGCTAATTGCAAAATTTCATCAGGATCAAGGGAATGGCGAATGGCAGTTATAACAGAGTTAATCAGCCTTTCTTTATGTTCTTTGAGGGTTAGGGAACGATTGGCTTTGATGAGCTTATACTGGCTGGCTTGGATGTAGGTAATGAGCCGTTGTACAAAGGGATCTGGGTTATTGATCAGGGAATAATTGGGCGTAGAGGGGCGATTGTTTAGGGTGCGCTTAAAGCGATCGCCGTGTTGGGTGATTTGCTGTTTAGCCTGTTTAACTTTCTTTTTCAGTTCAGGACGATAGACGAGAATGCGATCTAATAGGAGATCAGCCGCCCGTTGAGTGATGGCAGGATCAAACGTCCAGATCCCGTCAAAACGACGGTCATTATCCATTCCTATTTTGTCTGGGCGAAGTTCTAGGGGATTAATGCCCTTTTCCCGACAAATGAGACAACTGGCATAGGTTTGCCCCATAATCACTAAATGCCATTCTTGACTTAAACTATCATCGGGATCAAAGGCAATGGTTTCATAAAGCCCGGAATGATTGGCAAAATCTGTTTCAGGAGCGGCTAAGACGTAAACTTGTGGCGTTTTTTCAGCGATTTTTCGATAGCGGTGCGCTTCTTGACGATAAAAGCGTTCCCGTTGAAAACTGGCAATCACTAAGGGTCGATCTTGCCCCGCCAGAACTTGATCTTCCATCGCGTGAGATAGGGCGGTTAAAGATGTTTTAAAGTACATTTGGGTTTGCCATTGAGGAAAAACCCGTAAAAGCTCGGCCAGAACAGAAGTTGGTATGCTCATCGATAGCCTACGAGATGAAGTTGCTTTAAGTGAATCGATGGTTTTCTTATTGTAAGATGCCTTGCTCCCTCTGACGCAATTTTAGATTTTGGATTTTGGAGGGGAGTTAACTTTCTCTTACAATAGAGAAAGAAATGTTGGCTTTATTTACTTTATCCCAGCACTAATTCTTGCTTGCTTCCTATGGCTAGTTACCGCGTGAGAATTGCTAGAGAAAAGGCAGAACTCGTTCAAGCGTTAGGGGATTTTGGCGACGCAAATGGACCTTTTCAAACCTATGCAGACGTAATCGCTTTTGCAGCCATGTTAGGGGCAAAATATCAACAACGACTCTCCTTAGGGGCAATTTCTCAAGAACCTTCTCCTATTAGTCTAGACGTTTTTCAATCGAGGGGTTATGATCCCTTAATTCAATTATTAGCGATCATCGAAACTCAGGATCCCCACGTTATTTCTCCCTTTGACTCCGAAGCAGGACAACGCAGAGTCGAGATTTTTGAAGAATATGCTAATGGAGGTTTACAAAAGCTTCAAGAAACTTTACGAGGAGCGGTAGATTACACAGAAAGGCTACTTTTACTTTTAAATCAGGAACGAGTCCTTAAAGAAAACTCAGAAATAGAATTTGATCTTAGCCGCTTTTTATAAGCTGATGGAAGGATTCGTTATAGAATAAAGATCTATCTCTTGGAGAGGTGGCAGAGCGGTTGAATGCGACGGACTCGAAATTCGTTATGGCGGCGACGTCATCGTGGGTTCAAATCCCACCCTCTCCGTTTTTCAGAAACCTTTGACGTTAAAATAAACCAAATCCTTTTTTCTTTTTGTTGGCTTTTTTGCCTTTTTTCTTAGGTGAACCGCCCGTATAACCCCGAAAACCGGGGGGAACTTGGCTCATGCCGGGCAGTCCTCCTCCCATACCGGGCATTCCCATGTCTCCTTGTCCCATTTTTTGCATCATACTACGCATTCGAGTGAAATTCGTCACTAATTTAGACACATCCGCATCATTATGACCGGAACCTCGAGCTACCCGACGACGACGACTGGGAGAGCCGGCCAACAAATCGGGATTTTTCCGTTCCTCAAAGGTCATGGAATTAATCATTGCTTCAGTACGTTTTAGCTCTTTTTCGCCTTTTTCTAGGTCTGTGTTGCTAATTTTTGGTATTCCGGGAATCAGTTTCATGACACCGCCTAAAGACCCCATATTTTTGAGTAAACGGGTTTGTTTGAGAAAATCATCGAAGTCAAATTGCGCCTCCATGATTTTTCGTTGCATTTTCTCAACATCGGCGATATCCAACTGTTCTTGGGCTTTTTCTACCAAAGTTAGCACATCTCCCATATTCAGGATACGGGAAGCCATGCGATCAGGATAAAACGGTTGCAATGCTTCGACTTTTTCGCCAACTCCAATAAATTTAATCGGTTGTCCCGATATTTGACGAACAGATAAAGCGGCACCTCCCCGAGTATCCCCGTCCAATTTGGTTAAAATCGCCCCCGTAATGCCAATTTGGTCATTAAATGTACGTGTGAGGTTGGCGGCCTCTTGACCTGTCATGGCGTCAACGACTAGCAAGGTATCATGGGGTTTGACGGTTTTTTTGATCTCCGCTAATTCCGCCATCATATCTTCGTCAATCTGCAAGCGGCCAGCAGTATCAATAATAACCGTATCTACGCCCAGTTCTCTGGCTTTTTCCACCCCTTGACGAGCAATATCAACAGGATTTACGTCACTTCCCAATTCAAAGACGGGAATGTTAATTTGTTGGCCAAGAGTGACTAATTGGTCAATTGCCGCCGGACGGTAGACATCAGTAGCGACCATTAGACAGCTACGGTCCTGTTTTTGCAAATATAAAGCGAGTTTTGCCGTGGCAGTGGTTTTTCCTGTCCCTTGTAACCCTGCCATCAGAATCACCGTTGGATTTGATTCAGCTTGCGCTAGGGGGACATTACTTTCCCCCATTACGTTTACTAATTCGTCATAAACCACCTTAATAAACTGCTGACTGGGGTTAACGCCGGAAATCACCTCTGTTCCCAAAGCGTTCTTTTCGATTTCACGAATAAATGCTTTAACCACTTGTAGGTTAACATCGGCTTCAATCAAGGCGCGACGAACTTCTTTTAAGGCATCTTGAATATTGCTTTGGGAGATTTTATCCTGTCCCCGTAATTTTTTCCACGCATCGTCTAAGCGTTCAGCTAAGGCATCAAACATAAGGCAATTTTATCTAATCTGAGTTTCTCTTTACTAGAATAACTTAGTTTGAGATCCGTTATTTGAAGCGGTTGCGAATGGGAAGAGAGAATCGCTTTTAAGAAATCTTACTTAGACGCTCTAAACCGTTCATCTATCCATTTCAAACCCCTAAGCTATAATACGATGAGATGATCGATGATGCAGGTTAACACTTGATTATGATTAATATTTTAACCATTCATTGGAAAAGCGATCAATGGATTGATATTCAACTGAAATATCTAAATCTGTATATTAATGAACCTTCAAGAGTTTACGCTTTTTTGAATTTTCTGCCTCGTGATCATTCTGACAAATTTTTTTACGCTTCAACTGAACCGATTACTGACCACGCCGAGAAATTAAATCTTTTGGCCGACAAAGTTTGTTCATCCCCTGATAGTCAAAATGAAGATATACTTATCTTTTTAGATGGGGATGCTTTTCCGATTCAAGTTCTAATGCCGTTTGTTTATGAAAAACTTGAGCATTATCCTTTAATTGCCGTTCAACGAAAAGAAAATCATGGTGATATTCAGCCTCATCCATTATTTTGTGCAACAACGATTCAGTTTTGGCGCAAGATCCAAGGTGATTGGCATAAAGGATATGAATGGATTAATAATAAAGGCGATTCCATTACAGATGTGGGGGGTAATCTACTTAAAATTCTCCTAGATAATCAAGTAGATTGGTATCCTTTATTGAGAAGTAATCTTAAAAATTATCATCCTATTTTTTTTGGCATTTATGACAAGATTATTTATCACCACGGCGGTGGTTTCAGACGCAAGTGGACTCGAATGGATGGTCCTAATGCCTATTCTAGATTCAATCGCATCTTCACTCGCATCGGTACCTTGATTCCTAAAAATCGTTTAACTGCTCCCCTGATTGCTCAAATGGATTTTTTAAATAGAGCGAAAAAGAAAATCGTTCGAGCAAATAATGCGCAAAGTCAAGAAATTTATGAAAAAATTCTCGTAGATCCTAATTTTTTTCGGGAATTTCTCGAAAATTAAGGGGCAACTTTTCCAGATGCCCCCTCATGGCGGTTAAAGAATCCGTCCGGTTTACAGGGTTAAGGAAGTCGCCTCGGTTTCGATTAACTTTGCTAAGTCTTGTAAAAAGGCTGCCGCTTGCGCCCCATAAATGGCTCGGTGGTCAGAGGTGATATTTACGGCCATTTGCCGTTTAATGCCGAAAAGCCCCTCTGCCGTGGCCACCATTTGCGGACGGGATGCTCCAATCGCTAAAATTGATCCTTGATTGGGCGGTAAAATGGCATCAAACCGATCAACGCCAAACATTCCTAAGTTAGAGAGGGTAAATGTGCCACTATTGTATTCTTGTGGCTGTAATTGCTTCACTCTGGCACGTTCGACCAAATCTTTCCAGTTCCGAGACAAGGAATACAAATCCACTTGATCGGCATTTTGCAACACGGGTGTAATCAGTCCTCCATCCGGCATCGCCACTGCCACGGCAATATTGATGGCAGAATTATAACGAATTCCTTGGTCGGTGTAGCAAGCGTTAACAATGGGGTGTTTTTTCAAGGTAACAGCCACTGCTTTTGCTAATAAAGCCGTCATCGTTACGCCTTTTGGCTTTACTTGTGCATACAGTTTATCTAATGCGTCGGTGGTAATAGTGTAACTCACATGAAAGATCGGTACTTGCAAACTCACCATCATATTTTGTACCACCGCCTTCTGTAGCGTATTCAAAGGAACAGTTTCCCCAATCGGAACAGCCATAGGGGCGGGTGCAGGGGCAGACTTAGGCGCAACGGGAGGAGCAGATGGCATAGCAGTTGTTACGGAGGGAGTAGGGGCTTTTCCACTCGCTTTTTCCACATCTTCACCGACAATGCGCCCATGGGGGCCACTTCCTTTTAAGGTACTAAGATCAATTCCTAAATTTTGGGCTAATTTTTTAGCACGGGGTGAGGCGATAACCCGGCCATTACGAGGACTGGGTGAAGCGGTGGCAGTTGAGGCAGAGATCGGTTCTGGGGTAGATTCTGGGGCAGAAGACTCGTCTGAGGGAGCGTCTGAGGTTGTCGTAGGGGAAGATCCGGCTTTATTCTGCGCTTCTGCAATTTCTGCTTCGGTTTCAGCCACGAGAGCGATCGCTTGTCCTACAGGGGCTTCTTGTCCCGCTTCAACCATAATAACGGCTAAATAACCATCATAGAAAGATTCAACGTCCATATCTGCCTTATCTGACTCTACCACGACGACTGTTTCGCCTTTTTTCACTTTTTCGCCCGGTGACTTGACCCAAGAAACGATCTTACCTTCGGTCATGGTAGAACTTAAGGCGGGCATGAAGATATCGTGAATCATAGTGTTGTTTTTCCTAAATAGGTGATAAGTTTAGAACGAAATGTAGTGTTTTTGGCTAAATTGCATTTTAGCAAAATTTGTCCAATCAGGAATCAATAACTCACTACATTTTTGCACTCTTGAGCAAACAATCCATAATCTTTGCATCTATTGGCAACTGGATAAGAGACAAAGTTCGGGATGTCAGTTGTGTTTTTTAAGAGGACAGTTAGGGGACGAGTAGCGATCGCCTCTGAAATAGAATAACCTGACTTTAGTTTTTAATGTTTTTAATATTTTTAAGGGCTTCTAGAACATTGTGTGATCCTTCTCCCCATCGTAAATAGAACCTGACTGCATTGGGAAAGGGAATGTCACTCGGAAAAACTTTGTTTTCGGGAACAATATAAATTCCACCTAAGGCTGGTGTAGGAACAGATGGCACAAAAACAACATAGCCCGTGTCAACATAATGATCAAGTAAAAAGCCGATTGATAAAGCTTCATCTAATGCTCCCAAAGCAACAAATGCAACTTTTAAATTTTCTTCTTCTTTTGAGCCAAAGCCAGTTATTTGCCTTGTTAAAGTACTCAGAAGATGGTAAACGGGAATTTTTTCTAACTTAGGCTCGATTAAATTTTTAATCATTAAACCTAGCGAAGTTTTAAAAAAAATTCCCACCAAAAAACATAATAAAAGCAAAATAATAAGAGCAATAACGATTTCTGTAATCGAACCATCAAAGGGAATAAAGGAATTTATGGTAACAATGAGAGGTTTAAAAACTCCAATGATACTATTTAGAATTTTTCGGATAAAAAGAATCGTCAAATAAACGGGTAAAAGAATGATAAAACCACTGACAAAACTTGTTATGATAAATGTTATTAGCGTCAGAACTTTCCCCTTAAGTTTGTTTTTTTTTCTGGGTTGCTTAATCATTTTTATTGCGACTTAAAATAAAGGGCAATCTATCGGTTTTTTCGGATTCACAACCTAATTTTAGGAAAAAAGGTTTACAGAAAAGGACTCAAAATTTATCATACCCTTTTCATTATGCCTCGTTCCTTTTAAAAAGGGGGTGTAAGCCCCCATTAATGACAATTATATTTAAATGAGCCTTAATTCAGAGCTTGACCGACGAACGCCATAGTTAAACTATCTTCAGCTAAGAAATGGTCGAGATGATACGCTCTTTCTTCTGTTTCTAAGAGAATTTTCTCGTAGAGATAGCGGGTGGCGCGATCGCCTAAACTTTCAGCTTGAGCCGCTTGACGGCGTAATAATTGAATCAAAGCTTGTTCTGCCGTTAAATTATGCTCAACCATGGCGCGGCAGGTATAAGTCCCGTCTTCTTCGGGCGTAAAACAGCACAATTCGGCTAGTTTACTGAAACTTGCCACAGGAACGCCACCTAACCCGTTTAAGCGTTCGCCGATATCGTGGACATGGTCTTGGACTGCATCATAACTTTCGTTGAAGAATTTGTGAAGGGAGTAAAATTCTGACCCTTCTACTACAAAATGATGTTTCTGGTATTGGAGGTATAGGGCTTGAAAACTGGCTAAAACGCTATTTAATCCTTCACAAACGGGAGTCGTCACGTTTTTTTCCAGCATAATGGGGTTATTTCCTACTTCTCCGTAGGTCATGATCAAGCCTTCTGTTACTGCCATGAGGATTCTCCTTTGCTTTCTCTATGGGGATGACAAACTTTTATTTATTATAGTTGATGCGACTTGTAAAAATGTATGACAATAAGCAAAATAAATTTATTTTTCTAAAATTTTAAGGTTTTATTGAGGCATTGGTTGATAAAGATTCGCAAATATTCATTATTCGTAATATTTGAGAGATCCATTAGAAGAATTCTCGCTCGCGGGGTTTTATCGGCTCACCAATCTGGACTAAAAAATGGCAGGATAGAGTTGGCGAGGAATGGCTAGCGTAATTATTTAAAAAAGCTAAATAAACGACTTAAAATACTCCATTAAATCATTTTTACGGATTAAATTTTTCCTTCCTACGTCTGAAAAGATAAACCACAGCGACAGGTTGATGTTGCTTGAGCGTTATGGAAACGAAATCCTCCTCCCATTAAGTCTTCTGCATAATCAATACGGAGATTATGGAGATAAGATTGACTACTTTCGTCAATAATAAGGTCAATTTCAGGGTTTTCAACAATAATATCCCCTTCTAGTGGAGCAGACGACCATAACTCCCAATGATAGTATTGTCCTGCACATCCACCTTGTTTAACTGTCAAACGCAGAGAAGTATTCATCTGCTGACGACTGTGTTGCATTCGTTTGATTTCTTGGATAGCGGTGGGAGATAATTGAATCATTTCAGAAAACGTCAAAAACTTATTGAGATTTATCTTCAATTTTAGCAACGACGTTATCAAAATACACAGCTACTGCGTCTCCTGTTCCTCGAAAAGAAGTCACGGCGATATAGCCAGATTGAAAAGATTTATCTCGAAAATGTCCCACTCGTTTACCATTAATATACCCTATCACCAAATCTCCTTTGACCACCATTCTGAGTTTATTCATTTCTTGATTGCCTTTATTGATAATTTGACTTTTATGCCATTTTCCTTGTTTTTCCCAACTCCCCTTGGTATGTTTGCCCATAATCCAAGTTCCGTTTCCTGCAATCATTAAATAATAGAAATTTTCGTAATTTTCTCCCCCTAAACGAGTAACTAATCCATAGGGAACATTCTCTGGCCCATTAATTTTTTTAGCATCGGCAGAAAAATCAACGTTAATAAATTTATACCCTGTCCATATTGATTTGCCATAGTGTTTAACATAGGGTTGAAGGTGAAATAATCCACCATTTTTAATTTTTGACCCATGGGTTAATGACCATTTCTGAGAAGCCGAAAAATTATCTTCTAAAATTACTTTGGTAAAGCTATCTGCCTTAAAAAAGGGCATCCACCAAGCATTAATAAAATAACCCATGACCCCAACAATAGAACAAATTAAGCCTCCCCAGAAAAGTTTTTTAAGGGGAAACGATATCTTTGCCGGATGTTGACGCTGTTTATAAATCTGACGGGGTTGATGATAGGAAGCGAGCATCGAAGAATCCATCTGAATCGAAGAAGGAGGGGCAACGTTCATCATGGTAGAGTCTAACGAACCCGGATTGTGACGAAAAGGACGCCGAGTCGGTGCTAAAGCAGGAGGGGGTGGCGGCGGTAGCGGGGGAAGAGCTTCAGAAGATGGCCGTTTAATTGTTTTTTTAACGCCAAATCCCGAAACATCAATCAGCGTACTGGGTTTACTGGAATGTCCTGTCGCTGCTTTTTTTCCAACAAAAGGTAATAATATAGTACCACTACAGACTTCACAGGCGGATGGTTTTTGCGCCGTGATCATCTGATGCCCACAATCTTGACAGATGTACCGTTTCATGGAAATAGGAATACTAAGTAGATTGGAGGAATTTAAGGAAGCATCAGGGAGAAAGCCGATTTTAATCAAAAATTGCCCTTTCACCCTAATATTTGGCTTTGCCTTCCCTCCATTCCAGAGAATTAAGATTGATGACGGGCGTAATCGTCTTGAAAACGAATAATGTCATCTTCTCCTAAGTATTCCCCATTTTGAACTTCAATTAACACGAGTTTGATCACGCCAGGATTTTCCAGACGGTGGGTGGTACACTGAGGGACATAGGTGGATTGATTTGCCGCTAAAATTTCTTCTATCTCACCACAAGTCACTTTGGCGGTGCCAGAGACAACAATCCAGTGTTCACTACGATGATGGTGCATCTGTAAACTGAGACGATGACCGGGATTGACTTCAATTCGTTTTATTTTATAGCCTGGGCCTTCTTCTAGGGTGGTAAATGAACCCCAAGGACGCATTTCGCTAGAGGCAACTTTGTCGCTATGGGCAACAGAGAAAAACGCTAAGTTCTCGGTTTGAGAGGATTCTTGTAAGTGAACCATCGTCAATGACTCCTTTTTTTCGGTTATGTAGTAAACAGTCCTTGAGTTCCTACTTTTATATCTTGCTTACGATAACATAAATCTCAAGTTGAGGATTGTTTAAAAGGGGGAATTCACAAAGACGCCTATTCCATTGTGAACCCTAGCGGCGGTAACGGCAGAACGATCAATTAATTGGCCACCTAAACTTAAGGAAGTTGAACTGCCTCCATCTAAATTTAAGGCTTCTTTTGCACCCATTTTTTGTAATATTTGAGCAAATTCGGATAAGCTTACTCCTTTTCCATTGATGCGATGGTGAACGGCCACTAACATGAGTTTTCCGTTACGGTGAAGGGCAATCCCACTACGGGAGGCTTGTTGATTTTGAAACGCTGGACTAAATCCTTCTGCTTTTGCATCTAAGACAATCTGACCATTTTGCAGTAAGAGAGGGCCTGCGCCCAAAATATTGGGGAAATTAGCAAATTCTGGTGGTTGAGTTTGAGATTCGATACTTAAGGTTGTCCCTATGGCTAAAATGGAAGAAGAAAGGGCGTTTTTACGAATAACTAGGATATAATCTTTGGGAAAAATTGTAAATTTCTCGTTTCCTGCCTTACCTGCGTTTTTTTGCCCAATCACTTGATTATTCTGTACGCTGATGATTATCTCATTATCGGTTAAGGGGGTATAACTGTCTCCCCATGCTGAGGTATAACGGGCTAATCCTTGGTCAAGATAGGCACTATTGAGAAATAAAATCGGTAATCGTTGTCCATTATTAGTAACTAAGGTTTCTTTGAGGCTTAAACGACTCATTTTAATATAACCGTTTTGATCCCAAGCGATCGCACCTCGGTTTAAAATGGGGCCGGATAACCATTGTTGGTCTTGTCGAATCGCTCCTAGAGGGAGTTTATTATTACGATTAAAAAAGCCTCCGTTAATTGCGGCAGACGCTTTCGCTAGGTTAGCCATCGTAACTAAAGGATTAATGCCTTCTAAACCTGTCAAAGGTCGTAAAATCGGTTTTAATTGAAGATTAGAAGCCCTTTGATCAATTTCTAACCACGTCACTGGGAAGTTATCTTGTTGTAAGGTAACCTCTTGTCGTCGCCATATAATCCCCTCTGTCCAACGAATTTCTTGCGGTAAGCTGTAGTCGGGACGAACATCAATGACTAAGCGGGGAGGATTATTGAGGCTAAATACCCGTAATCCTTGTGAAGGAGGTAAATTGACCCGAATTTTGCTTAATGTTCCCTTATTTTCTAAACCGACTAAGGAAGAAGATGAATCGGAAAGGTTTTGACTGCTTAAGTCATCTTCATCGCTATTATTGTCTGTTTTTGGCGAAATAAAAGGATATTGACGCAATAAATCAGGAGGCGTGATCCCCTCTACGATTACCACTCCTTCGGTTTTATTTTGACTGATTTGCCAAGGGGTGGGACGATCTAAATCTAAGACAATACGTTGACCAAATTCTTGTTTTCCGAGGCGTAAATTGACAATATTAGCGGAAAGGGTAGTTAAAAATAGATTATTTTCTTGAATTCCTACTTTAATGCCCGCATTTTCTAAGAAATCAGTAACGTCTAAATAACGATAGGGAGTGATAAACTTAACAGGTAAAGGTATATTTTCTTTATTTTCTGAGGAAAACCACTGAATCGGCTGTATTTTGTCCCCATTGTTGCTTTCAAGTTCCAATCCTAACAACTGCATTGCCCCAATATCACTGATTCCCCATCGAATTTGATTGCCCTCTGTCCATTGTGTCCATGGCACCGAAAAGGTGCGACCATTGAGGAGAATTTCATTCCCTGAAAAGGGTTGAGAAACAACTTGAGATTGCCAAGAAGGGGAAGAAAGAACGGACTGAAAAGAAGAATAGCTTAAACCATAAATTAAGGTTGTTAAAAGACAGGAAATAGTAATGAGACTAAAAGAATACCATTGCATTTTTATTTATCATTCATCGAAATATTCTTTAAATTTAATTTAAGTTTGCCGAAATATTCCTAAAATTATTCTTAATATAATTAAAGCAGAAACCAGTTTCTCGCTGATAACCGGCAAGATATTTGGCTCACTTTTTACGAAGGGTTTAAATCAACCCTAGGAGAAACGAAGCAATGCTTTATCATTTGGATTTTCAAGTAGAATATCCCGCAAATATGACCCAAAAAGACTTATTTTCGATTTGGTCGAAGGAAGCAGACGCGGCTTTAGGGGCAAAAGCGGCAGGGATTGTGGTAGATTTGTGGAAATGTGTGGGCGAACGACGAGTCATTGCCATCGTTAATGTCAATTCTCCCGATGAACTTGATCAAATCACCTTAACTTTACCGATTATGCAGGAAATGGGGCAACACGTTACCATCAAAGTCACGCCTCTTCGTCGTTATGAAGATTTTGCCAATGATGTCAATCAATGGTTGAATAAGGGATAATTAAGTCGTTGCATAATTTAAATATTCCATTGTGGACACTGAACAACGATTAGATCAAGCGGAGCGATTTTTAGAAACGATTGCCCATTATATTGATAGACATGAACGAATGTTTGAGCAGAGTCAAGCAGAAATGGCTCAATTACGGACGCACATGGACGAAGTTTTGGGAATTTTTACTGATTTAGCTCAATTTCAACGAGAAAGTCAAGCGAGAATGGAGCAAGCAGAACTAAGAATCGAACAAAATCAAACAGAAATCAGACGTATTTGGGAATATTTACTCAATCAAAGCCGTAATGGTCATTCAGATGAGGCTTGATCTTGACATAAAATGAATTAATTGAGATTAGATCCCTATATTGAAGCATGGACACTGAACAACGATTAGATCAAGCGGAGCGATTTTTAGAAACGATTGCCCGTTATATTGATAGACATGAACGAATGTTTGAGCAGAGCCAAGCAGAAATGGTTCAATTACGGACACACATGGACGAAGCTTTGGGAATTTTTACTGATTTAGCTCAATTTCAACGAGAAAGTCAAGCGAGAATGGAAGCGAGAATGGAGCAAATAGAGCAACGAATGGAACAACATGAATTAAGAATGGAGCAAAATCAAGCAGAAATTAGACGAATTTGGGAATATTTACTCAATCAATACCGTAATGGTCATTCAGATGAGTCTTGATTCTTTAGAAGTTAAAAATTAATCTATTACTATCATCGAGGATTTCAAAAATGCTATTGTTCACCCTACTCGTGTTTATTCTACTGGCTACGATTATTCTCATTTTACTCATCCCCAAAAATCAGCGTTAATCGTTGCTAATTGTCCTTAATTTACCGCCTACAAAATTAGTTTTTTTTATTTAACTTCTGATCATTTTACTGCCTTACAAAAAACTGCTAAGAAATGCACAATGCTAGTTTCAACTTCCCTATTTCTACGAGAAATCTGAAATTTCTAATACTTTAACTTTTATTTTGTCTTGTCCGAATTCAATTATTAATTCTTGATCAGGATTAATTAAATCAGTTGAGTTCAAAATCACTCCATCTGCCTGCTTGATCACGGCATAGCCTCGTTTTAACACAGCTTCTGGATCAAGGGAAAGTAACTTTTCTTGTAATAATTGACAACGATGGGTTGCTTGAATCAACGTTCTAGACATTTCTGGTTGTCTTTTTAAACGGTCTTTTAGAGAACTTAACCGTTCTTTCTCGAATTTCAAACGATCTTGTAATGCTTTATCTAACTGATGACGATATTGATAATAATCTGCCACTAATTGAGTGTAATCTGGTACAATTTTTTCGGCGGCGGCGGTAGGTGTATGAAAAGCAATGTCTGCTACTAAATCTGCTAAAGATTCGTCCCTTTCGTGACCAATTCCTGTCACAACAGGAATTTCGCTTTCAGCAATCGCTCTTACCACCTTTTCGTCGTTAAAACAGGCTAAATCTTCTACCGATCCGCCTCCTCGTGCTAAAAGTAAGATATTAGCTCGTCCATCCTTATTTACGCGCTGAATCGCTGAAGCAATTGATGATGGAGCTTTTTCACCTTGTACTACTGCCGGAGAGAGAAGTAAGGTTAGATTAGGATAACGTTGACTAAGGGTACGGCAGATGTCCCCCCAAGCGGCCGCATTAGGAGAGGTAACCACGGCAATTTTCGCTGGAAAAGCCGGAATTGGTCGTTTACGACTCAAGTCAAATAATCCTTCATTTTGTAAACGCCATCGTAGTTGCTGGGATTGTAGCGACTGTATCCCTTCCCCAATCGCTAAACATTGATATAGATTAAGCTTGTACTCTCCTCGTTTACCGTAAAGTCGAATGCTACCTAAAACCAGAACTTTCTCTCCTTTTTGCGGAAACTGAGTCAATTTTCCTAATTGCGATCGCCAAATCACACATTGTAATGTTGCGGGATTTTCCGGATCACTTAACGTTAAAAATACGCCACTAGGATGGTCATGAAGACTCGATACTTCCCCAATAATCCAAACCTGTCGCAATTGGGGATCATTTTCTAAAGAAAATTGGAGATATTCGTTAAATTCTTGGACAGATAACGCTTCTAGATAAGTCCCTTCTGTGACCATGAAAAAATACCCTAAAAATCAGAAAGAGAGCCGACGACTTTCCGTGTTTCGTCTCGGCTCTCTTAATCTGGTTCGCTCCTCGCACCTTGTTTACAATTATAGATAGCTTTTTCTATTTAGTCAAGGGGTAGAAAAATATTAAGGTTTGCTTAAGCAAGTTTGGGGAGTCTATCTAGGTTACAAGACCTGAAGTAATTTCTCAGATTGTAATCTCAAGCTATCGGGAGAAATTCCGGCACGATGAGCAACGATAACCCCTAACGCTTCTAAATAAGAAGATACGCTGGTTGCTTTAATTCCTAACGCTTGAGGAAAAACAGACATCACTGTTTCATTTTCTTCAACCGCAATAATGAGGGTATTTTGTGCCGCAAAACTTAAAATGGCACTACTTCCGCAAGCAGAAGCTGGAATTATCACGCTATTCACCTGATTAGCCCAAATAACATCCGTAACCGTCGATGACGAGATCAATTGAGGCGCGCGACTTAACCCCACCAAGACACAGGGTAAAAACGTATAACCCAATTCTTCTGCTGCTGAACGGGGGGAAATAGAGGTTTCTAAGGGTAAAGGCAATAAAGCAGGTGCATGAGCGGAGGGTACCTGAAATTCTCTGACAATTAAATGAGAAATAACGGCTTCTGCTCCTGCAAGGGCATCCACGCCCAAACCCTGACGGTAATTTTGTAACAAAAGACTCTCTTCATCGTCAGGAAAACGAGCAACCACCGCAATGGCATTAACCCCGCATTGAATCAGTTTGTCTGCCGCGCGCAATAAACTATCGGGGTTTTGAATCGTTCCCCAACTGGCACCAGAATTTGCCATTCGTAGTCCTACTGCTAAGGGCGCATCTGTGACAACATAGTCCCTTATATTTAAGCCCAACGTCGCCTTAGTCGCCTCTGCCGCTTGGAGATGACGTAATTGTAAATCCGGTTCGATGGCATCATCCAAAACTAAGCCAATCTGATTTTGATAAACGGGTTGTAATCCCCAATCGCCCTGAGCAAATTGATCAAGCGCATATCCTTCCACATAGTACAAGTTTGGGGCTGACCAATAGAGTTGTGCGCCGTTTAGGACATTGGGATGGGTAATAAGGCGATCGCATATTTGCGTCATCGCCCTAGCGACTGGCATTGCATCCCCTGCATAACCTCCGATTTTTGCCCCAATTCCCGTCGGAACGATTAGAACTGATGTATAATGCAAGTCCATGAAGTTTTTTATCCCCTTTTAAAGGTATTTATTCTTCTTGATTCCCGACTTTCTGGCTGTCTTTACCGATGAAAACGATATTCTTAGTTTGACGTCCCTGCCATGATAAAATTCCAAACGGGAGAGATTAACTTTCGTTAACCATCCGATTAAAAAATATCATGCTGAATTGTATTGTCAAAGGTGTCAAGGTTGCCTATTGTTAATATTGAGGTTAATAAATTAGCAATCCCCGTCGAATTTTTTTGAAGCGGTTGTCTAACCGAGACTCAAACTAGGTTCTCGCTGTCTGAGACGTCAGTTTAGAATGCGATCCACTTTGGTTTTTTACTCGGAATCATGGGTCGTTAAGGTTGATCGCTCTTTATGCGCTAGGCACGAAGAAATTGATTCAACCTCAAGCATTTACCGTCATTCACTAGGTTTTTTTTCCTACTTAGTTATAACGGAGAACCTAAACCTTCGTTCAGATTATTAATCTTAATTTAAGGTTTTCATCGTCTAGACCTAGCACAAACCCTCTCAATAATCATAGGAGAAAAATTATGTCAATTGCTGTTGGAATGGTAGAAACCTTGGGATTTCCTGCCGTCGTAGAAGCCGCAGACGCAATGGTTAAAGCGGCACGGGTGACCTTAGTCGGTTACGAAAAAATTGGAAGTGGACGGGTGACCGTGATTGTGCGCGGCGATGTATCTGAAGTCCAAGCCTCCGTTGCGGCAGGAATTGAAGGAGCCAATCGTGTTAATGGGGGTCAAGTGCTTTCTACCCACATTATTGCTCGTCCCCATGAAAATCTGGAATACGTGCTGCCGATTCGCTATACCGAAGAAGTTGAGCAATTCCGCGCTTATTAAGGCAACTCAAGCCATTATTTCGGTTATAAACTGCACTTTTTAGGAGAAAATTATGTCAATTGCCGTTGGAATGGTAGAAACCCTTGGGTTTCCTGCCGTTGTAGAAGCTGCAGACGCAATGGTTAAAGCGGCACAGGTGACCTTAGTCGGTTACGAAAAAATTGGAAGTGGACGGGTGACCGTGATTGTGCGCGGCAATGTATCCGACGTTCAGGCTTCTGTTTCTGCTGGCATCGAAAACGCTCGTCGAGTCAATGGTGGCGAAGTGCTGTCTAACCATATCATTGCTCGTCCCCATGAAAACTTGGAATATGTTCTGCCGATTCGTTACACCGAAGAAGTTGAGCAATTCCGCGCTTATTAAGGCAACTCAAGCCATTATTTCGGTTATAAACTGCACTTTTTAGGAGAAAATTATGTCAATTGCTGTTGGAATGGTAGAAACCCTTGGGTTTCCTGCCGTTGTAGAAGCTGCAGACGCAATGGTTAAAGCGGCACGGGTGACCTTAGTCGGTTACGAAAAAATTGGAAGTGGACGGGTGACCGTTATTGTGCGCGGCGATGTATCCGAAGTTCAGGCTTCTGTTTCTGCTGGCATCGAAAACGCTCGTCGAGTCAACGGTGGCGAAGTGCTGTCTAACCATATCATTGCTCGTCCCCATGAAAATCTGGAATACGTTCTGCCGATTCGCTATACCGAAGCCGTAGAACAATTCCGAGATGAGGTCAATCCCCGTCCCCTCAGACGAGTCTAAACAGCCCCCATCCCCTCATTTATAATGCAAATTGCCAAAGTTCGAGGCACTATCGTTAGCACTCACAAAACCCGTAGCTTAACGGGGGTAAAATTTCTGTTGATTCAATATGTGGATGCGGAAGGAAGCTTACGCCCCGACTATGAAGTTGCCGCCGATACGGTGGGAGCAGGGGTTAATGAGTGGGTGCTGGTTTCACGCGGTAGCGCGGCTCGCATCGAAAGTGGTTATGATGCCCGTCCCCTTGATGCGATGGTAATCGGCATTATAGATACGGTTACCGTTGAAAATCGTCGTCTTTATGACAAAAAGGATGAAAGATAGCCACAAAAAGCCAAAATACTGAAATTAGGAGGACTGAAGCCCCATGGTAGCCCGCAAAATCGAGGCGCCTCCCCCCCCTTGGTCAAAAAATCTGGCAGAACCCACCATTGACCAGAAAGCCTATGTGCATTCTTTTGCCAATTTGATCGGGGATATCAGCGTCGGTGCAGATGTGGTCATTGCGCCGGGCGCTTCCCTTCGTGCCGATGAAGGAATGCCCTTTGCGATTGGCGTGGCGAGTCAAATCCAAGACAGCGTAATGATTCGTGGTTTAGCGCCAGGACGAGTGGTAGGGGATAACGGCTCAGACTATTCAGTCTGGATTGGCAAGAACGTCTGTGTCGGTCACTTATCCCTGATTCATGGGCCAGCCTATATTGGCGATCGCACCTTTATTGGCTTTCGTTCTACCCTCTTCAATGCGAGGGTAGGCAAAGATTGTATCGTGATGATGCACGTTCTCATTCAAGATGTAGAGATTCCCCCCGGTAAATATGTTCCCTCCGGTGCGGTGATCACCCATCAACAACAGGCGGATCATTTACCAGACGTGACGGATAGTGATCGTGAATTAGCTCGTCATTTGATGCAAATGGGAGATATTCAGCCCCAAAAAGCTCAAGACGCTGAAAAACCCCCTAAGTTAAAGCTCGCTCGTCAAAAATTAGAGCGTTCTATAGAAGTAACTAATCAAGCAGATTATACTAACCCGGTGACTAATATGCGTTTAAGTCCAGAAATTGTCCATCAAGTCCGTTCTCTCTTAGCTCAAGGCTATGCCATCGGGGCAGAACACGCAGATCAGCGTCATTTTCGTACGAAATCTTGGAAAAGCTGTGGACTAATTGAGAGTCAACGAGAAAGCCAAGTATTATCCCAACTGGAAGCTTGGTTACAAGACTATGAAGGCGAATACGTTCGTTTATTAGGCGTTGATTCCCAAGTTAAGCGCAGGGTAACGGAAGTGGTGATTCAACGCCCCGGCGATACCCCCGGTGTTCCCTCCAGAGTGACTGCCACCCCCCATTATCAAGAAGCCCCTGCAAGCCATAGTTTAAGCAATGGCAATGGCAAAAGCCACGCCGATGGAGACGGAATCGCTCAGTTTCAAGCATTACTGCGCCAAGGGTATAAGGTGAGTACAGAATTTGCCAGCGAACGCCGCTTTAAAACCAATTCTTGGTTGACTGGCCCTACCATTTCTAGTGCCAGAGAGTTAGATGGAATTCTCGCAGAGCATGCTACGGAATACGTTCGAGTGCTAGGCATCGACGCCAACGCAAAACGTCGAGTTGCTGAAATTATTGTGCAACGTCCAACAGAAAATGCCCCACCGAGTCGGAGTAGTAGTGTATCCTCAAGTGTCAGTTCAAACTACAGCAGTTCTGTCAGTGCTAACAGTGCTGGCTTGAGCGCGGAAGCCATTGCCCAAGTGCGATCGCTCCTGAGTCAAGGACTAAAAATTGGGACGGAACACGCTGATAAACGCCGCTTTCGGACGAAATCATGGAGAACTTGTTCTCCTATCGATAGTAACCGCGAATCAGAAGTCATTCGCCATTTAGAAGCCTGTTTAGCGGAACACCCCGGAGAATACGTCCGGTTAATCGGGATTGATCCCCATGCCAAACGTCGTATCTTAGAAACGATTATTCAACGCCCCGAAGATGGTGCAACGGTTAAACGCGCAACAACGACGGAAGCAACCCCTGCCACCACCCGTTATGGTAATGGGTACAGTAACTATAGTAACGGTGGTAGTCAAAGCAGTTTGGATGCAGAAGCCATTGCCCAAGTGCGATCGCTCCTGAGTCAAGGACTGAAAATTGGGACGGAACACGCTGATAAACGCCGCTTTCGGACGAAATCATGGAGAACTTGTTCTCCTATCGATAGCAACCGCGAATCAGAAGTCATTCGCCATTTAGAAGCCTGTTTAGCGGAACACCCCGGAGAATACGTCCGGTTAATTGGGATTGATCCCGATGCCAAACGTCGCGTCTTAGAGACAATTATTCAACGTCCTTAAGACATTAACGGTCATTATACCCAGTGATCGGTGAATAATCATTGATCACTGCTCTTTTATAACCAAACCATCATCAAAATCTAAGATAATGCGTCTTCCGGCCATCCACCCTGTACATCAAGCCGATATTTATACAAGTGGTGAAGTCACCCTTCAAGAGAATGTGGTGGTTGCCTCTGGCGTAATTCTGCAGGCGGCACCTAACTGTCGCATTACCATTGAAGAAAGTGTTTGTTTAGGAATGGGGGTGGTAATTCGGGCATCTGGAGGCGATATCGTGATTGAATCAGGAGTTGTTCTCGGTGCAGGGGTTTTGGTGGTCGGAGCGGTTAAAATTGGACGAAATACCTGCATTGGTGCGTCCAGTACCGTTATGAATACCTCTGTTGATGCTATGATGGTGATTCCTTCGGGATCATTGATGGGAGATACGTCTCGTCAAGTAGCGATTCCTCCTGTTGCAGAATTTGGTAATATTCCAGCACAAACTGGCAATTCTTCGCAAAATACCCCCACTACTTCCAAAGATTCCCGTTCATCCTCTAACAATAGCCACTCAATTTCTGAAGATCCATGGCAAGACCCTTCTTTTGAGTCGATCAGGGTTCAATCTGCAGAAGTGGAAATTAGTCCACCAGAAATTAGGAAATCGGGGACTTCCCAGCCCGTCGTCGGACAAGTTTATATTAATCAGTTACTATTAAAGTTATTCCCTGAAAGAGAGGCATTTCAACGTTCTCAACAAAATCCCGCTTCAGAGTCCTGATTATCAGATTTCAACATAATAGGCTTTCTATTTAAGTAATGCGACAACTGCCTTTTAAAGGTGTTTGAGATTCAATGATAATTTCCTGAAAGCCAGCTTTTGTTAGAATATTTTTCACGATACTTTGGGCGTTTTTATTGGCTTTGTCCAAAATACCATTAGCACAGGCTTCAGCTTGAATGATGGCAAGAACTTCTTTTTGAGCTTTTTCTTGTAACTGGCTTTCTACATTTTTACCCAACCCTCTTTTGTATTGATCAATGGTTCTTGAAGAATGAATATCCAGAAACGTTTCCGCTAGGTGAGGAGCCGGTAAAAGTAGATGAATTTTACGATGCGCTATATCCAAATTTTTAACCTTTAAATCTTTCATATCAATTCCTGCTTCTATCTGTCCAATTCCTTCGTAAATTACAGTTGTGTCTCCTATTTTTAAGCGACTAATTTTTCGATCCTGAGTTTTTTTGACAGTTGCTTTAGTTTTTAGACTTGCTGTTCTTAATTCGTCCATTTCTTGTAGTCCGCCAATAATTATATTTTGGACTTGAGTTGTCTCTATAGATGGCGGAAATAGCCCCTCTTTAACATTCTGCATCAATTCTTGAAAGATACGATCAGATTGATTCAGCAAAAGAATGAATATCAATAATCCTGTGATTATTAGAACTAACAAACTTTTGGAATACACTTTAAATATTTGAAAAATATGGATAGGAGAAATCATGGCAATTTAACTCATTAATGGCTTTCATTTTAATTGTATCTTGTTTAAAAAATTTGAGGCAGGTGTTAACGGCACAATTGCATTATGTTCAATCTGATTGTCAAAACTTAGTTATAAACTGCTTTTTCCCTTCTTCCTACTATCTTTAAAGAAGATTAGGTAAACCGGATTTTACGCCTCATAATTGACGGTAAAAAGCCTTATCCGCGTTATTGTTAAACCTCGTGACGTTAATCTGAGAGTCGGCAAAGATTGCTTAATCTCCATCGCTGATGGTTTAATATTTGTTATACTATTTTTCAAAAATAATAAAAGCCTTAGTTAAGAGGTCGTTTTCTTTATCTGTTCCCCGTTCCCTGTTACCTCACTCTATCAATCTCTCTTAGTAATTTAAAAATTGGCATTTAGCTACCTTAGACATACACGATTTAATTAATTATCAATGAATCCTATCTTAAATTCTGACTATATTCACGGTTATAAAACCTCTGAGCAATATCGCTTAATTCGACAAGCCAATTATTGGAAAGATACCCTCATTTTACGTAATTTTGACTGTCAATCTGGAGAAAATTTATTAGAAATTGGCTGTGGCGCGGGAGCAGTTTTAGGCGTTTTAGGACAAGCTTTCTCTAGTTTACAGCTAGCAGGAATTGATTTACAAGCCGAGCAAATTGAATTTGCTCATCGTCATCTTCATCATTTGGGATTATCAGATATTACGCTAAAAGTAGGGTCAATTGAACAACTTCCTTGGTCAGATTATCAGTTCAATTATGTTTATGGCATTTGGATATTAGAACATATTAAAGATCCCATTCCCTCGCTCAGAGAAGCTTACCGAGTGTTAAAACCGGAAGGAAGAATCATCCTTAATGAAACAGATATCATGACATTGCTATTATACCCTGATTCTCTTGATTATCAATATCTGCAACAGGCTCTTTGGGACTTATTAGCACAGGCGGGGAATCCTTATATTGGCAGAAGACTCAGTTATCTTTTAGAAAAAACGGGATTTCAAGACATCGAAATTCAGCCGTGGGGGTTTCATTTCGTTAAGCAAGACTTGCAGGATTTTATTGAATATGTGAATGAATGGTTAACTCCCATTTTACCTCAAATGATAGAAAAGTTAGGAAAAGATGAGTTACGCTTAGAATCAGGATTAAAATTTTTTAGAAATCTGCCTAATCATCCCGATAGTGCCGCAACACTTGTGGTCTATCGAGCAGAAGGGAGAAAACTGAGAGAAACCTAAAATTAATTAGGATTAAAATATCGCTCTTTTAGAGTCATTAGCAATCTTATTTAAAGTACCAATAAAGACTAATATGAGGAAGCGATCGCTAATCTTTACGATAGAAGTTCAAGACTGGATGTGAACAATTTGTATATGACGGTTGGGAGAAAAGGCTTTTGTAAAAATAAACTCGCTGTAATCTGCTAAATTATCCAAACCAAGAAGATTCAGGAGAATTTCTGCAAGCAACCATACCGCTAATTTGGTAATTAATTGATTGGACAGCGTAATCATGGTAAATTCTCCTAATATGACAACTTGCTGGAATGAATAAATAACACGCTCAAATTGACCTTATTGATGTATCGAAGATTTCTACTTTTTGAACGCAGAAGTTTTAAAACGTTGTCGATAGATGATAGATTCAGTGTAAAACTCTTAACTAAAAACGGGAATAACGTCGTTGATAACAGATGATTGAGAATAAACATAAGGAATACCCCGATAGGTTAAGTTTGCTTTAGGCGTAACGGTTAAAATCGTATAATGTTGATAAGATTGACCTCGATAGATAAAACGTTTTTCAGGATTAACAGAAGCAACGGTTTTAGAAGAAGGGTAAGCGTGTCCACGATAGGTTAAGTTCATTTTGAATGTCCTCTAAGGGGTTGTTATTTGCTTTGCTATTATCTTCGCTGAATGATTGAATTGTTACCAGTTAACTTTAGGAACTTAAGCAAGAACTTAAGATAAGTTAGAAAGGAAAAGATCTAACTAAAAGAAAAGTTAAAGTTTTTCAGGTTAGAAGGCTCAGGCTGAATACAAGGAATCCCTCGATAGGTTAAGTTTGCTTTAGGCGTAACCGCAATAGAAGCCGAACGTTGATAAGATTGACCTCGATAGGTAAAACGTTTTTCAGTATTCACAGAAGCCGTTTTGTGAGAGGCAGTGTAAACTTGTCCGCGATAGGTAAGTTGCATGGTGTTTTCTCCTTTGCTTTTTTCTTGATGCTTACAGTATGTCTGAAAGTCTCAGCCAAAAAAATCCCGTTTTCGTCGGGAAAGTTCAGGAAAAATGTCAGGTTTTGTCAGGTGTTATACCCATGCTCATGAGGTTGACGATAAACGATTCATCGTCTTCCAGCGTTTTGCGACACGATAGGGTACATTATTAATGGTCAGGATGCAAGGTTTGCGCCCAGAGATGTATGATGTTAACCAGTAATTTGCTATATTTTTGGGTATTGGTGTTACTTTTAACCGTTCATGATAAATAAGTAATGGTCACCCCTGAACCCCCTTCATTCTGAGGTGCAAGCTCAAATTTAGTCACTTGAGGATGATTTTTTAAAAATTCATGGACTCCTTCCCGTAATTTACCAGTTCCCTTGCCATGAATAATCCAGAGTACTCCAGACTCCGTTGCAAGAGCGATCGCTGTTTCTAAATCAGACTCTGCCTCTGCGACTCGACTGCCGCGTAAATCAATCGTATTGCGAGACGTACGAATTAAGGGGACGGTTTTTGGCGTAATTTGTCGTTCTTCGGGTTCTCGTTTGACTTGAGCTTTTTGGGCAATTTCGACTTTTTTACCATCTAAAGACACAATATCCGTTAAATTGACCGTCATTTTCATGAAACCAAAGCGAACCGTTGCTGTTTGCGCTTCCTCATTCATTTCTAACACTTCAGCCGTTTGTCCGATATTGGGAATGCGTACTTTTTCCCCAACTTGGGGTAAATATTTCACCACAGGTGCTTTTGAAACCTTTGATTGTTCTTGGGTGATCTTATCAAGGTTTTCGGTGGCTTTTTGAGCATTCTGAGCCGTTTTTGTGCCTTGTTGCAATTCGCGAATCACTTGTGCAATTTCTGCTTTAGCTAATGCGATCGCTTTTTGAATCTCTTGTTCCTGATATTGTTTTAAAGTGTGTTCTCTGTCTTGTAAATTGGCCGCTTTATGGGAAACTTCTGCATAAAATTGTTCGGTTTTCTGCAATAAACTTTGAGCTTCTGCCGCCTTCAGTTCTTGTTCTCGTCTTTGTGCTTCTAATCCTGCAATGACTTCATTAATCTCTTGAGAGAATCTCCCTACTTGGTTTTTTGCTTCTTCTACAATCTGGGTATCTAATCCCAACCGTTGCGCAATCGTTAAAGCGTTGGAACGTCCCGGAATCCCCCATAATAGACGATAAGTGGGGGAAAGACTCTGATCATCGAATTCGACAGAGGCATTTTCAAATCGGGAATCTTGATATTTTAGTGCCTTTAATTCACCATAATGAGTTGTTGCTATTGTTAATAAGGCATTATCCGCTAAATATTTCAGTAAAGCAATGGCTAAGGCACTCCCTTCTGAAGGATCTGTTCCTGCCCCCACTTCATCTAGTAAAATTAAAGACGTTACTTTGGTTTTCTCTTGTTTTGAAAGGGTTTCAAATTTATCCTCTAATATAAAAGAAGAAGAATCCATCTCCTCTTGTTTTGTAGCATTTCCCAATCCCTGTCTTTTTAACGCGTCGATAATACGAGTAATTCGACGAATGTGTCCCGAAAAAGTCGATAAACTTTGTTCAATAGATTGCTCATCTCCAATATCCGCTAAAATTTGACCAAACCAAGGAATTTCAACAGGTTCTTTGGCAGGAATAAATAATCCCACTTTCGCCATTAGAGCCGCTAATCCCACTGTTTTCAAGGTAACCGTTTTTCCTCCTGTATTGGGACCTGTGATCGCTACGACTCGAATTTGAGGATCAATTTGCACGTTGATAGGAACAACCTTTGACCCTTCTTCGTGGTGTTGTTGCCAGATTAACAGAGGATGACGTAATTGACGCAAACTTATGACTTCATTTTTCTGAAAATTCACAAATTGAGGTGGATTTGCCTCTAACCACAAACTATAACGCGCTCTTGCCGTGGCTAAATCAAGGGTGGTGGCAATGTATAAAAGATATTCAAGATCTTCAAAGCATTCTGCGATATTATTAGTCAATTTTCTGAGAATTACTTCCTCTTCTACTTTCTCTTGCCGTATCATTTGCCGCAGCTTATTTCCCCATTCCACCACGCTATTGGGTTCAACATACAACGTTGCCCCTGTACTAGAGGTGTCATGAATAATACCGGGAATTTGGTCTTTTTGAGGAGCTTTAACGGGCAGAACAAAGCGATCGCTTCTTTGCGTGATTACAGATTCTTGGAGAGCATTTCCCTTGATTTGAATTAATCTTTGCAATTTTTGATAAATTTGCTCCCGTAAACTTTTAAGATTTTGGCGAATCTGTCCGAGTTTGACGCTTGCCCGATCAGTTACCTTGCCTTCTTCGTCAATACAATGGTAAATTTCCTGTTCTAGTTCGGGATAGGTGCGTATATCGGCGACCAATGCGCTTAAGGTGGGTAAATCTTCTTGATCTTCAATGGTTCTCCGTAAACGTCGCATTCCAGCTAAGGTCGTCGCAATTTGCAGTAATTCCTTGCCTGATAGCAATCCCCCTAAATTTGCCCGTTCTAACCCGTCCCCGATGTCGCTAATGCCTTCAAATGACCAATTAACTACACTTTGCTCTAAAATACAGGTTTCTTTCGTCTGAGCGAGTAATTCTCTGCTTTCTTCTTTATTATCTGGTATAACCAAATTTTGGGACGCAATTGACCCTAGTTTTGTCGCTGAAAAGGTTGACAGTTGTTGACACAGACGCGGCCATTCTAACAGGGTTAAGGTTTCTTCTGTAATCAATTGTAAATCTTTGCTCACTTTATTTAGACATTAAGCTTTATTGTAAGCGATAAAATGAGGATTGGGGTTAGGTATCTTGCCCGTTTTCTATCTAGGGACATAATTTCTGAGAGACGGTTTATCTCAACCCTCTTAAAACAGTAGAGCAGATAAATCAGAGGATTATCGACACTAATAATAGACCAACAAAGATTACTCTTTTTACGAAATAATTAATATGGATGGCAAGTCCAAAAACTTTTCTCGATTTAATTAAACTTCTTTTACCCTTTCTTTCAGCGTTTTAATAAAGGGTTTTATCCTATCTAAAATGCAAGATATTGGACAAATAATCAAGCAAAGGATACCCTAACTTAAGTTACTCGAAAGATGCCCCATTTTTAAAAAGACTACCCCGCAAAAATTAAGCCAAAACAATTCTTAAAAACGAATAAACCTCTATTTTGTTGCCTCCGATGATTGACGAATAGCGCAACGCAACGCAGATTCCTTCGAGATCGCCTCCTCAATCATTTGTCTTTTCGGGCAAAGCCTCCTCAATCATTTGTCTTTTCGGGCAAAGATGGTATAATTATAGATTGCAGTGTCAATTTTAAGTATAAATTACGATTCATCACGAGATCATGGCTTTAACGCAAACGCAAAAACAAGAACTGATTAGTGCTTACCAAGTCCACGAAACCGACACGGGATCTTCCGATTTACAAGTGGCTTTCTTAACCGAGCGAATTTCCCAATTAACGGAACATCTTAAGAAAAACCCCAAAGATCATGCCTCTCGTCGGGGTCTGCTGAAAATGATTGGTCATCGCAGACGGCTGTTAGGTTATATTAATCAAAAAGATACTGAACGCTATCAAAACTTAATTAAGCGTCTCGGTATTCGTCGTTAATCATCCTTCTTCTCTATGCCTTCTTCTTCACCGCGGGGTTCTCTGCCCTTTGAACCTCGTTCCAAAAAAGCGAAAAAAACGAAAAAAGCCGAGAATCAACCGATAAAATCCTCCCCAGAAATTGACCAATCGGTGACACCCTCGGCCACCCCTAGCTTACAGACTATTCCTGATAGTGTCAGTAAACGCATGATTTGGCGCATGGCTCTTTTTTGTGGGATTCCCAGTGCATTAGGGATGGCTTCCTTCATCGTTGCCTACTTTGTGGTGAGCAATGAGTGGTTTGCCTTGCCGTCTTATGCGGTTTTGTTGGTGAGTCTAGGCTTTTTTGGCTTAGGCATTTTAGGGCTGAGTTACGGTATTTTTTCTGCCTCTTGGGATGAAGATAGAGGGGGAACACTACTCGGTTGGCAAGAATTTAAACTGAATTTAGGCAGAACCATCGAAGCATGGCGTAAAGAACGCCGAAATATGAAAGAAAATTAGCCCTGAGTCGGGAAATTACCATTATGATTATTGTCATGAAATCGGGATCGCCAGAAGCGGAAATTAACCGTATTATTCAAGAAGTGAAAGAATGGGGACTTACTCCCGAAAAAATTCAAGGAATTCACCAGATTGTTCTGGGTTTAGTGGGAGATACCGCCTCTTTGGAAATGACACGTATTGAAGAATTAAGTCCTTGGATAGAATCCGTTTTACGGGTGGGTAAACCTTTTAAACGTGCCAGTTTAGAATTTCGTCATGGACAATATAGCGAAGTATTGGTGCCTACTCCTAACGGTGTAATTCCTTTCGGGAAAGATCACCCCATTGTTATTGTCGCAGGCCCTTGTTCCGTCGAAAATGAAGCAATGATCGTCGAAACCGCCTTAAGGGTTAAAAAAGCGGGAGCTACCTTTCTCAGAGGGGGTGCTTATAAACCCAGAACCTCTCCCTATGCGTTTCAAGGTCATGGAGAAAGCGCGCTAGAATTATTGACTACAGCACGTCAAGCCAGTGGTTTAGGCATTATCACTGAAGTGATGGACACAGCAGATGTAGAAAAAATTGCCGAAGTTGCTGATGTTGTGCAGGTTGGTGCCAGAAATATGCAGAATTTTGCCCTTCTCAAGAAAGTCGGTGCGCAAAATAAACCTGTTTTACTCAAACGCGGTATGTCAGCCACCATTGATGAATGGTTGATGGCGGCAGAATACATCTTAGCGGCGGGAAATCCAAATGTTATCCTTTGCGAGCGAGGGATTCGTACCTTTGATCAGCAATATACTCGTAATGTCTTGGATTTAGCAGTGATTCCCGTTTTACGCAGTTTAACCCATCTGCCGATTATGATTGATCCCAGCCATGGTACGGGTAAATCTGATTATGTCCCTGCGATGGCGGCGGCGGCGATGGCGGCAGGAACGGATTCTCTGATGATTGAAGTTCATCCCAACCCTGCTAGAGCCTTATCTGACGGGCCACAATCTTTGACACCTGAACGGTTTGACCGTTTGCTATTAGAAGAACTATCAGTGATGGGTAAAGCTGTCGGACGGTGGAAAGAATCAAGGATAGCGATGGTTTAATCTTTCTCAATGCAAGAAATACTTGACCGTTGTCATATCTTTTTTAAGCTGGGAGACATCTTCTTTAATGTGCTTGATTTCTTGCTTTATTTCAGAAGTATCCCGCTCAAGGAGGGTCATTCTCTCACCAGTCTGTGTCAACTTCTCTAAGACTGCTCCTTACCATCGCGTGTCTGCTGTCATCATCGCCTGAAGAATTGAACTTAACCGAATCTGTCCCTTCTTAATCCTATCTCAAATAAATCCAGGGAGAACCGACCTATAATAAGGGGGAAATTTCCCCTGCTTTTAAGTAGTCGATTTGTCTTTTTCTGCTTATCCTAAAAGATAGGACTATTTTATAATTTTCAATAGGAGTGAATAATCCGATGAATAGATTTGGCGATATTGTGCAAAAAGCAATGTACTTAGGTATTGGTTTAGCTTCCTACGCTGGGGAAAATTTGCAAGAATTGCGAGAACAAGCCCAAAAATTAGCAGATGAGATGGTTGTGCGGGGTAAAATGAATACAGAAGAAGCGCGTCGCTATGTGGATGAGTTAGTGCAACAAGCACAACAAGATATGCAACAGCAACCAGATAGTACCTCAGAAATCAAAGAACCTCGTCCTATCGAAATTGTAGAAGAAGAAGAAAATCCAGAACAAGAAATTGATCACCTTCGTCAACAGGTACAAGCTTTACAAGACCAATTACGTAATCTTAAACAAAATTAAGCTCAGGAGGGTTTATTTCTCGGAAAACTTGTTAACTCAGCCCTTCTATGATCAATGTTCTTTTACAATTTCGATTAAACCGTTAACATTATGGAAAATTGGGACAAATCCTTTGCTGAATTCTTAACCTCTTTCACTGACACCGTGGAACAATTTTTTGAAGAAGCAGGTCAGGTTGCTGAAGAAATTACGCGGGATCTTCAAGGGGAAATCGTTGATGAACTAGAATTATTTTGGCGAGAAGTTATTGAACCTTTTCTAGATATTGAACTTAATATTGATATTCATTCAGCCGATAGTCTGTTTGATGATTTTTTAGCCGATGAATTAAACCCCCGCATCCAGCCTTCAGCGACTTATCATCCTGCTTGTATTAATTGTCGTCATTTTCACGGTCGTATTTACGGGGGGACACCCCTCATTTGTGGAATGCACCCTTATGGTTGGGAAGGAGAAAGATGTCCCGATTGGGAAAAGAAAGAATAGCCTAAAATCAGAACTTAAGTTTATCTGAAAGCGACAACCAAGATCAAACGGGTCAGCGTAATGTTTAAATAAACAGTCTGAATAAAGATAAAAAACGCTTTTAAGCGTGGCTCAAGAGAAATACCGTTTGGCTATTGCTGAGCAGATTATGGCTAGGAAAGACAAATTCTGATTACCTCAACTCTACAGTTGTAGATAGAATAAAGGAGTAAAAGTAAGCCCAGGAAGGGATGAAACAAGAATCTCTGAATTTGTTTCTTAGTGGAGAGGAGCTAGAAGCTCTGTGCCTATGGAGTAATAGCCTTAAATCATTCCAGCAA
>JBGTGT010000127.1:0-8802 GCA_041746575.1 Microcystaceae cyanobacterium
TAAAGGTCAGGTAGAAGGTGTCAATAATAGGGGCAGTGTGTCTCAAAAAGAATTTGTTGAGTCTCTCTTTGAAATGGCTGCTTAAAAAGTTAGATTGATATAGGATACTTGTACCCTTAAAATTTTTTGCAACAGAACCAAAAAGAACCGTAAATCCTAGAGAAATTGTCAATGCCATCTTTTACTGGAGTCGTAGTGGGTGTGCTTGGGAATTATTGCCCCACGATTTTCCCTCATACAAAACGGTCTATGCTTACTTTCGCAAATGGCAGAAATTAGGAATAGGGAGCGAAATCAATCGAGTTTTAAGTCACAAAGTCCGTGTGGCTGAAGGGAGAGATGAAGAAGCCACCGCAGGAATCATTGATAGTCAATCAGTTAAAACAACAGATATTGGTGGACAAGAACGAGGATTTGACGGAGGCAAAAAAGTCAATGGTCGAAAACGTCATATTGTAGTTGATACTCTGGGTTTACTTCTTGTTGTTCTTGTTCATGCGGCTAATATCGCCGATGTCACAGCAGCCAGAATGCTCCTCAGCGATCTATGTTTGACTCATTCTTCTGTCAAGCATCTCTGGGCAGACCCAGGTTATCATGGAGAACCCATTCAAAGAGTCGCTTCTTTATGGGACTTAAATTTGGAGATGGTTCCGTGTCATTCTTCTAAATTTGAGGTTTTGCCACAACGGTGGGTAGTAGAACGCACTTGTGCGTGGTTAGGTAAACAACGACATCTCAGCAAAGATTATGAGCGACTCCCCGAAGTCAGTGAAACGGTTGTTCAAGTGGCTATGATTCCAATTCTCTTGAATCGTCTCTGTTCTTATATCTTTTATTTATAGATACCTTCTACACGGCCATCAAATCATCGGCGTTGCTGAATAATATGTTGATCAAGCAGGAAGTGGAACTTGATGAAATCTCAGATAGTGCATCAATAAGCGGACTGAATACCCTAACATTTTTATCGATTTTGAGTAACCTAAAGTATCTTGATGCAATCTAGCTAAGTAATGCCGTAACCTTGTGTTTTCTCCTTCCACTCTTGTTAATTTAGTTTTCGGTAAAATTGTGTGTTTTTCTGGCTCAATATAATTGGCATAAACACAATATCCATCCGTTAAATATCTTCGACTGTTCCAGATTCTAATTCTTTTCCAAAACTTTTGAAAAGTTTGACCCCTACGGTCTCCTATTTGTATGGCTAAAACTCCAGTCTGATAGGGATTGATAGCCGTCCAAATCCAAACTTTATTGCTTCTTCTCCCGATATAAGTCTGAAGTCCATCTAATTCGGCTACCCTTGGCGAGCCTTCTTCATCTTCTGGTAATTCTTCCCCCAACTCTTTTACCCAATTCATAATGGTTGTATGATGAATTCCAGTGATACGTTCAATGCCTCGAAAACCTAGTCCATTGAGATACATTTTTAGACAAATTTCTTTAACTTGAGGATGATAACCAACTTCTTCATAACTAGATTGGAAATATCGACCACATTCGGGACAATGATATCTTTGTTTATCTCTAACAAATCCAAATTTTCGAGTTTTTGACGAGTGACAGTGAGGACACTTCATGTGATATAATTTAATTAATCTACTTTTCTATTAAAGCAGATTTAACACCATTTCAACATACTATTCAGCAAGGCCATCTGAACTTTCCTCGTATGAATATACTAGCTCAGGCTGAAAGCCTTGCAAAGCCTAAGTAAAAGCAATGCAATACTAATGTTTTACTGGGTACAAATCCCTGAAATCCTTACGCAGAAAGGATTTGAAGCAAAATCTTTTAAATTTGACTTTTTAAGGATCATAGCTTGTTTCGGGGCAAAAAACAAGCAACAACATGGCTAAAGAGAGAATCGCTGACTCTAGATATTAATGACATCAATTGTTTTTTTAGTATTTCTGTACAGGGAAAGTTCAGTTATAAAAATTCGTAATTTCTTTCCAAAAACTGTCTTCCGAGGCGGAACAGGATATCTTAGCCAAATATTCTGTAGCATTGACAACAATTAAAAATCTGACAACCGCTTAATTTCTATCTTTCCTTAAAAGGAGAATAGGAGTAAGATAAATTAGGGCTTTTGTAGCCCTTTGTGTAAACCATAGTTAATTCAAGGTCGTAGATGAAGCAAGCGAGAAACCATAACAATGCTGAACGCCGTCCGGGATTGGCAATTTTGGACGACGTTCTAAGTATTGGTTTCCGCTGTAACATCTCTGTCCTCGTAGGAGGTGAGACATGGGGATGAGTTAGAAACTTAATTATTAAGTTTTTTTAGGGGTGAAACCCGAAAGCTTCACTGCGATTGATTCTATCATAAAGCATCATCGCCGTGCCAGTCAAGATGTTTTTCAAAATTTCTCTCTTAGAGAATCGACGAAACATCGAACAGGTCTTCGGATTTGCTATTAAAAGCTTAATTAATTCCCATCACCTCCGTTTATGACCCACAACGCCATCAAACGGAGAGAAAACGATGAAAGTCCAGTATAAAGAACTATTGTACTTCCCTTGTTCAATGAGGGATCACGGTTGTACGCCCCTGTGTCATTTACAGGCAGATTTACTTAAGGCACGCTTTCCGAACGGGATTGACAATCCCATCGGGTCGCACCTCTGCTCATCAGTGTAAATAGCCGTGACGTACTCTCAGCTTGATCTGAGAACTTAACAGAGAGTATTTCTTTGTCTAATTAGGAAAAGCTGGAGAAAACCCTTTTCATTCAGTCACCAGTAATCAGTCACCAGTTGGTGGATTTCTCGCCAGCACAAACACATCTAATTTATATTTAATAACTGATTACTGTGTAACAGCTATGTGGATAACCACTCTTTTGCGTTGTCCTTCTGCACGGGTTAAGTCATTGAGCATCAAGGAACAAATCCCGAAGCCTTGCCACAGAGACACTTATGCCCATTATCATTGATTTTTATCGATGATGGTCAGGGTTTGTCTAAGATATTTCAATGAGCTTTCTTCGGGAGAGGCAATAGGTAACTTTGCAGTAGTAGGATTGATCGCTTTATCGCATAATACTAGCTTGTTTCCTGCTCTGTTCCTTACCTTGTCTAGAATCATAGGTACTGATTTGTTGAGACAGACCCAAGATCCTTCTCTTCTAAGAACATATCTATGGCATTACAAAGTTCACCTGTTGCCCGTTGCCTGTTGCCTACTAACAACTGAAAAGGGATTTCTCCGGCAGTTATTAACTTTCGGAGATTAAATGAATTTAACCAAGAAACACTATGACGAGTGGGTGAGCGGTTCAGGTGTTCATCCTGACCTTGTTGCCCTCAATGTGAGATCGCTCTTTAGAGATGACCCTTATAAAGAACTTTTGTATTCCGAGCAATTGCCACGGCGTAACGATGGACGATTACGGAATGGAATCTTAAAGCAATATCGCCACATTGAAGTAGGGGGTTGGTGGTGTGGGAGTATTGACCTTCTAACAGGAAAAGAATCCTTATGGGGCTGTTTTAAACCGAATCATCCTCGCCTGACTCAAGAGGGAAAACTCATCAAATATGAGCATCCCGCTAAAACCGCCACAGAAATCTTTGCCCTGAAAGTCCCTGACACGATTTGGCAACGAATCGCAGAACGTCACGGCGTTTATCCTTATTGTCCCCTTGCGCCACAGAATCAACCCCTTGCCGACGCATCACCTAATGAAGCTCCCCCCTTGCACACCCTTCGTAAAGATAATGATCTACTATTTACAGAATGTGTGCATAATCCGTATGCTCAGTTTTGGGCATGGGTAATAGAGGCAAACATTCCTCTATGCCTTACCGAAGGGGCCAAAAAAGCCGGAAGTTTATTAAATTGTGGTTATTGTGCGATCGCAGTGCCGGGGATTTTCAATGGCTATCGTCAACCGAAAGACGAATTTGGTAATAAAATCGGATTTCCCCATCTGATTCCGCAATTAAAACCTTTTGCTACCAAAGGAAGAGAGATTAACTTCTGTTTTGACAATGACCCTAAACCCAAGACCCGAATAAACGTCAGAAAAGCGATTGAGAAGACTGGGAAGCTGTTCAGTTTAGCCGGATGCGAAGTCAAGGTCATTCAATGGGATACCCTAGAAAAGGGCGTGGATGACCTAATCGTAGCTAAAAGTCGAGATTACTTTGAAGAGGTCTATAATAGCCGGATCAGCCTAGCTGAATATCAATTAAACAGCTTCCTAGACCTGACTCCCTATGTTGACCTAACCATCAACGAACGATATATCCCCGAAGGACTGCACAGCCCTCATAATGCTAAGCTAATTGCTTTGCGCTCGTTACATGGAACAGGGAAAACCGAGTGGTTGTCGGATAAAATCGAAGTATTATTGAATGATGGCCAAAGGGTTTTAGTGATCGTCCACCGTGAGCAGTTAGCCCGTGAATTATCGCGTCGTTTTGGGGTAGATTATCGTACCGAGATAAAAACCTCAGAAACGGGGGGTATATTCGGATATGCGCTGTGTATTGACTCACTGCATCCCTCAGCGTCTCCCCCCTTTGAGCCAGAAAAATGGCAAGATGCGGTGGTGGTCATTGATGAAGTCGAACAGGTGTTGTGGCATTTGTTAAATGGGGGAACGTGCGCCTCAAAACGAACACAAATCCTCAAAACCTTTAAGAAGTTATTGCAGACAGTCGCTGGCTCGGAATTAGGAAAAATCTTTATTGCTGATGCTGATCTATCTTTGATTTCGATTAATTATATCGAGCAACTCATTGGCTTTAAAGTACCTAAATTTATCGTTAATAACAGTTATACTCCTGTCGGATATCGTCAACTTTATCGCTGTTCTGGCAACACACCTGAACAAGTGGTTAAACGACTCGAAAAAAACCTAAGAAACGGTCAAAAAGCGATTATTCACACCGATGGGCAAAAGCATAAAAGTAAATGGGGAACTCGGAACTTAGAAGCGTATGTGAAGCAAAACTTTCCTGACCTTAAAGTATTAAGGTTAGACCGTCAATCGGTCAAAGATAAAGACCATCCTGCCTATGGATGTATAGACCATCTAAACGAGGTATTAGTTAACTATGATGTCGTAATATGTTCACCTGTAATAGAAACGGGTGTGAGTATAGATATTCAGCACGGACAGCCCAAGGCGGTTCTGGGGACACCCCAGAACCCGTGTCCTCATTTTGACGGTGTTTATGTCATTTCTCATGGAGTGCAGACCGTTGACAGTGTTGTTCAATCTCTGCAACGAGTCAGGGATAATATCCCTCGTTATGTCTGGTGTAAAGCGGGGTCAACAACAAGAATTGGCAACGGAAGTTATGCTATCAGAACCCTGTTATCATCGACTCATAAACTAGCCTCTGCTAATATCTCAATGCTTCAAAAGATGGGCATTACAGAAGTCAATGACCTAACTTTTATCGAACAAGACGAGGAGATTAAAGGGGCATCCCCCTCCCTCACGGCTTGGGCAAAAAGAGCCTGCGTAATCAATCATCAAAATGGTCATTTTGCCGATAGTGTTATCGCCAAATGTCAATCACTGGGTTATCGAATTGTTGATGACTTTGAAGATAATAAGGATTCAAAAGTCTTGCTCGAAGGTGCGCGGAAGGGGATAGCCTCAGCGATCTCAGAGATCCGAGATGAGAACTATCATCATTATTGTGAGGAAGTATCTCAGAGAGAGAACCTAGATGACAAAACCTATGAGAACTTAAAAGAAAAGCAAAGAAAAGGGAAAACAACGGAAACCGAAGACCAAACCCTCGAAAAAGCGACGATATCTCGCTTATATGCTACTGAAAAAGTCACCCCAGAATTAATCGAAAAGCATGATGACAGGTGGTATCCACAGCTGATACTTCACTATTATTTGACAGTGGGTAACTGCTATCTGCCTAAAAAGGACAGAAAAGCGATGGAAAAATTAAAAGAGGAGGGTGAAGGAGAAGTTTTCAAACCAGACTTTAACCGTACCCCTCTAGGCTTAAAAATCTTTACCTTACAGACACTAGGTATGGAACGATTCCTCGACCCGTCTGCGGAGTTTAGTAGTGAAACAGAAGCGGAATGGTTTGAAAAGATTAATACTCCTATCATGCGATTTCAGATTAAAGCGGTACTGAATGAAAGTATAGGGCAAAAAGATTCAGCTATAGGGTTCATACAAAGGATTTTAGCTAAGCTAGGTCTTAAATTAAGGTTTGATCGCCAACAAACCGTTAACGGGAAACGGGTCAGAATTTATCAAGGATGCTTGCCGAACCTGGATGGGCGATCTTCGGTGTTTGAGCGATGGCTTGAGCGCGATCAGCAATCTGAGGAAATAGCCGCGTAAATTCCGTCACTGATTGATTTCATAGATAATATTAGGGCTTTTTATGGAGAAGTCTAGGATGCGTTTGTGTAGTAAGCCTTGTGATACGATTAAAGTGTAACCCCACTTTAAACAGCACGCTTAGGAGAAAGAGGTGAGTCGGTGTAGTAGGCGAGCAAATCCGCTGGATCTTTGTAGATAGCAATGCAACCTGCTGACTTCAGTTGTTCTTCCGAGAAGCCGCCAGTTAGTACGCCTACCGTTTGCAGGAAGGCTTTAGCCGCCGCTTCAGCATCATAAGGACTGTCACCTACCACAATGACTTGGTCAGCCGTAATCCCGTCTAGCTTTGCCAGTACCGTTTCAAAGATATCAGGGTTGGGTTTGGCTTTCTTAACGTCGCCAGTAGTGGTGCAACCCTCAATCAAATCTTTAACTCCCAATAGCTCGATGTAGTGTTCAGCCGATTCCGGTTGGGCGGAGGTTGCCAGAAGGATGCGAAGACCATCCTCTCGTATGCGCTCAAACAGTTCTCTCACTTTTGGCAAGGGCTGCACTTGTTTCAAGAAATTGTCGTGATAATACTGGCTCCGGAAGCTGTGAATCTGCTCCCCTTTGGCCTCAACTTCTTCAGGGCTGAACACATCTTCGATGACAAATTCTCCCCCCTTGCCAATCTTCTGTTTCATCTCCTCAAATCCAACTGTATAACCGAATTGTTTGAAAGCGACTACCCAGGCTTCTGCATGAGCATCAACCGAGTCGATTAGGGTGCCATCAATGTCAAAGATGATTGCGTCTGGCATAGAAAACTAGATAAAAAAAGATAGTTATATCAGTAAACCAAATTAGGCTAATCACTGTCATAATCCCAGAGACAGAAACATTACTGCCACTTCGACATCATTAAGAAAATTTAGGCCAAAAATTCGATGGGAAAAGATAAAAATTAAGGAGATTGTTGTTTAAGCTTGACAGCTTCCTCGATGACTTGAGTAAGAGAAAGACCTTGATGATAGGCATAATGACGTAACCACTGGTCAAGTTCTAGGGGTAAACGCACAATATTAAAATCGTCAATATAATCCCCAATATAAACACGTAACCACTGGTCAAGTTCTAGGGGTAAACGCACAGCAATCGGTTTTCTAGCACGATTACCCGGCCATTGATTTTTGCCAGTGGGGTTGTTGCCCGTTTTAATTTTGGGAGCAGTGAGACTAACGCTTTTAGGTGCGCTAAAGGTACAGTCAACACCAGCACATCGGTTTTCAACTTTCACCCGTTTTCCCCCTAACTTTTGACGACCATTAAGGGAGAAACCTTCAACAATGTTTTTAAAGACAATGAGATGATCAAAGTCGCTTTTTATTAGGCAGAGATGGCGATGATTTTCTACAAGGAAATGAAGGAGACGATACTTTAGAAGGAGAAGCCGGTAACGACACCCTCATTGGTGGTTTAGACGACGATTTTTTAAGGGGAGGAGATGGTAATGATTATCTTACCTCAGATGAAGGAAATGACGTTTTAACAGGGGAAAATGGTAATGACACTCTAATAAGTGGTTTAGGGGATGATACTCTTAGTGGAGGAGATGGTAATGATTATTTATCGGGTGGAGATGGAATAGATAGTCTCTCTGGTGGCTTTGATAATGATACCCTTTATGGGGGGAATGATGATGATTTTCTATTCGGCGATAATCTTAATGATTTGCTGTATGGTGAAGCCGGTAATGATTGGATGGATGGCGGTTTAGGTTACGATACCCTTGACGGTGCAGATGGCAACGATACGTTAACAGGAGGTTATGGGCGAGATGTTTTAGTTGGAGGTAAAGGTAATGACATTTTAATCGGCTCTGATGCCAGAGATATACTGACAGGTGGCGCGGGATTAGATCAATTTGTTTATCTTGAGCTTCGAGACAGAGATGACATTATTACAGATTTTGAAGTCGGAAATGATCATATTGTCTTAACAGAATTCTTCCAGAACCTTGATTTAACATTTACAAGTTATCAAGATGTCATTGATCAAGGCTATTTAAGTTGGGGACAACGAGGTGATACCACCATTGCATTATATGATGAAGATGGTGCATTAGGAATTCGTCGCACTCGACCTTTTATTTACTTTGAAAATCACACAATTGATGCCTTGCATCAAGCTGAGAACTTTATTATTTGAGTGAAGGTATAAGTTAATACCGATTTAATTCAAATTATCCAAAGCTTTCTCTTAAGAGTCTGAAAAAATCAAACTTCTAAGATCATCATCCTTCTATCAGCTTATCCAGTATCATGAAAACACTGAAATCTACTATGTTATCTCTCAAAAATTGGTTCTGTTGCAAAAAATTTTAAGGGTACAAGTATCCTATATCAATCTAACTTTTTAAGCAGCCATTTCAAAGAGAGACTCAACAAATTCTTTTTGAGACACACTGCCCCTATTATTGACACCTTCTACCTGACCTTTA
>JBGTGT010000128.1:0-44459 GCA_041746575.1 Microcystaceae cyanobacterium
AACGTGAGTTCGACGAGGGCAATTATCTCAATTTTTTTGTCCATCCTCGTTGGGATTAGGAAAAGAAAAACAAATTCTTGATTGGGGGACTAGCCCCCCAAGCCCCCCAGCGGGGGACGGAGTGCCTCCCCCGCACCCCCTGCACAAAAAAATTAAAGAAAGAAGTCTCGTAGATTTTCTGATGGTCGAACTCACATTAAAGTTAAGCTTTTTTCCCCTCCTATTCCTGCTTTAACGAAAAACCGACTGCCTTCCCTTGAGAGAACAATCGGTTAAAATTCTAAAAAAAGTGATTTCAGCTTAGGATTGCTTATTTGCTAAGAATCCCTGTACTTGACGAATTGCCGCCGCACCAATATTAAAAACTGCCCAAGTAGCAGCGATGGCGATCGGGACTAAAACAATTAACACTCTCCAATCCATCGGGGTTACTCCTTCTCAAGAATATGCAAGAATATAGAAATAAATGGTTTTTTCTTTGTTTATAGTTATAACCTAATGGGGTCAACTTGTGAATCCTGTATCTATACCTTTTCCGGCATGAACTTGGGCAAGTTTTTCGTAGCGTCGGGCGTGTTCAAGGAGTTCTTCGACCTCTTCGTCGCTGATATCTCGCACTTTACGGGCAGGAACACCCACCACTAGCGATTTAGGGGGAATATCTTTAGTTACAATCGAGCCTGCACCAATAATGCTTCCTGCACCCACTTTTACACCATCTAAAATCACTGCTCCAATGCCGATTAAAGCTCCTCGTCCAATATGCGCTGCATGAATCACTGCTCGATGACCGACAATGACATAATCTTCCAAAATAGTCGGTGTACCGGGATCTCCGTGCAGAATCGCCCCATCTTGAATGTTCGTATAAGCCCCGATTTCAATTCGCTCTACATCGCCTCGAATCACTGCCCCATACCAAACACTTGACCCCTGTTTTAGGGTAACTTGACCGACTACAATAGCGTTAGGGGCAATAAACGCCGCCTGAGAGACATCTGGACGAGGCCAATAAGAAGGTAAAGGAAATGAATAATCCGCCATGAGGTTCGCGTCACAAAACCAAAAATTTTGAGTGAAATTCCAGTCTAACGAGATGCCCCTAGAAAATCAATTCTAAAAAATCATCTTCTGAAGCGATAGAAAGTCAAGGGTGAGCGATCAAGCGATACAGAATATCATTTAACTGCATTATTGCTCATTGTAACAATAATGCTCAATATTATTTTTTAGGGGTCAGATACGTAGGAAATTAATAATTACTCTTGTAGAGTGCCTAAGAATCTGTTATTGTTTTAATCTGTTCTTAGTTATGCAAACGGGCAATGCCCTCGTTTTTTCTGTCGTCAACCTTAACAAACTTTGATTAAGCCTCAGTCTAACTCCACCGAATCGGACACTCCTCCTTCTGCTGTTTCTCCTGATGTTGAGGAAACGTTTGCCGCTACCGATGCGCCGGCAGAAGAAATCTCGCTAGATGTTTCTGATGAAACGAATGAAGCGGTTTCCGAATCAGAAAACAGCGAGGAAGATGAAGTTGCCAAATTTCAAGGCATTGGCACGCTTTACGGCAACATCACTCAAGACGAGGAACAGGGATTTTTTATTAAACTTGGACAAAATCAATACCGTCTCTACATTTTGCGCAATCGTTATCGGTCTTGGTTATTACAAATGAAGAACGCGCCTGATACCCCTCTTTATCTGCGGGTATATCCGAAATACCGCATTATTCCCCGTCAACCTCCTGAAGTTTATTTTCAGGTGGTGGCGTGGGTAGAAGAAAATCAGTGGGAAGAACCCGGTATTTTTATTTTGAAGGGAATTTGGCAGTTTATTCCCCAAATTCGTACCCCTGTGATTTCAATTTATCGCAATTCGGATGCGTCTGATCCCACAGAAAAGTTTAAAGCGGTTCATCTTCCTGTGTTAATGCGGCGAGAGGATGAGACTCGTCCTTTTAAGTTTAATCCGAAAATTCCTAAAGAACAGTTACCAAAACGCTGGTTTATTCAGGCAGAATACAAATTTATTCCTTCTCGCGATTGTTGGGGATGGGTTAAGGATTTAGATACGCCAACAGACCACATTCCTCGCTATCGTAAACCTGTTAAGCCCCAAGAGGATTCCTCTTCTTCGTTCAAACCTGAAAGGAAGTATCAAGCAGATACTTCAGCCTCTGAATCAGAAAAGCCGAAAAAATCAGCCGATAAACCTAAAATCAATCATAAACTTTCTAATCAGTCTGAAGAAACCAGCTAGGATAGAAGCTTATGGGACTCTCTGACTCTCAAGATCGCTTACCCATCGAAACGGTATTGACGACCTTAAAACAGGATTTGCCAACATTGTTTAGTAAAGATATTTCTTATGAAATTTACACAAAGGATATCTTTTTTAAGGACCCAGTTAACACTTTTAAAGGAAAGTTTAATTATCGCATTATTTTTTGGACATTGAGGTTTCATGCTCGTTTATTTTTCCGAGAAATTGCTTTTGATGTTCACGATATTCAGTTAGCAAAAAATAAGATTATTCGAGTAGATTGGACGGTTAGAGGAACATTACGAGTGCCTTGGCAAGCTAAAATCTATTTTGATGGGTATTCAATTTACACTCTTAATACTGAAGGTTTCATTGATGACCATCGAGATACTTGGGATCGTCCTCCTAGGGAGATTTTAAGGCAATTTTTTCGTTCTGCTTGATCTTTATTGGTGACAATGTATAAAACGAAGTTAAGAAAGAGAAAGTTGAGACAAAACTGAAGATAACATAACCCTCTTCCGTCAGACTAGAAGAGTTAAAATAAAAAGAAAAGCTCAAAGGCAGTAGGATTAGAAAATGAACAAGGATTACGCTTCAATTCAATCCCCCTCATTAACTGAAATTGCTCAGAAGACCAGTAATGCCGCCCGTCGATTGGCAATTTTAAGCACAGAAGATCGTAATACTGCCTTAGACGTGATGGCAAATGCTCTAGACGCTTCAATGCCTGAAATTGTCGCCGCTAACGAAAAAGATTGTCAAATTGCTTTATCAGAAGGTATCGCCAAACCGCTCTATCATCGCCTGAAATTAGGAGAAACCAAACTTAAAGCCACCATTGCAGGGGTAAGAGATGTTAAAAAACTCCCCGATCCCGTGGGAACAGTACAAATTTACCGAGAATTAGATGACGGCTTAATTTTAAAAAGGGTGACTTGTCCATTAGGGGTTTTAGGCGTTATATTTGAAGCACGTCCTGAAGCCCTGATTCAGATTACCAGTTTAGCGATTAAATCCGGCAATGGTGTTATCCTCAAAGGCGGCAAAGAAGCTACTCAATCGTGTCAAACCTTGGTAAAGGTGATTAAAGAAGGGTTGAAATTAACCCAAGTGAATCCCGATGCTGTACAATTATTAACCACTAGAGAGGAAATTCAGGCATTATTAGGGTTAGAGCAGTACGTCAACCTAATTATTCCGAGAGGATCTAACGCTTTTGTGCGTTATGTTCAAGAAAATACCCATATTCCCGTTTTAGGTCACGCTGAGGGTATCTGTCATCTCTATATTGACCGAAACGCAGATATTGATCAAGCCATTGCCATTACAGTAGATGCGAAAACCCAATATCCTGCCGCCTGTAACGCAATTGAAACACTTTTAGTCCATGAAGCGATCGCCCCTGAGCTTTTACCCCCCCTAGCAACAACCTTGCGAAACTTAGGAGTGACATTACGGGGAGATAGTAAAACCCGCCAAATTATCTTGACAGAAGAAGCGACAGAGGAAGATTGGCAAACTGAATATAGTGATCTCATTTTAGCGATTAAAATTGTAAATTCACTTGAGGCGGCGACCACTCATATTAATACCTACGGCTCAAAACATACCGAGGCTATTGTTACGCAAAATCAAACCACTGCCCGTCAATTTTTAGATCAAGTAGATGCGGCAGGGGTGTATCATAATTGTTCGACTCGCTTTGCAGATGGATTCCGTTATGGTTTTGGCGCAGAAGTGGGTATCAGCACGCAAAAAATGCCTCCTAGAGGGCCGGTAGGACTTGAAGGGTTAGTTACCTACAAATATCAAGTTATAGGTAATGGACACATCGCGGCAACTTATACAGGGGAACAAGCAAAAGCCTTCACCCATCAAGAGTTATGATTGAACAAAGATAGGGCTTATGGGTTCTCTGAGCAACAAGAGGCAAAAGCCTTTTATATTTGTTGATATTTGTTGATGGAAAGAAAGAAGTCATTCGTGCTATGGTCTTAAAAGACATCGGTTTTGATGAGGAACAGTCATCAAACGTAAGGGGGAAAGTTTGGTGTAAGTCCAACGCTGTCCCGCAACTGTAATCCCATTTTAGATTCTTAAGATTGAGTCATGTTAGTTTTACCTCAAATGCTTAGTCTGGATTCTGAAAGAGTAAGTCAGGATGCCTGCCGATACAATACACCTAAATAAAAATCTGCGGAGTACAGATGAAAAACATTAAAATATTGAGCATTTTGGGCTTTTCTACCCTGCTTTTACTAGGTATTGCCACAAAGCCAGTCTTAGCGCATCACCTTACGGGTGGAAAGCTTCCGAGTAACGCTTTTGAAGGGTTGATGTCGGGTTTAGCACATCCTATTATCGGTATCGATCATTTTGCCTTCGTGGTAGCAGTGGGCTTATTAGCGTCTATTTATCTCAAAGTCAGTGTGATTTTACCATTGTCGTTTATTTTAGCAACATTAGCGGGGACAGGACTTCATTTAATGAGTCTCAATCTACCCCTAGCTGAAATGGTGATTGCCGCTTCTGTGATGGCGATAGGGGGCTTACTGATTTTAACCCGTTCGGTTAACGCTGTTTGGTTGATCTTAGGAGGAGCGATCGCCGGACTCTTTCACGGTTATGCTTATGGTGAAGCAATCGTCGGGGCGCAAATGACTCCTTTGTTTTCTTATTTGGCGGGATTTGCGATTATTCAAAGCGTTATCATTCTGATTGCTTATCAATTAGGCAAAATGGCGGTCAATGTCCTCCCGTTACGTTTTGCGGGTTTTACAATAATAGGTGTCGGCTTCGCCTATCTCTCTTCAGCACTTTTGGGTTAATTTAAGGATATTAAGGAAAAATGCATAAAATTCCAGTAACCGTCGTCACAGGCTTCTTAGGATCGGGAAAAACGACATTAATTCGTCATTTATTGCAAAATAATCAAGGTCACCGCATTGCTGTGGTGGTTAATGAGTTTGGTGAGATAGGTATTGATGGGGATCTTTTGCGCTCCTGTCAAGTTTGTGATGAAGCGGACGATTCTGAGAGTAATATTATCGAATTGACCAACGGTTGCCTCTGTTGTACGGTTCAAGAAGAATTTTATCCCACCATGCAGGCATTACTCCAACGAAGGGATAAAATCGATTGTATCTTAATTGAAACTTCTGGTCTCGCTTTACCGAAACCTCTCGTTCAAGCTTTCCGATGGCAAGAGATTCGCAATGGAGCAACGGTTGATAGTGTGATCACGGTTGTAGATGGGCAAGCATTAGCGAGTGGTCGTCTAGTTGGGAATATTACAGCATTAGAAGTCCAAAGACAAGAAGATCCAAATTTAGACCATGAAACACCGATTGAGGAGCTATTTGAAGATCAACTGGCTTGTGCCGATTTAGTCTTATTAACCAAGACAGATTTGATGGAGGAAGCCGACTTAAATCGAGTCAAGACGTGGTTAGCCCAAGAATTACCCACTGGCGTCAAGCTGGTGCCTTGCCATAGAGGAGAAATTAACCCAGATGTCCTATTAGGCTTTAATGCAGCCGTTGAAGACCATTTAGAACAGCGTCCTTCCCATCACGATACGGCAGAAGATCATGATCACGATGATGAAATTAATTCAGTAGAATTCATCGGGAATAAAAGTTTTGCTCCTGAAATTTTATGTCAAAAATTAGATAAATTAGCTCAAAATATGGAGATTTATCGAATTAAAGGCTTTGTTTCAGTTCCCCAAAAACCCATGCGCTTAGTTTTGCAAGGGGTCGGCAATCGCTTTGAAACGTTTTATGATCGTTTTTGGCAACCCGACGAAATTCGTCAAACCCGTTTAGTTTTTATTGGGAGAAATTTAGAAAAGCAACCCATTATGGCTATTTTGGAGCATTAATTAGGCACTAACTTCTTAGTTCATCATTTATCACTGTGAAGACATTAAGCCATCTTAAAATCATTTTAGTTGAACCGGCAGGAGCGTTAAATGTGGGTTCTGTAGCAAGGGTGATGAAAAATATGGGATTATCGCAGTTAGTCTTAGTCAATCCCCATTGTGATCCTTTTGGCGAATCTGCACAACATATGGCCGTTCATGGTAAGGATGTCTTAGAACAAGCAAAAATCGTTGGAACTTTGTCAGATGCCTTAGCAGGGTGTCAAAGAGCGATCGCAACAACTGCCCGTTCCCGTTCCTTGCAAACCAACCTAGAACCCCCGAAAATTGCCCTTCCTTGGTTATTAGCAGAAAATCTGGCAACGGCTTTAATTTTTGGACCAGAAGATAGGGGATTAAGTAATGAAGAGTTAAATTATGCCCAGCGATTTGTCTGTATTCCAGCCAATCCTACCTACCCCTCACTCAATCTAGCACAAGCCGTGGCTATCTGCGTTTATGAACTTTACCAAGCGTCGTTAGACCCTTCTTTAGCCGAACCCCTAGAAAAGCCGAATTTGGCAACCCTTGACCAATTGGAAGGATATTATCAACATTTAGAAGAAACCTTACTGCACATTGGTTTTCTTTATCCCCATACAGCAAAAGCGAGAATGGAGAAGTTTCGTCGTTTATTCAATCGCCTTGAGTTAAGCGAAGAAGAAATCTTTATGTTGAGAGGAATGTTAGGTCAATTTAACTGGATGTGGCAACAAAAAGAAGAATAAAAAATAGAATTTGTTGGGTTATGTCTTTTTATCCTTGAAAGCGGTGATTTAAAGAATGGTCAATTCGCCTATCACTTCCAAGCGTTTGTAGTCTCCCAAATTGAAAAACCGATCCTCTAACATTTCTGCCAAATTAGGTGAAATCCAACCCATTTGACGTAAAATATGGACAGCAGCAGCAGATTTAGCCCGTTTTGCCCCATCTCTTACTTTAATAGCTAGTCCCATCCCTTCCCCTATTTTGCCAATACATTGAATTCCTTCGGCTCCCGCTTTACTCACTAATTCCCCTTCGCTTAAACGCATGATTTCTGTATCAAAAGAGCCATCTCCGGCGACGAAATAGGGATAATAGGTCATTGCCCGCACAATTCGTTCTAAATCCACCAGACGTCCCCCTGCCAAGTGAGCATATAAGGTAGCCATCTGCCATAAAGGCATAGAATAGGTGGGTGCGCCACAATCATCATGAACACCAATTAATTCCGCTCCCGGCATGCCCAACAATTCGCCAACTTTATTTAAAATAAGCTGTTGAACCGGATTATTACGCTGTAGATAGGAATTTAAAGGCCACTGCCTTTGTTGACATACGGCTAACATTCCGGCATGTTTTCCCGAACAACCATGTTCGAGGCGACTGCTGCGACCGTCAGGAATCGGACACTGTAAGGCAGAAGGGTCAATATCCGCTCGCCATAGCACATTAAACACTTGACGCGCTTGTTCTGTGCGACCTTGATGAGAACTGCACATAATTGCTAAGTCTTTATCCGTTAAGTCAAAACGTTCAAGAACTCCTGTGCTGGTTACTGCCAAAGCTTGGAAGGGTTTTAAGGCAGACCGAATGAAAGCAGTTGTTTGGGCATTACCGGCCATGGATAATAGTCGACCTTTTTCGTCACAAACCACGGCCTCAACGAGATGAACAGATTCAAGAATCCCTTCTCGGAGGAGATGGACTTCTAATTTAGGAGTCGGATTGCGGGGGCCTCTAGTCATTATAATTTTAGATTTTAAAGGGGAGATTGGGAAAAACCTTAGCTATCCCAGAGAATAAACCACAAAGAAGCACCTACTAACAGCAATATTACCATAATCAGGACAGTATGGTGTAATCGCCGAAGAACAGGGGCAATTTGATAGGAAACAATTAAGCGATCGCGAGTTAAGACCTCTAGCGGTTTTTGCCACGTTTGCCCATCATACCAACCCGATTCTTCATAGAAAATGGTTTCTGCATTCAAACGCTCTTGTATATAGTACCATCCTAAGAGCATCCGCGTTAAGAGAAGCAGAATCGCTAAGATTGCCCCTATCCCACAAGAAAGACCGAATAACAGGGGATATTTTTTGAGCGGAAAACTAGCGGCGGCAATGGGACTGATGAGAAGGGCAGACCAAAAGGCAATCCAAGCCAATTTTCGGCGATAAGTCGCTGTTTCTAGGGTTGACCAACGGAAGAACCCAGAGATTTTCAGGTTTTCATACTCGTTGACCGGCTGTTGTTCGAGAGGAACAGGACAAAACTGAGTTGAAAATTCCATCATAAAGCTTAATTCACGGAATTAAAGGAAGAAACATCAACCCGTTGGGCATGACCCCAGAAGGCTTCTAAATTGTAGAATTCTCTTTCTGACGGTAGGAAAATATGGGCAATAACGTCGCCATAATCCACCACCACCCAGTTACTTTCTCCCATACCTTCTACTCTCAGGGGGGATTTGTGACAGAGGGTTTCGCCTTTTTCGATAATGGCATCGGCGATCGCTTTGACTTGAGTGCGAGAAAATCCCGTTACAATGACAAAGTAATCGGTAAGATAGGAAACTTCGGTCACTCGCAACACCTGAATGTCAGCACCTTTGCGATCATCGGCGGCTTGAAAAATCGCTTGAACCAGTTGGTCAGTGCGTTGGTCTGCGGCAGAAGAGACAGTGGTCAAAGGGGTTAAATTCACTGAGTTTTGGGGATTGGTCATTGAGTCTTTATTTAGGTGAAGTTATAGATCCAGTTTAAAAGATGGCTTCCGAATTGAGGGCTTGCTTTACACATTTTAAAGCCCAATTACGGGTTAGAATCATGCGAGGGTGAATCGTTTTTTGCTGTTGCAATAGATGTTTAAGGGTGTAATCACAGGTTTGCTGAACGCTTTGGTGTAAGTCACGGCGACTGACTTGACGCATAGATTTTAATTCTAGCGTATCGCCTCGATGGGGTTCTAGGGCATCGGCTACAAAGACAATACAACTGAGATCGCTCATTTGAGGGTTGCCCAGTGTATGCTGACGAATGGCATTTAAAATGTCAGAATCTGTTATCTTAAATTGAGTTTCAGCGACAATAGCACTGATATCGGCGTGTAATAAATGGGGATTAGCTTCTAGAATAGGATCAAGATGCAGGTGGGCTTCTTTCGCCATTTTTAATAAGCGTTTTGGTCCAAAAAACTTAGCTAAATCGTGCATGAGTCCGGCTTTGGCGGCTTTTTTGGGATCAACTTTGTGAATTTCTGCCAATTCAATACACATGGCTTCGACCCCTAAAATGTGTTGTAAGCGATGGTCTGACACATTTTGCGTTAACCAAGTAATAACCCGATCCCTAAGCATAAACGCTCATTTAGCTAAGAAAATACTGCGTGATTTTATTTAACATCATTGTCACCCATTCTTCAATCTCTCTTTCTTCTGATTTTCGTGAACCGGCCACATTTAAATTATTCACTTGATGATGGTGTAGAAAGATTAAGAATTTGGACTCAGTTGCTAAATTAAATTGTGAGGCTGCTAAGTGAAGGCAGGGCTTTTGATGGGTTTGGGTACAGGATAATGTCCATTGTGATCCCTTGATCAGGGTGGGTTGAAGCGTAAAAATGACCGTCGCATCGGAATCCCGTACATTCCAAGCGGTTCTTTCTGCGTAGTTTGGCTTAATCGTTTCTGTCAAATGATATTTAAAATCAAGGTGGCCGTCTTCGGCTAAACGGCCTTTTGGACACCATCCTCCGTGCGGAATTTGATGAGCAATTGCCCAATCTAAAGCGGCACGATCTGCCCCCGTTTGTCCCCCTGATATTATTTTTTTCATCGTTCAGTCGGTGGAAAATTATTGATAGTTGATGCCGTTTTTTTTGATATTAACTTAAAGATAGCGGTATTCTTGGTCTGTCGCTTTTCCTCACACTGACCGACTTAGGGTATGGTAGAAAAAGCGATCAAAGAGGGTTTCACGTTGGGTGTCGAATTACGCAGTTATGTTTATCTAGATCGGTTACAATCTCAACACGCCGCTTATATTGGTACAGTTGCCCTCGGATTTCTACCTGTACCGGGAGATGCCTCCCTCTGGGTTGAGATTTCGCCTGGAATTGAAATTAATCGCATTACCGATATCGCTCTTAAATCGGCTGTGGTTCGTCCGGGGGTTCTCTTTGTGGAACGGTTATATGGTTTGTTGGAAATTCATTCTAATAATCAAGGGGAGGTTCGCGCCGCAGGGAAAGCGATTCTAGAGGCGTTAAGAGCAAGAACACAAGACGTGATGAAGCCGCAAGTTGTATCGAGTCAAATTATTCGCAATATTGATGCGTATCAAGCCCAATTAATTAATCGTAACCGACGGGGACAAATGTTGTTAGCAGGACAAACGCTATATGTCTTGGAGGTTCAACCGGCGGCTTATGCGGCGTTAGCGGCCAATGAAGCGGAAAAGGCGGCGTTAATTAATATTTTGCAAGTATCGGCGATCGGCAGTTTTGGTCGGTTATATTTAGGGGGAGAAGAAAGAGATATTATGGCTGGTTCTCAGGCGGCTTTAGCTTCTATCGAAAATATCCCCGGACGACTGCCGATTGACTTTCAGAAAAATGAGTAAGTTGTTGATAAACATCAATAACGTTAATGGCGCGGTTAATTATTAGGAGGAATTGAGAAAATTTACGCTTTCTCATGAGAGATAACAGAATTTATGTCCAACGACCGCTCAGCGATGTACCGTGTCGCAAAAAATAAGATACAGTGATAGAAGACCCCTAAAATTACCCCAGATTGTGGCTTGACTAACTCAATTGAACCTTCACTGTCTAATAGCTGGTGGGAAATCCAAGTCCTCTGCCATCCTAGCCTAGAGGAGTCCGTTTTTTGGCGTTTAAATGAGTTCGGTTGTTCGGGGACAGCCACAGAACTGAAAAAAGATACCTGCTTTATTCGTGCTTATATTCCTCAAGTTAAAGTGCAATTGCTGGATCTGGCGGCTCTTTCTTTGTGGTTACGTCAAGATGCGTTGTTAGCGGGTTGTCCAGACCCCCTTGTTCGTTGGCAATTGTTAGAAGAAGAAGACTGGGGAAGTAACTGGAAACAACATTGGCAACCGACGGAAGTGGGCGATCGCATCCTGATTTATCCGGCGTGGTTAACGCCTCCAGAAGAGTCAGAACGCTTGATTTTGCGCCTCGATCCGGGTATTGCTTTCGGGACAGGGACTCATCCGACGACCCAACTTTGTCTAGAATCGTTGGAAATGCGTTTATCTGTGCCGCAAGAGGATGTTGTAATTGCTGATATTGGGTGCGGTTCAGGGATCTTAGGGATTGGTGGGTTGTTATTAGGGGTGAGTAAGGTTTATGCAGTGGATATCGATCCTTTAGCAATTAATTCTGCCCGCAGTAACCGTCATCTGAATCATCTAAATCCGGCGACACTCGTGATTAATCAAGGGAGTGTGGAACAGGTATTAGAATTGACGCCCGATGGAGTGGATGGGATTGTATGTAATATTTTGGCAGAGGTGATTATTGAGATAATTCCCCAATTATCTAAGTTGGCAAAACCACGCTGTTGGGGGGTTTTAAGCGGTATTGTATTGGATCAAGCCAAACCGATCGCTGATACTTTAGAACAATATGGGTGGGATGTGGCCGCTTTATGGCGACGACAAGAATGGTGTTGTTTCAATATTCGTCGGTCAGAAACTTGAATAATCACCCGTTTGGGAAAATGCTCAATTAAGATTCCCCCTCCATGTTTAACACCCAAGTATCCTTACTACCGCCGCCTTGAGAGGAATTGACAACCAAAGAACCTTTACGCAAAGCAACACGAGTCAATCCTCCTGGATGGACATAGATTTCTTCCCCTCGATTCAAAATATACGGCCGTAAATCCACATGACGACCTTCAATTTGACCTTCAATCAGTGTCGGTACGCGGGATAAACTTAAGGTGGGCTGAGCAATATAATTGCGGGGATTGGCTTGGATTTTTTGGGCAAATTCATCTCTTTCCGCTTGAGTTGATTTAATGCCGACTAACATTCCATATCCCCCTGCTTCATTGGCCGCTTTGACGACTAATTGGTCTAAATGTTCGAGTACATACTGGCGGTCTTGCTCGCGCCAACATAAATAGGTTGGAACATTTGGTAATAAAGGATCTTCGCCCAAATAATAACGAATCATATCAGGAACATAGGCATAGACGACTTTATCATCTGCAACCCCTGTCCCCGGTGCATTTGCTAAGGCAACCTTGCCATTACGATAGACTTCCATTAAACCGGGGATTCCTAAGCAGGAATCGGGACGAAATGCGGTAGGATCAAGAAAATCATCATCAATCCGGCGATAAACCACATCAACACGCTGTAAACCTTTGGTTGTCTTCATCTGAAGGTAACCATCGACCACTACTAAATCTCGACCTTCCACCAATTCCACCCCCATTTGTTGCGCTAAAAAAGAATGTTCAAAATAGGCGGAATTATAGACGCCGGGAGTTAAAACGACGACATTAGGGTTCGGCAGATGAGGAGGCGCAAGATGAAGCAACGTTTCGAGTAGATGACTGGGATAGTCGTCAACGGGTTTAATCGCTAAGGTTTGGAAAATGTCAGGAAAGGTACTTTTCATGACCCGGCGATTCTCTAAAACGTAGGAAATTCCTGAAGGAACACGCAAATTGTCCTCTAAGACGTACCATTGTCCGTCTTTATCCCGAACTAAGTCTGTTCCGGTAATATGACACCAAACGCCACAAGGGGGTTTAATGCCAAAACAGGGTCGCAGGAAACCCGATGCTGATTGAATCACTTCGGCGGGAATCTTGTTATCTTTGAGGATAAGTTGTTGGTCGTAAATATCCGTCAAAAAGAGATTTAAAGCCCTAATTCTTTGTTTAAGCCCTTTTTCCAAAAAAATCCACTCTTCTGCTGCAATAATACGAGGAATAATATCAAAAGGAAAAATGCGTTCGATGCCCTGATCATCGCTGTAAACCCGAAAGGTGACCCCTAGGTTAAATAAAGCAATTTGCGCCGTTTCGAGGTGGTTTTGCAATTCTTCGGAGGGTAATTGTTGCATCCATCGAATGAGGGATTCTGCATGGGGACGAGGTTGTCCTATTGCTTGATACAGTTCATCATAGAATGCTTCGGGATCGTAATTTTCTAGGGGCATAGGGGCAAATTATCGACGAAAATATCTCTATAATTCATCTTAACGAGAATCAGGTTGTTCCTTTCTTAAAAAATTAGAAATATCTGATGAGAAGAGGCAAGACAACTTGATATATCAAAAAATACAAATAGCATTATTAATTACGAAAGCGACAAGGGGAATATTCATAATAACGACCAAAACTCACTATTCACTGTTTAACAGTAGAGGTTAAAAATGAATTTGTCAGAAGTTATTGATATCACTCATTCTTTTCTGAAGGAGCAAGCATTACCCCGACAGCGAGAAGCCCAAAATTTTTACGATAGAATGACCTTAATCTGTATATTTGCGTCTTTGGTAGGATATGGCTTCGTTATTTATGTGTCTCGCTCTTTGATAAATGTTTCTGCCGTAAATCTTCTAATTGTTTTAGGGGTACCCGTTTATTTGGGGGCTTCCTCATATTACCTGATGACATTACTACATTATTACATTCATGCTTCTCAATACTACTCAAAAAAAGCCAGTTTTGTGATGAATTATATTGTCCCTATTTTGATACCGATCAACTCATCTGGTTATCGTTGGGGTCATTTCCAGCATCATTTGAATACAAATCGTTTTCCAGAGGAGTATGATACTTTACCCCCCTTTAAAGCTGAAAAAACTTTACTTACATTTTGGTTTAATGTTAGTATTCATTCTTTTTTACTACTTTTTATCTTTATTGTTCGTATTATAGCCAATCCCTTCCTGATGTTTTCTGAGAAACAACAGCTTATTTACTTTAACTATATTAGTCCAATCGGTCGGATTTCGCCTAAGATATATCCCCCTCGAAAAAGCGATAAGGAATTTAAAAACAACTTGATAGGTAACGTTATTAGTCTAGTCTCTTTACTGATTTTTTGGGCATTTTCAGGTTTTTCACTTATGTTCTGGGTAATATATCTTTTATCTCTATATATCTTTTCATTTTGGCTGGCTTTTCGCTCTCTGGTAGATCATGCTTGTGTTGACGTACAAGGAAAAGAGGAAGTGATGAAAGCGAATTTTTATTTCACCTCCAATTTTGAGAGAAGTCAGTTTTGGTATACAGGGTTTGCCACTTATCATCTAGTTCATCACATTAATCCCAGCATGCCCCATTATTTCTGTCATGAAATGAATGATCTTTTATGTCAGACGTTTCCAGATTACCAGAAACTACATCAAAAGAGAAATAATCTTCCTCTTGTTATCAGAGATTTTTTTGCTAAAGACGTAACAGCGGCCGATTTATTAGAATGCTAATATCGCCCTGAATATATTCCTCATCATTAACTAAAGGATTCCATTCTAGAGTAGGATATTACCAAAACCCTGCTATTCAAAAACATGGTTAATCCTGAGTTATTATCCCCTAACTTTCCCCAATTTAATGCTTCTGCTGTTTCTGAGCAATGTATCTTAGCGGCAATCGATATTGGGACAAATTCCATTCACATGGTAGTTGTTCGCGTCGATAAAACGTTACCTGCCTTTACGATTATCGCGAAGGAAAAAGATACAGTCCGTTTGGGGGAAAGAGAAACCAAAACGGGAAATTTGACAACAGAAGCAATAGAGCGATCGCTGTCTGCGCTACAAAGATGCAAAAATTTAGCAGATAGTCTCAAAGCAGAACATATTATTGCGGTTGCTACCAGTGCCACCCGAGAAGCACCCAATGGCTACGAATTTATTGAGCGTATTGCCACAGAAGTGGGAATTCAGGTTGATCTGATTTCAGGTCAAGAGGAAGCACGTCGCATTTATTTAGGGGTATTATCGGGGATGGATTTTCAGAATTACCCCCACGTTATCATCGATATTGGCGGCGGATCAACGGAAATCATTTTAGCAGATAGTCATGAGCCTCGTTTTCTCAGTAGTACGAAAGTTGGCGCAGTCAGACTCACAAGGGAATTGATTACCACTGATCCGATTAGTGATAAGGAATTAGAAGCATTACGGTCTTATGTGAGAGGAATGTTAGAAAGACCAACAGATGAATTGACAACGTGTCTAAAACCCCATGAATCGCTTCGTTGTGTCGGAACATCAGGAACGATTGAAACATTACTTACGCTTCACGCCATTCAACATTTGAAAGAAGTCCCGAATTCTCTTCAAGGATATCAAATGAGTCGTCAAGACCTTAAGGACATAGTCAAAACCCTTTCAAAATTATCTTATCAAGAACGCTTAGAATTACCAGAAATGTCGGATAAACGGGCGGAAATTATCGTTGCAGGGGCGATTATTCTTTTAGAAGCTATGATATTGTTAGATTTAGACCAGATTACCCTCTGTGAACGGGCATTACGAGAGGGTGTCATTGTTGACTGGATGCTAACCCACGGACTAATAGAAAGTCGCTTAAAATATCAAGGTGAAATTCGTACCAGAAGTGTCATGAAAATTGCCCGTAAGTATCGAGTAGAGTTGCCCTTTAGTGAAAGGGTGGCCGTCTTTGCGCTTAGTATTTTCGATCAAACTCAAGGGGTTTTACATCAATGGAGTTCAGAAGAAAGAGAGTTACTATGGAGTGGCAGTATTCTACACAATTCTGGTTTATTTATTAGTCATTCTTCCCATCATAAACATTCTTATTATTTAATTCGTAATGCCGAACTTTTAGGGTTTAGTGAAACGGAGCTAGAAGTGGTTGCAAATATTGCCCGCTATCACCGTAAAAGTAAACCGAAAAAGAAGCATAATGATTATAGTCAATTACCGGAAAAACAGCGTCAAATGGTGCGAGAATTAAGTGCAATTCTACGAATAGCGGTTGCTTTAGACCGTCGTCATATCGGCGCGATTCGTCATGTGGATTGTAAATATGATGCTGAATATCGTTGTTTGCATTTACGCATTATTCCCATTCAAAAAGATGATGATTGTGCGTTGGAATTGTGGAGTTTAGACTATAAAAAACCCATTTTTGAAGAAGCGTTTGGTATCAAATTAATGTCAACTTTAGAATTTTTTCGATAAGCTATCTTAAAGTTGTGGTATAGCGTTTCTTTTTTGTCATAAAATACACTTTAAATTTCCGAAAACCAAAGACGCCGTACCTCATCTCTAAGATGAATTATCTTTCTGCCTCTTCTAAAATTAATTGTTGACGATGCACATGAATCATAGAAAACGCTTGTCCTGCCGCTTGCTCTAACAAATACAACACTTGTTGAGGATGTAATAAATTGCCATCATTACGACAATTTCCCACATAACGAATAATTGCCGTATCTTTTTGCGGGCGTGTATTTAAGGATAACTCAACAAGCTGTTCTCGTAAATTGACCATTTTTTTCTTTCCTGATTTAGTTGTCTTTTCCCAGAGAATTTCAGTAGAGCTTAAAATATTCCCAATCCACTCTAACCACTGTTCCTCATCAATATAATCCGATACTCCAAGGGTAATCAAATATTCTGCTTGGCTTAGAGAACGAGTAGCAGATGACGCCTTCAGAGAGATTTCTTCGACTTGATAAAGGGGAATATCATCGGGTAATTGCTCCGTTAATTTGTGTTGAAATTCTTCAAGATTAAGGCGTTCCGTTAATTCAAAATCGACAATTTCTCCACTACTGGTTGTTCCTAAGGTTAACGCATTAGCAATAGCAATACGCGGACTCGGATGAAATCCCCCCGTAAAAGAGATGGGTAAAGCGGCACGACGGATTGCCCTATCAAATAAACGCGCTAAGTCTAAATGTCCGACTAAGGCCATATTTCCCCTTTTTCCAAACCAAACCCTTAATCGTTGTAATCTCTCCGTATTAGGCTTGAATTGTCCTTCAAAGGTTGGAATGGCGGGAGCAGGAATCACAATATTATGACCAAAATCAAGTCCACAGATGCCACAATGAGAACACCCATCAAAAGAACAGTCAGGAACAGTAGCCGCTTCTAAAGCACGCTGTAGGTCTTCTTTTAACCACTTTTTGGCAATTCCCGTATTAATATGATCCCACGGTAAGGGGGCATCCGTGTCAACCTTCTCGGATTCACCAAAAATATTCCATTCCCCTTGTTCAATTTGGCGATATTTCCAATTTAAACCCACTTCATCAATGGCTTTTGCCCATGCACTATAAGCAATCTCCGTATTTTCCCACCATGCGTCCATTCCTGCTCCAAATTGCCACGCTCGCCGAATGACTTGACTCAAACGTCTATCCCCACGTCCGACAAAGTCCTCCATAGCGGAGATACGCACGTCGGTGTAGTTAACCTTTATTCCTTTCACTGAACGAAAAGCCGCTTTTAACAATTCCTGTTTACGGGTAAACTCTGACGTCGAAACGGAGTGCCATTGAAAAGGAGTATGAGGTTTTGGCGTAAAATTGGAAATTGTTAGGTGAAATTGCAGCATTTTACGCCCTTTAATCCAACATTCTTGCCGTAACCATTGCACTGTCTCTACAATCCCTAAGACATCGGCGTCGGTTTCGCCGGGTAAACCGATCATAAAGTACAGTTTAAGCTTATCCCAGCCCTGTTCCACCGCCGTCCTAACGCCTTTTAACAGTTCTTCATTGGTTAACCCTTTATTAATCACGTCTCGCATTCGTTGCGTTCCCGCCTCTGGGGCAAAGGTTAAATTCATCTGACGCATTCCACCGATAATATTAGCGATATTTTCGTCAAAACGGTCAACTCTTTGACTAGGTAAAGAAAGGGAAATATTGTCGTTTTTCAGTCGGTTTTTAATTTCTAAGCCAACCGCCGGCAATGCCAGATAATCAGAGCAACTTAGGGAAAGAAGAGAGAATTCATTGTAGCCTGTTTCTCGAATTCCTTTTTCAATGGCAGATACAATTTTTTCGGGTTCAACATCCCGCGCTGGACGGGTTAACATACCCGGTTGACAAAAACGACACCCTCGCGTGCAACCACGGCGAATTTCCACCACCAATCGATCGTGGACGGTTTCAATATACGGCACAAGACCAACACCATAATCCGGCATGGGGGGAGCGACTCGGCGTAAAATACGGGGGGGAACATCAGGACGATTCGGCACCACTGAACCGTTTTCCGCCATATCATAGAATCGAGGAACATAAACCCCCGGCACTTGCGCTAAATCTAAGAGCAACGCTTCTCTACTGAAATGATTGGCTTTTCCTTCTTCAATCACTAAGCCAATTTCGGGTAATAATTCTTCTCCATCTCCTAAGGCCAAAAAGTCGAAAAAATCGGCAAAAGGTTCAGGATTTGAAGTAGCCGTTTGTCCTCCGGCAAACACCAACGGATAGTTTCCCCCTTCTCTTTCTTGCCACGTTAAGGGAATTTGAGCCAAACTAAGCATCTCAAGGATATTGGTTGTCCCTAATTCATAACTGAGATTAAAGCCTAAAATATCAAATTCTTGCAGGGATTTTTTGGATTCTAGGGCAAAGAGGGGCGTTTTAGTTTCCTTCAGTTTTTGGGCTAAGTCCGCCGCGGGAAGATAAGCGCGATCGCAGAGTTGGCGAGGTTGAGCGTTTAGGATATTGTAGAGAATAATGTGGCCGAGATTGGAGGCTCCTAGCTCATAAACTTCTGGATACGTCAGAACCCAACGAACGTGAGCAGATTGCCACGGTTTACGTATTGCTCCTTTCTCGTTGCCTAAATAGCGGGCAGGCTTCGCAATATCAGTCGTAATTAGGGTTTCGACAGGGGGGATCACCATAAAAAACCTCCGGTTTTTCGCATGGGCAAACGGCCGTGCCTTCTATCATATACCGGATGGCTTTTTGTTTAACGTTGAGGTTGTTGGATTTAAGAAGAATTAAGCTACAGCCAAGGGGTTAATTTCCCCAATAAAGTGGGCTTTGTTGTCGTATATTGGAATAATTTTGTCCAATTGAGTTAATTCAAAGATAATCCTAACTGAGGGGGCAAGAGAACAGATACAAAACTGTTTATTAAGACTTTGCGCTAATCTGAACGTAGTAACTAAGGCCATCAACCCCGCACTATCGAGGAATTCTACCCCTTTCATATCTACTAAATAACGATTGTAGGCAAGGGTTTTGACGGATTGTGTTAACGCCTGCTGAAATTCTGCAACATTTGCTGCTGTAATATAGCCTTCTAATTCTAGTGTTTTAAAGTGAGATTTCATGATCATAACACCACCTATTTTTGTCATTGGGAACAGTATTAAAGAAGAAAGTTTGTTTGAGGTTAGTCCATTACATCGCTAAATTTTAGGGATTTTCCGGTTTTTTTTTATCTTACTTAAGTAGGAATAATTGGACTAAAGCTTAAGGTTTTCTTAATTAGATAGTTGCCTTAAGAGGGTTTAGAGATTTCCCCCCATAGCGTACAATAGTTGTCTAATTTGTGCAAGTCTTAATCGGTAATTCGGTTAAGAATGGATAACAATTATGCTATCCCTAGCGGGATTTAGAGATCCTTTAGAAATCCTAAGGTAATTATTCTTGGGGATGAACAAGGAAATTTACCGATGGCTCACAGGCATTTTGTCTTAGATGTAATTGTCTAAAGTTGAGACTCCTCTTAAACGATCTCGATTTTTACCTAACAATCTAACCAATAACTGAGAAATGTCAAGACCCAAAGGAATGAATCGATTGTGAACACTTCTTCTCTCATTCGCCAATTAGTCGAAAAAGCGTTGTATATCAAGCAATTGACGCCTGAAATCGAAAGCGAAATTAATCAAGAATTGACCCGACTTGGTTATATTTCTGATGTGGATTATGAAGCGTTAGAATTACTAATGGCAGAGATGGACGCAGGACACATTAAATTGGTTGCTAGAAGGGGATTTTAAGGGTGATAGGTCGCACCTAGGTACAGTTCGCCGACTTGGGGGTCGTTTAAGAGTTCTTGACCGGTTCCTTCGAGGCGATCGCAACCGTTTTCTAGAACATACCCCCTATTAGCCATCATAAGGGCTTTTTTGGCGTTTTGCTCGACTAATACGATCGCTTTTCCGAGTTGGTTAATCGATTGAATCTGTTCAAAGACGCTATTGACCAAAATCGGAGATAAGGCCGCTGAGGGTTCATCTAACAATAATAAATCCGGATCTAACATCAAAGCGCGTCCCATCGCTAACATTTGTCTTTCTCCTCCCGACAATGTTCCTGCTTTTTGAGAACGACGGTCATATAGTTTGGGAAACATGGTATAAATTTGTTGTTTTTGCGACTTTAACGAGGTATTAAGCAGAAAAGCTCCCATCTCCAAATTTTCTTCTACACTCAACGAAGAAAAGACATTCTGAATTTGCGGGACATAACACATTCCCAATTTGACAATCTCATTCGATTTTAAACCGGCGATATTACGTCCTTTAAAGATAATTTTTCCTTTATTAGGCGTCAAAAGTCCAAAAATCGCCTTAGCAAGGGTGGATTTTCCTGCACCATTCGGGCCAATCACGGTGACTAATTCTCCCGATGCAATCCGAAAGTTTATCCCTTGCAAAATATTCAAATCTTGAACATAACCGGCATAAACATCTTCTACACTCAATAAATCGGTCATTTTTTAGTCGCTACCTAGCGCAAATGTCTATTATCCCTTACTTATCTTCTATTGATTAAATTTAAGGGGTTTTCTGTAAATCTGGGCGTTCTTCTGCTAAAATTGCTCCTTCTACGGGACAAACCTGCAAGCAAATTCCACAATCAATACAAGTCGCAAAATCAATCCAATACCAGTCTGTTCCTTTACGATTTTTACTAGGTCCTTCATGAATACAAGCAACAGGACAAGCATCAACACAGTCTGCAACCCCTTCACAGACGTCCGTTACAATGGTATGTGACACGATTATCTCCTTTAAGTAATTTTTAAGATTTATTTTCCTTCTATTTTTTAACTGATTTTGGCTTCTTTGACTAGGGTTAAACTAACCCAACTACCTTGGCCATTATAACGGCGAATCAGGCGTTGACGTTGTGTGGGGGACAATAACCAGCCGCTTTCTAAGACAAATCCCTGACGAGGTTTAATCAAAAGGGGGCAATTTGAGGATGCACCATCAGGTAATAGACAAACTTGTATGGGAATTTCTCCTTGCTCGAAAATAATGCCAGATCCTTCTATTTTTCCCCTTGATTTTAATGTTTTTTCTCCAAATTGTAACTGCTGTTCGAGATAACGGTCATCAAGTTGAACAAGGGTTAAACGGGTTTGCACCTCATCCGGCGATCGCCCATCAGGGTATATTGTTGTTGCTTTTCCCGCCCCTGTTCCCCATAATTGCGCTAAGGTTAAAGGTAGCCGTTCAGATTCTTGAGAATCCTTCAATTTTTCTCGAATTAAAGTCAAAAAGCTAAGATTACTATTTTTGTCATACATTTGAACTAATCTAAGACGACGCTGACTTTTCGATCAGTCCTAATTCTGTGCCAAATTCCGAAAAAGGACTCCATTGGATTGAACCCAGAGAAAACGCCCCATTTTCAAAGAAAAGAAGACTACGATTCAAAGAGCGGACAAAATATTCCTGTTCTTCGGCAGGTTTGTCTGGATAACATCGCCGAACCACTTGATAAACGAGGGTGTTATTTTCTCTCGCTTCCAAGGAAACAACAGTGGGCGTATCTTCTAATTGTTCACCTTGGGGAGACAATCGGGTAAAAGACCCGTGCCATTCCCCTAAATTTTGCAGAAAACAGTCCCATTGTGACAACATTGGCAATTTTTTGCTTTTCCTAGATTAATTTTTTAATTGATTCTAAGAAATCTATATTATCAGATTTTTTGAGCGATTTGAAAAGCAGAAAGGTACGTAAGAGGAATTGTTCCATCAGATAAAACCTTTAATTTATCTCGTAATTCTGAGAGTAAATTCAAGCGTTGCTGAGGAGATAAGCCAATATAAGGGGAAGTGGTACTGAGAAACGTTAAATAATCTTCAATAGAATAGGTAACTTTTTGCGGGATTCCTTCGGTTTCAATCTTATGAAATAATCCAGAATTTGAGATCGATTGACCCAATTCTTTGATCACTTCTTCCTGTCTTTCTGGGGTTTCGTAACGGTCTAATTGAGGGGCAAATTGTTGATAAATTGGTTTTAATTCTTGATAGATTTCCCAAGGTAGTTGGAAACTCAAATTCCAGAGTAAAATAAGGCGTCCGTCCGTTTTTAAAAGATAAGCCGTTTTAGGATAACTAATCTCTGCCGGTATCCAATGAAAGGCATTAGCGGCGATGACTCCGTCAAATAATTGATCATCGGGTTGCCATTCTTCAAAAGAGGTTAATTTAAATTGAATATGAGGATAAACTTGACAATTGTGCTGAGCGATCGCTAGGAATTCAAAATTCGGCTCAAGACACAATAAAGATAAATTGAGCTTGGCAAATTCTACTGTTGCTTTCCCCGTTCCGCAACCGATTTCTAGGAGTTGATCGTTAGAGGTTAAGTTCGCTACTGTAACAAGGCGTTGAATTAACTGAAAATCATAATTAGGTCGAGTTTGATCATAAGATTGACCTAAATTAGCATACCATCGTTTGCGTTTTTCTAAGTCAATTGAAGACCAATCTTTAGGAGTTTTCCAGTTATTCATCGTTAATGATACTAAACTTTATTTAGAGAGTAGGGTGAGCCCATAATAGGGTTATGAGGGATAATTCGATATTTGTAATCATCGCCCCCTGACAACAGGTTATCATTATATAGCAGTTCTCTTATAGATGAGGTGCAGCGTCTTTGATTTTCGGGAATCGGTGATTATTTTAAGGGATACCTCGTGACGAAAGAGAAATATTATAGCAGTTAACCTGTGAATTTTATGATTAAAATACCCCGTTCCTTATTGATGAATTGGGTGCAAGATGCACAAGAAAAAGCTAAAAAAGGCAAATTACCCCATTACATCCCTTATTTACAACAGATTAATCCAGACCATTTTAGTTTTTATGCTGTCAGTTTACAAGACGAAGAATTGAAGGCAGGAAATTTAAGCCTTATCTTTCCTTTAATGAGTGTAATTAAACCTTTTTTATTATTATATTGTTTAAAGATATTAGGAGAAAAAGTCGTCTTTCAAAAAGTGGGGAAACTAACATCTGACTATCCTTTTAATTCCCTTAAACAATTAGAAAAAGATCAAGGATTCCCTCGCAATCCGATGATTAATAGTGGGGCAATTCTTCTGAGTTCTTTAGTGAGAGGAAATACCTCTAATTCTCGATGTCAAAACCTTTTAACATGGCTTAACGAAACGGCTAATTGTCGACTATTTCTAGATGAAACTGTCTTACGATCTGTTCAATCTAAACCTAACCCCAAAAATCAAGCTTTGGTTAATTATTTAGTTGAAAAAAATAGCTTAAAAAATCCTGAAATCGCCTTAGAAACTTACAACATGATTTGTTGTTTATCAGGCAAAATTACCGATCTAGCAAAATTAGGATTATTATTACTGAAAGATAATCCAGAAGGGTTAATTGTACAAGAGATTATGTTATCCTCTGGACTCTATGAAGCCTCTCAAACCTTTGCTGAAACGATTGGATTTCCGACGAAATCGGGTGTCAGTGGGACAATCTTAGCTATTATCCCTCACAAAGGAGTTATTGCTTGTTATAGTCCCCCTTTAGATGCACAAGGTAACTCTATCTTAGGATTATATTTAATCGAAAAAATCGCTCAATTTCATGATCCATTATTTTAAGGATGTGTCATTGCTTGAGGATTAACCCATTCCTCAAATTGTTCGGCAGTGAGTAACCCTAATTCTAAACAAGCCTCTTTGAGGGTTTTATGCTCCATATAGGCTTTTTTCGCCGCTTTTGCCGCATTATCATAACCAATATAGGGATTTAACGCTGTCACCAACATTAAAGACTCATTGAGTAACTGCTCAATCCGAGGGTGATTCGGTTCAATTCCCACAATTAAATAGTCTGTAAATAGGTCGCAAGCATCCGCCAGCAGACGAATTGAGTTAAGAAGATTAAAAATCATCATCGGTTTGAACACATTTAGCTCAAAATTGCCCTGACTCCCCGCAAAACTGATGGCCGCATCATTCCCCATGACTTGAACACATACCATTGTCATTGCTTCGCATTGGGTTGGGTTCACTTTACCAGGCATAATGGAGGATCCCGGTTCATTAGCGGGTAAAATCAATTCTCCAAGACCACAACGGGGTCCAGACCCCAACCATCGCAAATCATTGGCAATTTTCATCAGAGAACAAGCTAGGGTCTTGAGTGTACCACTAGCCATTACAATAGCATCATGGGCGGCTAGGGCAGAAAACTTATTGGGTGCAGAGATGAAAGGAAGATGAGTGAGATCTGAGATATTTTTTGCCACTTTTTGGGCAAATTCAGGATGAGTGTTTAGCCCAGTTCCGACGGCGGTCCCCCCTAAAGCTAACTCGTAAAGGTCGGGTAAAATGAAGTGAAGACGGTTAATATCCTTATCCAGTTGATCGACATATCCCGAAAATTCTTGTCCTAAGGTCAGCGGAACAGCATCCATTAAGTGAGTTCGTCCAATTTTGACAATTTGAGTAAATTCTTCTGATTTTGCCATCAAAGCATCTTTTAGTTTATTAACCTTCGGTAGCAAGTTATGCGTAATTTGTTCAACGGACGCAATGTGCATCGCTGTCGGGAAGGTATCATTGGATGATTGGGACATATTAACGTGGTCATTGGGATGAATCGGCTCTTTACTGCCTAATATGCCCCCTGCTAACGCAATTCCTCGATTGGCAATCACCTCATTGCTATTCATATTCGTTTGCGTGCCGCTACCGGTTTGCCAAATTCTGAGGGGAAAATGATCATCAAGTTGTCCAATCATAACTTCATCTGCCGCTTGACAGATTAATTTGGCTTTTTCGGGGTCTAGCTTGCCTAATGCTTGATTTGTCAGGGCTGAGGCTTTTTTGAGAATCCCTAACGCCCGTATCATCTCTCTGGGCATGGTATCATTGCCAATGGCAAAATGCTTAAGCGATCGCTGAGTTTGTGCGCCCCAATAACGGTCATTCGGAACCTCAATCGCTCCCATACTATCCCTTTCGGTACGAGTCGTCACCATAGCCAATGCTTACCTAAATAATACCTTAATGATAGGTTCATTTAGCTTATAAACGCTTAATTTTTGCTTTTTTTAAGATCCTGAGCGGCTAACTGCGCTTTGATTCTGAATTTTTTCCTAAGCGGGTAACGCGATTCGAACGCGCGACATTCACCTTGGCAAGGTGACGCTCTACCACTGAGCTATACCCGCATCTAAAATTTAGACATTTAATATCATTGCAAATTTTAGCTATTTTGTCAAGTTGATTTTTTAAGCTATTCAAGCGATTCATCGGAGAAAAACGCCTTATTAAGGGTCATTTGTTCCCAGAAAATGGCATTTAATCATCTCCTAACCAGCAATCGGACGCTTTCTCTTTTTCCGTTGAGATCGCTTTTGGGGGGAGGGGGGTTACCAAAACTTTATCGACTCGTATGCCGTCCATGTCCATCACTTCAAAACGCAGTCCACTCCACTCAAAATACTCACCCGACTTAGGAATATGCTCTAAAAAGTGAATCACAAACCCTCCCAATGTGTGGAAATCCCCTGTTATTTCGTCTAGCAATGTCTTTTTCTGCACGACGTCTTTTAGGTTATTAATATCTAATGAACCATCCAATAGCCAAGAGCCATCTTCTCGCTTAATAATTGGGGGATCTTCTGGATTTTCGACGGAGGGCAACTCGCCAACGATCGCTTCCATTAAGTCATTGAGTGTCACTAAGCCTTCAATTCCTCCATATTCGTCCGTCACTAAGGCAATATGAATGCCGGTTTGTTTGAACTGTTCTATGACATATAGGGCGCGCGCGCTTTCTGCGAGATACAGAGGTGTCTGTAGTATAGACTCCAAGTTGACGGTTTGACCGGACAATTGAGCCGTTAGCAAGTGACTTCCTCGGATCACGCCAACACAGTTATCTAGGCTACCCCGTCCAACGGGAAAGCGAGAGTGGTTACTCCCCATAACTTCCTGTAAATTTTTCGTGATGGAGGACTCAATATCCAACCAAACAATTTCTGTTCGAGGAGTCATCATCGCTTTGATGGGGCGATCGCCGAGTCGAAAAACCCGTTGAACGATCTCATGCTCTGCTTCTTCAAACAATCCTGACTCTGCCCCCTGTCGAATCAGCACTTTGATTTCTTCTTCAGTGAGATCGGGTTCGTCCGACGCTTTAATACCCAGTAAATTGAGTAAGGTATCGGTTGAAAATCCCAAAATACGAACAATCGGTGCGGTTAAGCGCGACAGAAACCGCATAGACTGAGCCATAGTGCAGGCAATTTGTTCGGGGGCGTTGAGGGCAATCCGTTTTGGCACTAATTCGCCGATCACAAGGGAAAAAAAGGTGATAATCGTCACCACAATCGCTACGCTGATGCCTTCACTGTAGGCTTGTAAAGCAGGAATGTCGTCAAATACCGGACGTAATCGTTGGGCGAGCGTGGCACCCCCCACGGCACCGCTCAGAATACCGATCAGCGTGATGCCAATTTGTACCGTTGAAAGAAAATCATTAGGGGCATTAGCCAGCTTGAGCGCAATTCGCGCCTTACGGTTACCCCGATCTGCTGACTGCTCTAATCGAACTTTACGGGCAGAAACGACCGCAATCTCTGATCCTGAAAAGATGCCATTGGCGATGATTAGCAGGAGAATTGCCAGAATTTCAAAGGCGATCGAGAACATACTGGGCGATGAGAAACGAATGAATATTTCTAGGATAAAGGTTAATTCATTTAAAACACAGATGGACTCGATTATCCGCTAAGAATGGGGTAAAGCGGGTTTGGCTTCCCCTGATAACTGATACGGCGTTGATTGTGGCAGTTTTAGGTTTATTTTTCCCATTAAATTAGCCATTTCCAGTGCATTTAGAGCATAATTCCAGCCCAAATTGCTTTTAATCCCTGCCCTTTCTAACGCTTGCTGTAAGGTATCAGTCGTTAAGATGCCAAAAATAATCGGGATTCCTGTTTGAAAAGAAGCCGCCGCAATGCCTTTAGCCGCTTCTGAGGCAACAAAATCAAAATGGGGGGTTTGACCCCGAATGACCGCTCCTAGGCAAATAATGGCGTTATAACGACCCGATAAGGCTAATTGACGAGCAACCATTGCGACTTCAAAGCTACCCGGTACCCAAATATAATCTACCTGTGTTCCGTTGGGATTGGGGTCAATACCGTGACGTTTCAAGCAATCTTGACAACCCGATACTAATTTATCGGTAATCAGGTCGTTAAAACGGGCGATAACAATGGCAAACTGAAGGGAAGATGGATCTTGGGTGAAGTCACCCTCAAAAACGGCCATGATTTTCTCGGTTTAAATGTTTTTAAGCAAAAAGTTGGGGGAATCAATGATCGCTTTGCCATCCCCCCTGACATCAATTGTTTAGGCAACCAAGAAGTTAAGAATCGCCACCAAAACCACTAAAATAATCCAGATTCCTGATCCTAAATAGAGCAAGGGCTTGGATTGATCCCAATTTTGGGGTGATGCGTACGCTACTGGCACACCAATAACCATAATAAAGGAAAATAAGACAAGGGCAGCTAGGGCAAGTTGGAAGACAATAGTCATTTCTAAGTTCTCCTAAATGTATATTCTGAAATAACGGACTGAACGGGATTTGAAATTTTTCCTCACCTAGTAACCTACCAAAATTTGACCCCTTCTGCACAACGAGATTTCCAGATGAGGTTCTATACTAAGCTTGGGGATTGCCAAGGGTTTATCCCCTAAAGAACGGGTCTGACGGGGCTCGAACCCGCAACTTCCGCCGTGACAGGGCGGTGCTCTAACCAATTGAACTACAGACCCAAATTAAGCACAATTCCTAATATAGCAACACCTGATAAAATTTGTCAAGGGTGTTTCGTGAGTTTTTTTTTGCAGATGAAATTTAAACCTTGGCATTGGTGTTCACTCCCTTTACAGGCAAAAACAGCTTCAGTCGTCTTCGAGCAGTTATTTTCGCAGGATTCTATGGCAACACTGCTGGAGAGTCCTTTTCCGACTCCGTCTGATTATCCTTACCTTTCTCGTTATTCTCTCTGTGCCGGAAACCCTCGTAGAAGAGAGGGTAAATTACAATATTGGACTCCTAAAGTAGGTGGAATTTTACCTTTCTTGCGGTCTTTACTAGGTCATTCTGTGCCAATCGCTTCTCATATAGCTCACCTTCCTTTTACTGGGGGATGGTTAGGCTGGTTAGGCTACGATTTGGCGTGGGAAATTGAGCAGTTGCCCCAATATCGACCCGATTTTTTACCGTTTCCGGTTGCTTATTGGTACGAACCCGATTGCTTTGCGCTTTTAGATCATCGAGAGCAAGTTCTGTGGTTAGCAGTGACCGAGCAAAAAGATTTAGATCGCTTACAAAACAGATTAGAATCAGCTAATTTAAAGCCTCAAAAAATTAATTATTTTTCTCAATACCCCATTCATTTTTTATCTTCTCAAGCAGATTACGAGAAAGCAGTTCATCAAGCCCAGAAATATATACGAAAAGGAGACATTTTTCAAGCTAATTTATCTTTACGCTTTCAAACAGTTACCCCTTTAGAGAGTTGGTCAATTTACCGAATTTTACAACAAATTAATCCTTCTCCCTTTGCTAGTTATTGGCGATCGCCTTGGGGAGACGTTATCAGTTGCTCTCCGGAAAGATTAGTTCAATTAACTGGAAAAATGGCTCAAACTCGCCCGATTGCTGGAACAAGACCTAGGGGAAAAACACCTAAACAAGAACAAATTTTTTTAGAAGAATTAAAAAGTGACGTTAAAGAACAAGCAGAACATATTATGTTAGTGGATTTAGAACGAAATGATTTAGGTCGAGTTTGCCAATGGGGAACAGTTCAAGTAGATGAATTATTAGCGATTGAACGATACAGTCACGTTAGTCATTTGGTCAGTAATATTCGGGGGATTTTATCAGAAAAATATAATGGGATTGATTTGATTCAATCGCTCTTTCCGGGGGGAACAATTACGGGTTGTCCTAAAGTGCGTTGTATGGAAATTATAGAAGAATTAGAACCCTTTCGACGGAGTTTATTTTATGGTTCCTGTGGTTACTTAGATATGAGGGGAAATTTAGATTTAAATATCTTAATCCGGACGTTATTATATCAAGCTCAACCCTCTAAAATTAATCAAGTTTGGGGACAAGTTGGTGCGGGAATTGTGGCCGATAGTTATCCAACCAAAGAATGGTTTGAGTCTTTAAATAAAGCAGAAGCTCAGTTAAAATCTTTAAATCATCTTTTTTAAAAGATTAACTCTAGTTTCTATTTTTTAAAAATTCTTAATAGCCTACCTATCCTGTCTCCCCTTCGGTTATAATCTATAATTTATGATTAATTTGACCTATCCACTTATGACTTTTCTTTCCCCATCAGAAACTGACGAGTTACTTCAACACGTAAATCAGCAAATTGCCGACCATACATTCGATGTAACTGACACAACGACGCTCAAACAGATGGTAGAGTGTCTAGGGGATACTAGGGGAATGGTCAGATTAGGATTTGCAGAAGCATTAGGGGCGGTGGGAAAACCCGCCACTTCTTATGTGTTGGCAGGATTAGCTAATCATCAAAATCCTGTCGTGAGGCGCGCCTGTGGCAAAACCTTGACGTTAATTGGCGATCCCACGGCTGTTCCTACGTTAATTCATTCATTACTGAATGATGAGGATACAGTCGTTAAAGGATCTTGTGTTGGGGCTTTGGCGAAATCTGGAGAAACAGCGATTCCAGAATTATTGAAGATTTTAATCTCTACTGATCATCCCCAAAGCATCAAAGGTCAGGTATCATGGGCGTTAGCTTTTATGGGGTCACAAGCACGAGAACCTTTATTAGCGGTCATGTCTTCTGACTCCGAGGAAGTTCGTACAGCAGTGGTATCGGCTTTTTCTAATATTGCTGAAGAACACCCAGAGGATGAACAAGCCTTTCAAGTTTTGATCGATGCCCTAGAAGATCATTCAGTTAATGTTAAAGCAGAGGCTGCCTCTGCGTTAGGGAAATTAGGCAGAAATCAAGCAATTCCCTATTTAGTGAAAATGTTAACCTCCACTCAATCAGAAAGTCGAAAAGCGAGTGCCTTAGCTCTGATGAAGATTCGGGATGCGAGTGCATTAAAACCGCTACAGAAAGCTTTAAAGGAAGAACCTGACGACGCCATTAAACCCATTCTACGGCTAGCGATCTCTCAAATCGAAAAGGAATTAGAGATTAATTGAGCAGGCTGAAAAGAAGTTTTTTAAATCGGGTTTGATGAAGAGATAATAGAGAAATAATAAAATAGAATCCCTTTTCTAAAAACACTTATATCGTCGCTTTGTTATTAAGATTCAAGGGCAACGAAACTGTTACAGTTGTCCCTTCTCCCAATTTACTATCAATGAAAATGTTACCATGATGTAATTCAACACATTTTCGGACGATCACTAATCCTAGTCCTGTGCCTGATAGATTTAGTACATTCTTGCCTCGATAAAATGGCTCAAAAATTTTTTTCTGGTCATCAGAAGAAATGCCTATTCCTCTGTCTCTCACCTGAATCTTAGCGTTATTCGAGTCTTTGATTAGATGAAGATAAATTTGACTATTAAGAGGAGAGTATTTAAGAGAATTAGACAATAAATTTGTTAGAACAGATTGTAATAATTTTTTATCAAATTTTCCTTCAATTGTAACCTCTTGATAAATAAAAATTAGATGATGTTGTTTACCAATCGTTAATTCCATTTCTGAGACAACTTGCTTTAAAAACTGATAGAGATTTAAAGTTTCAGGATTAAATTCTAATTCATGAGAGTCAGCTCGACTAATGGTAGAGATATCATCTAATAATTGAACCATTGTTTTAATAGAATTTTGGGTACGGTTTAAATTACGTTGACGTTTTTCTGAATCTTGCCAAGAATGGGGGGAATTTTCTAAGAGTTGAATAGAGGCTAAAGCAGTACTTAAAGGGGTACGAAATTCATGGCTAACCATAGAGAAAAAACGGCTTTTTATGGTGCTTAATTCCTTTTCTCGTTCTAAAGCCAATTTAACTTCATCTACCTCTTTTTTTTCTGTAATATCTCTCGCATTGATCACAATTTCCTGCTCTTTTGTTCCATCAATAAATTGTTGACTGACCGCTTCAAGAATACAATAAGAACCCTTTTGTTGCTGACAGCGAAATTCAATGGGCGGAAAAGATTGGGGAACTTTAAGCGATTTGATCAGCTTTGTCGTCGTATGTGCTAAATCGTCTTTATGAATGTAATCAAAAAGGTTTTTGCTGGTTAGCTCGACGGTATCATAGCCCAATGTTTTTTCAAAAGAGGGATTTTGATAATGGATCGTGCCATCAACATTAATAATAATAATTAAGTCTAGCGCGTTTTCAATCAGTGAACGAAAGCGTTCTTCAGAGTAGCGTAAAGATTGATTAATTTGTGCTAGCTCTTCTGTTTGTTGTTGCACGCGTTCTTCTAAACTAAGGTTAAGTTCTTGGAGTTGAGTATGAAGTTCCGATTGTTGAATAGCGATCGCAACTTGGGTTGCTAACTGTTTCACTAATTCAATTTCTAACGGTTGCCATTCTCTGGGATGATTACACTGATGCGCAATTAGAAGTCCCCACAATACCGTTTTAGAAGAAGAATTAGCGGTTAACTGATTATTCGGAGAGACCTCACTGATTTCATTCTCTTGATGATTTCTATTAATTTCTGGTTTGCCTCTATATTCTTGAATAATAGGAACAACTAATTTAGCTTGTACATTAAACTGTTTGACAAATTCTGCTAAACACGCTTCTACATCCTCTTGTTCAATATGTGTAATCGCTCTAATTTTACCTTCGGTATAAGCTTGATGGTATTTAGTGGGAAAAACTTCTTCGGGGAAGGTTTCTCCCAAGATAGCGGGATATTGCGGCAATACGGTTTCTTTAATCGCTTTCCCCGTTCCGTCATTAGAAATTTGGTAAATTAAGACTCTGTCTGCTTGCAGAAATTCTCTAACCTCAGCGACGGTGGTGCTTAATACTTCTTCTAGATTGAGCGATAGACGAATATGATGAGCAATTTGGTTAACTAATCGTTCTCTTTGAGTTTGCTGCTGTAAGAGGGCTTCTGTGCGACGACGTTGATTAATCTGTCTTTGAAGCAAATAATAAAGAACCAAAAGAGAGGATAAACTAATGCTCAAAGCAGTTAGATTCATAATAGACCATCAAAAAATAAAAAATGGAGAATTTTAGCCCTTTACGATTGATTGAGTTATAAAATTAGATGATTTGAGGAAACAAGGAATACATCGAAGATGTACTTCACTCACTCGTCATTTGCTGTCAATATTTCTGACTTCTAAATTTTACTTCAACTTCTTAATTCTTGAAGGATAAAACACCCGATGAAAATAAGGTAAGGGTAAAGTTAGAAATTAGCACTGCTCATCAAATTTAGTATATTTTCCACCGTATTTAAACCAATATTGTTTTAAATCGTGATGAGGAGTATGAAGACTGGCTCTTGCTTGATAAAGAATCACCCGTCGATGATTTCCCATCCAAATTTTTTTAGCAGGTTCGACAGAAATTAGCGTCCCCCCTAAACTGCTAACACACTCCTCAAATCGCTCCATCGCTGCATAATTGACGGTTTCAAATACAAAAAAATTTCCCGAACAAATCAGATGGCGACTTCTGATCCAAGAACGCATTTTCTGGCGTGCAATGGGTGGTAACATGTCATTCTTCTTAGCTCTGTAAAGCTTCAAAAAAATTCGTTGAATTTTGGCAGTCATATTAGCACCAGATACCAAATATTCAGGGGTACTCAACCGACGAGGACTAACAAATAACCTTCTTCTAAACTAAAGACAAATAGGATGCGATCATTCTGCTTGACTGCTGAGCGCACGTTCGAGCAAAGGCTTAAATCAAGTTTTGTATTTATTGTGAAAAAAGAGAGATCAATAATGGTTGAGTGTTAAATTGAATGAAATAGGGGATAGAAAAGGAAGAGATCGCTCAGCAACAATTAACTTAAAACGGGAGTTTCTGTCGGCTTTTAGCGAATAGAAAAACGCAAACGTCTGGCATTTTCTCCCATGTTTTAGTCATTTAACTGATATGATTTTCCATTTTCTCCTCCCCTAAGTTTTCCAAATGATTACAATCAATCATCTGGAATAGATTTTTAGTTCAAGCTCTTAAAATTAAGAATTACTCTGTAATTTATCATAGTTCTTTGCCTAAAAAACGAAAAAATATGGAAAAGAAATCGGAAAGAAAGCAGAGGAATCTCTTTTTTGTTTCCTAAATTTCCTAAAGCAAAAGCCGCACCGCCACGGGATTTTTGAAATTGAGGGGCTTTATTCGACAATGCTTCTATTAAAATCTCGTAGGCAGGCTCGTACTTCAGCCAACCCAACAGTTTCATAACGTGATAATGCGCACCATAATCATTATGGGCTTCTTCTTGATAAGTTGCCATCAACGCATCGGGTGTTTCCGTTGAATAGCTATCTAAAAGGGTTTTACTGGCTAAATAACAACGCCCAAAGTCAGTATGATAGAGTTCCCGTATCAGAAAATCAAGAGTGGGTTTGTCATCATATTGATGAACTAAATTTAAGTCATCGGGATGATCGCGAATCACTTGCTCTAAATAGGGTTGAACTTCAGCAAAAGTTAGTTTTCCTTCTTTTATTCCTTTTTCTGCTAACAAATGAATGGCTCGTAGGCGAAAAACCAAGGATACAGGAGTTTTAGCAATATCAGGGATGGCTTTGTAATAATTAGCATCAATTAGGTCTTGAATACTACCCCGTCGAGCGTTGACATTCTGACTACCCAAAAATTCGACGACGGATTGCAATCCTGCCTCATCTCCACTCAAACGAGCGATCGCTCCATAAGCCGCACTGACGATACAAGGATCTTCAGAAGTCGTAAAAGAACGAATTCTATCTAACGCCAGACGATAATCTAATTTGGCCAAAGTTTGAATAATAATTCGATAAATTTGACCTTTTTTATCAAGAATTTTCGCAATATCCTCTAAAATTGCAGGGTCTTTTGTGCCAATTTCACCCATCGCCCAAGCCGCTAACTCAACCGTATAACAATCGGAGTCGTTTAAACAAGGACGAATTGCTTCAATTGCTGGATCAATTTTTAATTTTCCTAAGGATTCTATCGCTTTACGCCGCGCAATACGATTATAAAGCTGATCATCGCAAGTTTCGACCGTTTCTATCAACGCTTTTATAGAGCGATCGCTATCATAATTAGCGAGATGAGCGGCTGCCACATAGCGATCCGTCGGATCTTCGAGTTGTTCTAACGGCGTTTGAAGTCGCTTAATCGCTTCGTCTTCGCTGAGGTTAAAAAGATTTAAAAAACGTTTGTCCATGTCGTGATATCTCTAACCATAGAGGTATTTGAGGGTAACATTCCCCTTATTTTATCCTAAGGATGACGGGTCAAACCCATCTGTAAAAGTAAAAGTAGGGCAATCACTTTTTCCTTCTCGCTAGGCGAAAATCGGCTGCCGTCTGCTTTCTGCCTCACTTTATTTCTGAGCTGTAATTGCAAAACAGTAGCAAGGTTTAAGAAAAAGTGTAAAATTTTGTTGCTTTTAATATCTATCTATTGACAAATTTCCCCTTTATCTGTCCATTTGTTATGGTACAAAGTAGGTTCTGAATTTTCGTTTAGACAAGTAGTAAGGTAGTATCGCGATGGAATTTCCAATTGAGTTACCAATTGAGTTAACCGTAGAACAACAATTTAAATTGCAAGTGCTTCGTAAGCAAGTCCAGAATTTAAAGCGAGAAGAAGCGCAAGAGTACCTAATTGAAGTTTTTCGGCAAATGATGGTGAAAGATAATCTGGTACAGCACCTGATAAAGAACGCCTGAAGAACTGCCAAATCAGTACGTAGCGTGAACAAGCGCGTTTCGGGAGGTTGCTGGGCATTTTATTTCGCTCATTCAATCCTAATTTAGTTCAGGTAGCAAGTCTGTGAGAACTGACTAAACTTCTAAGCCAAATTCCTATTTTAAAATGAAACACAAGTGGTTGAACTGAGTGTGATTTAAAAATTTTTTTAAGAAACTATTCCGAACAATTTTAGGTTAATTTCAGGCCAATCTGCTGTATTGACAGGTCTGTTATGGCTGTATTCTAAATAAAGAATAAAGTTAACCTCTATGTTTATGACTCCTTTTGCTCAAATGTCTATTCGAGTGCAACGTATTCAAGCGATCGGACTTACGGTGACGGATGTTGATCGCTCCATAGACTTTTACACCAAAGCATTGGGTTTTGAAACTGTCTCCGACATTACTGTTGGAGGACAAACCGACAATCATTTAGAAAAAAACTTAGATGCCAGAATTCGCATTGTTACCTTAAAACTTGGCGACGAACAGATCCGGTTGATGCAATATCTTCAGTCCGAAGGAAAGTCCATTCCACTGGATTCGCAAAGCAATGATTTGTGGTTTCAACATCTGGCGATCATCGTTAGTGACATGGATCGCGCTTATGCTCATCTCCAGTCGTTTCCCCTCGACCCTATTTCGACAGCCCCTCAAACGATTCCTCCAGGGAACAAAGAGGCGGCTTATGTTCAAGCCTTCAAGTTTAGAGATCCTGATCGCCATCCTTTAGAACTGATCTGGTTTCCAACCGGTAAGGGACAACAGAAGTGGCATCAGAAAAGTGACAGGCTGTTTTTGGGAATTGACCATACAGCGATCGCAATTGCCAATACTGAGCAAAGTCTCCCATTTTACCGTGATCTTTTGGGAATGCAGGTCGAGGGTGGTAGTTTCAATTGGCGAGAAACTCAAGCTCGCATGGACGATTTACCCAATGCCAAGGTACAAATCACAGCACTCAGACCCCATCAAGGAGGACTCGGCATTGAACTGTTAGATTACATTCAACCAGCCAATGGTCGTCCTATTCCGAGCGATCTCAATAGGGATGACGTTGCTTATGTACAAGTTGAACTGGTTGTCGAGGATCTTAAACAGGTAGTGAGTCAACTACAGCAAAGCAATATTCCAATTGTTTCGACCCCGATCAGCGAACTTGGCGATCGCGCTCAACAGAGTTGTCTGATTAAAGATCCGACAGGACACGCTATTGCGCTAGTCACACCCAAGAATTAAAAAGCTTAGGAGATTTTTATGAGCGAGACGTTACCAAACGGGATTGAAATCTATGATGAGCGGATGCGGACACTGATTCATCCCGATGCTTTACTCCAAAAGCTCACAGATGGTGCAGTGCATAGTGAAGGACCCGTTTACTTTCACGAAGATGAGAGCGTAATCTGGAGTGATGCTCACGACAATCGCTTACTGCGCTGGAGTACACAGAATGGGGTCAGCGTTTTACGCAATCCCTCCGATTATCAAAGTGGCAATTATCGCGACCTAGAAGGACGGTTAGTCTCTTGCTCATCGGGTCTACGTGCTATTATTCGCCAAGAGCAGGATGGACAGTGGCAGGTGTTGTGCGATCGCTATCAAGGCAAACGGTTGAATAGTCCGAATGATTTAGTCGTCAAGCGTGATGGGACAATCTGGTTTACGGATCCTCCTTATGGGATTACAGAACCCAATCAAGGATATGGCGGTCAACAAGAACAACCCGGAAGTTATGTATATCGCTTTGAGCCAGCAACGGGTGACATTAAGGCAGTGGTGACAGATATGCTGCGTCCCAATGGATTAGCCTTCAGCCCAGATGAGCAACTTCTGTATGTGTCAGATTCTTCTGCTTTCGACATTGCCGATGGCTATCACCACATTCGCGTCTATGAGGTTTTAGCCGGTCAAAATGTTACCAATGGTCGCATATTTGCTGTGATTGATCCCGGTCAACCGGATGGCTTACGAGTCGATAAACAGGGCAACGTTTTTACCAGTTCTGAAGATAGCGTACAGGTCTATGCGCCGGATGGGACACGTATGGGCAAAATTCTCGTGCCAGAAACGGTTGCGAATCTGACTTTTGGCGGACGGGATCGCGATCGCCTGATTATTGCCGCCGGCCATTCATTGTATGCGATCAAGCTAAACACACAGGGGGTACAGTAGCCTGAGTTGTCTTAGCATTCCCTCATTTGATAGAAGTTTTTTGGAGTTTTGTCCTCTAGAGTAGGGTCAAAATCTGCTAAAAACCGAGTAAGTTATTCTCCCGATTTACGCAAAGGTCAAAAAGCCTTGGAGACAGGGGCGAATTTTGGTATTGGTGAAGGTAGGTGCGTCTGTTGCGATTAACTAACAACTATCACTCCCCATTATGAATCAAATCACTGAAGCTTTGCTGACGAGTGCCGGAATTTTATGGAAGTCCTTTTGGGCGCTGGTATTTGGCTATGTTATCTCAGCCGGAATTCAAGTGCTAGTAACTCGATCTCAGATGGCCAAGGCGTTAGGTAAACGGGGTGCTAAGCGAGGTGTACTGGCAGGGTTTTTCGGGTTTATTTCATCATCTTGTTCCTTTGCTGCGCTTGCTGCTTCCCGTTCTATCCTCGTCAAAGGCGCACACCCGATTAATGCCATTTCATTTTTGATTGCTTCAACCAACCTCGTCATTGAGTTAGGGATTGTACTTTGGGTACTGATGGGTTGGCAGTTTTTAGTGGGTAACTTCATACTAGGGACATTGATGATCGTCTACGCTTACCTCCTTACTCGCTTCTGGTTTCCTGATAAACTGGCTCAGCGCGCCCGTAAACATGCTGAAGAGCAACAGGAAGGCATGGATCATGATCGCTCAGGCAACGGTAAAAAGACTTGGTGGGATAAGCTTACCTCACGGAAAGGGTGGCAGGCGATCGCCGATGCTTTTTTTATGGAATGGAAGATGGCATACAAAGAGATCTTGTTTGGTTTTACAATTGCCGGATTCATTTCAGTTTTTGTGCCTCAAGCGTTTTGGAATGCCCTATTTCTCAATACGGGAAGTGACACAGCATCACTTTGGGTGGTCTTAGAAAATGCGGCGATCGCGCCGATTGTTGCCTTTTTCACTTTCATCGGTTCCATGGGAAACGTCCCTTTAGCGGCGATGCTATGGGGCAATAACGCTTCGTTTGGGGGTGTTATGAGTTTTTTGGGGGCAGATTTAGTCGCTGCAACTGTCATTTACCTAAATGCCAAATACTATGGCTGGAAATATGCCCTGTATCTCTCTGGTTTGCTATATGTTTGCATGGTGGTAGCAGGTGTTTCAGTTCACGGGATTTTTGCGCTGTTGGGTATCATTCCCACTGAGCGACCTCAACTTGCTGAACTGGTACGCTTTCAAATTGATTATACGTTTTAGCTGAATATTGTCTTTGCGATTATCGGTGCGATCTTGCTATATATGCATTGGCGCAATCGTAATTCTGAAACGATGTGATGGCAAGATGAGTTTAAATTACTCGAAATATTGGCACCTTACCTCATCTGATAGAGGTTCGTTCAAGTTTTGTACTCTAGACTAGGGTAGAAATTTCCTGAGAAGCTATGAGCTATTCTCCTTACTTACTCAAAAATCAAAAAGCCCTGGTGACAGGAGCGAGTTCTGGCATTGGTGAAGCCTCGGCACGCTGTTTAGCGAAGGCAGGGGCATCTGTTATTGTCAATTATCATACCGGAAAAGAAGAAGCGGAAAAGATCGTTCGCGATATTATTGCTGAGGGGGGAGAAGCGATCGCCATTGGTGCTAACGTTGCCAAAGAAGATGAAGTTAAAGCCATGTTTGCCCAAATGTTACGGGAGTTCGGCACAATCGATATTCTAGTGAACAATGCGGGAATTCAAAAAGATTCCGCCTTCGTCGATCTGACGCTCGATGATTGGAATCTAGTAATCAACGTCAACTTGACTGGACAATTTCTCTGCGCTCGTGAAGCGGTTAAAATGTTTTTGCGTCGAGGTGTGAAACCGGATGTTTCCTGTGCCGCCGGTAAAATCATTTTTATGAGTTCGGTACATGAAGTGATTCCTTGGGCAGGACACGTCAACTACGCAACCAGTAAAGGTGGTATCGATATGCTAATGAAAAGCATGGCACAAGAACTCGCACCGCAGAAAATTCGGATTAATAGTATTGCACCGGGCGCGATCGCAACTCAAATCAATACATCAGTCTGGAGTACCCCAGAAGCACAAGCAAAATTGTTGCAACTCATTCCCTCTGGTCGAATTGGTATTCCAGAAGATATTGGGAAAGCCGTGGTTTGGCTCGCTTCAGATGATTCGGATTACGTCAACGGTACAACGCTGTTTGTCGATGGTGGCATGACGCTGTATCCGGGATTTGCGGAAGGGGGGTAGACGATGCCAACGAAAGTTTCAGTCAATTCGGGTCAAATTGCGATCAATGATGGTTCTACGTTTCTCGTCACCGATGTTTATGGTTGGATTGATGATACAGTAGCCCAAGGATTTTTTGTCGCAGATACGCGTTTGCTTTCTTACTATGAAGTGTCAATTAATCGCGATCGCCTACTTCTTCTCGCCTCCAGTCCCATTAACCATCACAGTGCTCTGTATCAGTTCACCAATCCACAATTCCGTACCGTTAATGGTACAGTCCCTAACGGCCGGTTGATCATTGATATTCGCCGTGATATTGTCCGAGGAATGCACGAAGACATTAATATTACGAACTATCATTCAGAAAAGGTCAAATTTAAATTAATGCTGGCGATTCGCTCTGATTTTGCCGATATTTTTGAGGTAAAATCGCAACGAATTCTGTCACGCGGTGAAACGGAGACAACTTGGAAAGAGGGTAAATTGACAACGGAGTACCACAATGGCTCCTTTCATCGAGGGTTAATCACCCAGCCAGAAAACGCCAGTTCTCAACCTCGCTATGCTAATGGTCGGCTATTTTTTGATGTTGTACTGGAGCCGGGACAAACTTGGCACACCTGTATTAATTTTGCGGTGATCGTAGGGGATGAGATATTTTACTCCCAAAACACCTGTGCGGTGGAACATAATACAGAAGCAAAACAGCTCAGTCAGAATTTTCTAGCTCAGGCGACTCAGCTGCGATCGTCCAATGCAGAAATTGCGGCTTACTATCAGCAAGCGTTGATCGATATGGCGGCACTGCAAATCAAAGTAGAAAATAACGGGCATGACTTTTGGATGCCTGCGGCAGGAATTCCCTGGTTTGTTGCCGTGTTTGGACGCGATTCTGTCGTAGTCAGTATGCAGACGATGGCAGTCTATCACGGGTTTGCTTATGGTACCTTGCTGCGACTGGCGCAACTGCAAGCCACTGAAGTAGATGATTGGCGTGATGCCCAACCGGGAAAGATGCTCCATGAATTGCGGCACGATGAACTGACGCATCTTAAGCAACTACCTTACACGCCCTATTATGGGGCGATCGATACGACCATTCTCTGGATTACTACGCTGGCGGAGGCTTATCAATGGAGTCACAACAAGAACTTACTACATGAATGTCGCGTTCCATTGGAGAAAGCCCTGACTTGGATTGAGAAATATGGCGATTTTGACCAAGATGGCTTTGTCGAGTATCAAACTCGATCGCCAATGGGTTTACGAAATCAGGGCTGGAAAGATTCAGGCGACTCGATGGTGTATCCGGATGGCACTCAGGTAGAGCCGCCGATCGCCCTTTGTGAAGTGCAAGGGTATGTTTATAGTGCGTGGAGAGATGCCGCCGGAATTTATGACATTTGGGGAGAACCTGAGCGAGCCAGAACGCTACGGCAGAAAGCAGATGACTTGTATCAACGATTTAATGAGGACTTCTGGATAGAAGAGGAAGGTTTTTATTGTCTCGGTTTAGATAGCCAAAAACAGCAAATTCGCTCGATCACTTCTAATCCAGGGCATTTACTCTGGTCGGGTATTGTCCCTCAAGAACGCGCTGATCGCCTAGTCAAACGCTTATTTCAGCCCGATCTCTGGTGTGGTTGGGGATTCCGTACTCTCTCCAGCCAAAACCCTGCTTACAACCCGATTAGCTATCAGTTGGGAAGTGTGTGGCCTCACGATAATGCCACGATCGCCATGGGGTTGAAGCAATACGGCTATCATCGAGAAGCCAATCAAATTGCGGAAGGCATTTTGGCGGCGGCAGGCTACTTTGAATCAGGACGGATGCCAGAATTATTCGGGGGAATTGAGCGTCAACCTGGACGGTTTCCTGTTCCTTATCCCGATGCCAACGTCCCTCAAGCTTGGGCAGCCGGATCGATTTTTCTGCTGATTCGTGTCATGTTGGGGCTAGAAGCTAAGGCATTGGAGCGAGCGCTCATTGTCCAACCTGTTTTACCGGATTGGTTGCCCGATCTGGAATTGATTAATTTGAGCGTCGGGAAGGCAACGGTCACGCTCCGTTTCTGGCGTGAGGGTGAACAAACCCAATGGAAAGTCCTGCATCTGGAGGGTGAACTGACAGTGTATGACAAAAATCAATAACAATACAGGCATGATTCAGATGACAACAGTAATGAATAACTACGACATCATCATTATTGGAACAGGCGCGGGTGGTGGAACGCTAGCCCATCGACTGGCACCCACAGGCAAAAAGATTTTGCTGTTAGAACGAGGCGACTTTTTACCGCGAGAAAAGGCAAACTGGAGTGCATTGGAAGTCTATCAAAAAGAACGCTATCACACCGACGAACATTGGTATAACAAAGACGGAAAAACCTTTCGTCCACAAACCGGCTATTGGGTCGGCGGTAATACAAAAGTATATGGTGCAGCCTTAATTCGACTGCGCGAACGAGATTTTACACAAGTCACCCATAAAGGAGGAATTTCACCGGCTTGGGAACTCAGCTACCAAGATTTTGAACCCTATTACACGCAGGCGGAGAAACTGTACGATGTGCATGGCGCTCGCGGTAAAGATCCGACAGAACCTCCTTGTAGCGATCCTTATCCCTATCCTCCCGTCAGCCATGAGCCGGATATGCAGGCGATCGCCGACAGTATTCACGATCTGGGCTATTACCCATTCCCTTTACCACTGGGTTTAAAACTGAATGAACAAGATCGGACGAAAAGCCCCTGTATTCGCTGTGATACATTCGATGGCTATCCCTGTTTAGTGGGTGCGAAAGCAGACGCTGAAGTAAATGCGATTCGTCCTGCGTGTGAGAGTTACGATAACCTGACTTTACTGACTCAGGCAAAGGTATTACGATTACTCACCAGTGAATCGGGGCGGGAAATCACTGGAGTGGAGACAGAAGTTAAGGGAGAACATCAAGTGTTTAAAGGTGACATCGTTGTCGTTGCCTGTGGTGCGATTAATTCTGCGGTGTTGCTGTTGCGTTCAGCGAATGACAGACATCCAAAGGGATTAGCCAACCGTTCCGATCAGGTTGGGCGCAATTTTATGAAGCATTTGGCAACGGCATTAGTGGCTTTACATACGGAAGTCAACCGCGCAAACTTTCAAAAAACGATCGCCGTCAATGATTTCTACTGGGGTGAACCGGATTTTCCCTACCCTATGGGGATGGTGCAAAATACGGGCAACATTTTAGCAGATATGCTTCCGGCAGAAGCACCGCCGCTAATGGCTCCCTTGGTTAAACTTATTCCCAAATTTGAACGACATTTAATTGCTGAACGAACAACGGGCTGGTGGCTACAAACGGAAGATTTACCCGATCCTAATAACCAAGTTCAAGTGATTAATGGCAATGTTCACCTAAATTACACACCCAACAATACAGAAGCAGGCGATCGCCTGATCCATCGCTGGACTTCAGTGATGAAAACCCTCGATCACAAAGCGATGCACGTCATTCCTTTCAGCCTTTATCCTCGCACCCACGAACCCATACAGGCAGTCGGACATCAATGCGGCACCTGTCGTTTTGGTTCAGATCCGAAAATGTCAGTGCTGGATTTGAACTGCCGCGCTCACGAGGTTGATAATCTCTACGTGGTGGATAGCAGTTTCTTCCCGTCAAACTCAGGGGTGAATCCAACACTAACGATTATGGCAAATGCCCTGCGAGTGGGAGATCATTTGATGGAACGCTTAGGAATGTGATCACAGAAAACTCTCTCTGGAAAGATCTCTAACAAAGGAAACTTACCGGAAAATATCAAAAAGTTATCAAGAGTTAACAACCATGCGTGAGCAAGATCAATCAACCGAATCCGTACAACACCCATCTCAATCAGCGACTAATCATCCGATCGCCACAGGCGTAGGAGCGACAGGGGGCGGTGTTGCAGGTGCTGCTATTGGTAAGGCGATCACCGGTAACGTGGGTGCCGCCGTTGGCGGTGTCGCTGGCGCGATCGCCGGAGGAGTGGCAGGAAACGCGATCGCAAAATTGACAGAGGAACTGATTGATGAGACAAAACCCTCCCTCAGTTTAGGCTTGGGTGCAGATAGCAAAGAAATTGAATTGCCTACTCACTATTCCTGGGAAGAATTGCAAGCATTATCCAAGCCTTATGTTAATTAGGTCATCAGCACTATGGCGATGACTGCATCTCCGCATTGACATCAATTCCCGCCGTGAACGAGCGGGGATTCCCCTAGAACGGGCTTAACCTAAAATGTTGCATTCACTTTGTGGCTTTCTTCTGTGGGGGCGACAAAAGGGGGTCACAAAGCATACTGTATAAGGGATGCAGCCCTCAAGCCTTTGCGATAATCGGACTGTTTGTGAGGGGAAAAAGACATCAACTGTTGCATTTCATTGTGAAAAAAGGCTGATGGGGTGACGAAGCGGTTGAAAGCTTTTAGGAATAGGGAATTGGCAGAATATGTGGTAAAAAAGAACGGTCTGCTTTGTCATAACCAGATCGAAAAAAAATAATATTACCAGAATTGTATCGCACTCCTTTATCAAAACAATAGAAGTTTCGCATTGACAGAAAATAAAAATTATGCTGTCAAAGAAGTAGAGGAAGATAGTTGTTCTAAAATAAATTCTCGTGCTACTTTTAAAGAAAGTTCTCTTTGGAGAGAATACCAAGATTCTATAGTGGCT
>JBGTGT010000129.1:0-61085 GCA_041746575.1 Microcystaceae cyanobacterium
TGGTATTGTCGGTTTAGCGTTAAATTTACGAGCTTATGACTTTGTTTCCCAAGAATTACGGGCGGCAGAAGACCCAGAGTTTGAAACGTTCTACACCAAGAATATTCTTTTAAATGAAGGTCTGCGAGCTTGGATGGCTCCTCTAGACCAACCCCATCAAAACTTTATCTTCCCTGAAGAAGTATTACCTCGGGGTAATGCTCTCTAAGATTGAGAGTAGCCCGAAAAGATTCATATTCCTAATACTTGAATTCAAGTTGTTGCCCCAGAATGGTATTTTCTGGGGTTTCATGTTGTTTAGTTAAGTTTTTTTGTAGTATTCAATATTCAAGTTTCTAATTGCTTACGCAGTCTAGGAAGAAATTTTAGGATGTAGAAATCATAAGAGTTTTCTTAACCTAACAGAAGAGAGTTATTTTGTTGCGTACCTATTTGAGACAATAAATCGTCACTTGAGAATGACCAATCAAAGAAAAAGGGAACAAATCATTCATTTTTAAATCAACTTGAAACTTTTTAAAGACTTCGGGCATAAACCATTGGGAGGACTGACGGAGAAAAATCTCATGAAAGGGGGGAAAAATAATAATACTTGTAAATTTATGATCAGCTAAATTAGAGGGTAAACGTAAGTAACTGTCAGCAAAATAAGCATCGGGATCAAGACTACTATAAATCGCTTCTGCTTCTTTAACTATATCAGTATAAAAATCGGTATCTTGGCTACCGTAAGACGCTAGATAAATCGACTTTCTATTGAGTTGATAAGCTAAAAATTTTCTTAGAGATAAACCAAATTCAAAAAAAGATCGAGGATTGATAACGACTAAAATTGAATCATCTTTTTGCGTATTTTCAGCAATTAGGGTTAAAAGTTGATTAACTGCTATTCTTTGGGAAGAATATTTTTGAAATTGAGGATAATTAATAAATATAAAGGAAAAAATAATAAAGATAATGAAGAAAAAAGATAGAAAACGAGCAAGAATCTTACTAGATTCACCAATAATTTTAAAATTAATAGCTAGCCAAAAAGCATAACCAATCAAAGCAGGAAGTAGATATCTTTCATAAATACTTGACTTAGCATAAATAACCAGTTGAGGAACAACAATAAGAGTCCATAAAATCAAGGAATCCTTCAATTTCTTAAATAAAAATTTCTTTTGAAATAGGGATAAACAAATTAAACAGAAGAGAAATATTAAAAGAATTATCCAAGGTATTTTTTGCGATAAAGCATAAAAAGTAGGGATGAATCGAGAAATATCAAAGCCAAAATTGTCAGCATAGCTAACGGTCAAACTTGTAGAATTTTTTAAGGATTGAATTACGCCTAAGCTAATCAGAAAAATTATAAAAATAAGCAAAGAAGAACTTAAAGATTTTTGAATTGCTTCTTTCCAAGTTAAAGATTGATAGTCGCAAAGTAGGATGATTTTAAAAAAAATAATTGCTGGTAAAATTAATATAAAATTTTCCTTACTAAGCGTCAATAGAATAACACTCAACACTTGTAAAATATTAAAAAACAAACCTTGATGAGTTTGGTAAAATTTAGCACTCAAACAGGTCAAGTAAAAGACAACTGCTGCAAGCAAAGTACTTAAAGTTTCTGGCGTTCCCAATCGGTAGTAAATGGCAGATTGTTCTCCTAAACTTATCATAAATGCAAAACCAATAGCTATTAAAGGTTGCCAATTCATCGCCAAACCGATTAAAAACCATAGCCAAGTGGTTAGAATTGCAATGAGCATATTTAAGGTCAACCATAACAGCGCATTCGTGTGAAATAACTGAATTCTTAAAAGTTTGAAAAAAATCCACAATGGTCTAAATCTAATACCCTGAAATTCTTCTTTTATCCATTCTCGAAATGTTGTCCAAAATCCAGCGTCATTTAACTGAGAATTAAATGTTATAATTTCATGATCATCAATTAGATGAAGTCCTTGAAAAGAGTGACTAAAGCCAAAAATACTGGTCCAAAAAATAATAATGAGAAGCAAAGTACCATATAAAGCGAAACGAGAGGTTGACGGCGCAAGGGAATTGACTCCTAACAATATGTTTTTCATTTTTTTAGACAACCTAGGTAAAACAAATGGTTTAATCAATTCAGCCATTCGGACAAGATTTCCTAAATATTATCTTAAGTAGGCAAGCAAAAATACGTTAATGTGTCATCAATCGAGCAAGATATCTAAACGTTTTACCTTTGTCTATTCCCCTTTCTCAATTTCGGGTTGATTGACACGATTCCTTTATTGAGCGAAATCTCTACATCTTTTAAGATAGGGATAGGCTTGATCTCTCTTGCCTCTGCTATGAGGAGTACGATATGAATTCTCCGGTTAATCCGTTTTCCGAATCCCTTACCTCGCCAACCAGCCAAACCCTAACGCCGATTTCCCAGCCGAATCATCCCCGTCAACATCGAGCAATTGGTCTAATTAAAGGGATCTTTCAGCGATTAGAAGGAAGGAAAAGCCACGGCAAACTGATCACGGCTGATGGAACTGAAATAGAAGGGGTTTTTCTGGGAAAAATGTTTAGTTTACTGAAAAACCATCTGGATTTAACTCAGTCCCATTTGTGGGTTGTTTATCCCCGTACTTTGCCGAAGAATAACGAATTATATGTCCAAATAGCCGGAATTTGGGAACCTGACACGCTGAAGCCTTCTCAGACGGATTTAAATGCTCCCGAGAACTTTCAGGATGGCTTTTTCTCTATTCGGGGGGAAGTCGTGTATGCTTCTCCCGCAAAAGAAGTTATTTTTGTTAAAATTCGTCAATCTCCTAAGAAGAAAGACAAGAAGACTAAGTTTTTTAAATTAAAATTGAGAGGGATTTTATCAGACAAACCCGTTGGGCATTTTTGGGATTTCACTGTACAGCAAGAACAGCATCAATTAAAAGTAAAATCAGCCGAAGATCTAGGTTATGCTTCTAAAGGTAAGCCATTTATTAAAAACCGTCAGCAAAAGCCTTTTTCTGCTTCTAAACCTCCAATTAGAGGTATCCGTAAGCCATCTCGTCCTGCTTCAGGTCAATTTTCCTTACCGAAACCGATGAAGAAGACTGAGGACACTAAAGACACCTAATCGTCAGTAATGACTCTGCTTTTGGGCTTTTTGCCCAAAAAAAACACTTTCTATTTTTTAAATACATTCCTATGAACTGTGATTCCCAGATTTGGCTTTATGATACAACCCTTAGAGATGGAGCGCAACGGGAAGGTATTTCCCTTTCTTTAGAAGACAAACTTAAAATTGCTCGAAAATTAGACCAAATTGGCATTCCGTTTATTGAAGGGGGATGGCCGGGGGCTAATCCTAAAGATGTCACCTTTTTCTGGAAATTAAAAGAAAATCCTTTGACACAAGCAGAAGTCGTGGCGTTTTGTTCAACCCGTCGTCCCCACTGTTGTGCCGCCGAAGACCGAATGTTACAGGCACTTCTCAACGCAGAAACTCGATGGGTGACGATTTTTGGCAAATCATGGGATTTACACGTCACCGAAGGGCTTAAAATCCCTTTAGAGGAGAATTTAGCGATGATTCGGGATACGATTGAATATCTACGTAGTCAAGGACGACGGGTGATTTATGACGCAGAACATTGGTTCGACGGCTTCGATGCCAATCCTGATTATGCCGTAGAAACGCTTAAAACGGCTTTAAATGCTGGGGCGGAATGGCTGGTTTTTTGCGATACTAACGGAGGCACGTTGCCCCACGAAATTCAGCAGAATGTACAAAGGGCTTTGCAAGTATTAGCGTCGGATTTGGCAGAAAATACGGTTAAATTGGGCATTCATACCCACAATGATGCAGGAACGGCTGTAGCAAATGCTCTAATGGCTGTTCAATCGGGAATTCGCATGGTACAGGGAACGATAAATGGTTACGGCGAACGGTGTGGCAATGCCAATCTTTGTACTTTGATCCCTAATTTACAGCTAAAAATGGGGTATCATTGTCTTGAAGATGAAAAATTGAGCCAATTAACCTCTATTAGTCATTTGATTAGTGAAATTGTCAATTTAGCCCCTGATGATCACGCGCCCTTTGTAGGACGTTCCGCTTTTGCTCATAAAGGCGGCATTCACGTCTCAGCCGTACAACGAAATCCTATTACTTACGAACATATTGCACCAGAACAAGTAGGTAATGTCCGCCGCATTGTCATTTCTGAGCAGGCGGGTTTAAGTAATGTATTATCTAAAGCTCAATTATTTAATATTCCCTTAGCAAAGGAAGATGCCGCTTGTCGAGGAATTTTGGAGCGTTTGAAGGTTTTAGAGAAAGAAGGATACCAATTTGAAGCGGCTGAAGCTAGTTTTGAACTCTTAATGCGGCAAGTCTTAGGGCAACGTCCTACCTTTTTCCATTTAAAAGGGTTTCAGGTTCACTGTGATATGTTACAACGGGATGAAGCCAGTCAAGCTTTAGCGACAATTAAGGTGACGGTGAATGATCAAGATTTATTAGAAGTTGCTGAGGGAAATGGACCCGTTTCTGCCCTTGATAAGGCATTACGCAAAGCTTTAACCAATTTTTATCCTGAAATTGCTAATTTTCACTTACTCGATTATAAAGTCCGCATTTTGGACGGAACGGCTGGAACATCTGCGAAAACTCGGGTTTTAGTAGAATCGGGCAATGGTCATCAACGTTGGACAACGATTGGCGTTTCTTGTAATATTTTGGATGCGTCTTATGAAGCAGTCGTAGAAGGAATTGAATACGGTTTAATGTTGCAATCTACTATTCAATCGTTTTCATCCTTTTCTCCTCGCTCGATGGCTGAAACGAAGGTGACTCAAAACAGTTAACGCATTCTCAGTTATCTAAATTATCAATTATTTTTGAAAAAGGAATTAATAGCATGATGGATCTTATTTTGGCGGGTTTTGCCGCTCTCATTGTGATCGGGGGATTATGGATGTTATTCAGTGGGATGAGAGATATGGGGAATCAATGATACGGTATTATCAAAAATTGTTTTTAATAATTATAATGAACGCAATGAGTTTAGGGGGAATTCTTTGGGGTGATTTAGGGTATTTAGCCAGAATTTACGCCCAAGAACCGATCACAACAGACACAATCGAGAATCTTCTTGTAGATGGGATGGAAAGAGGAATTAAAGGGGATTATCGAGGGGCAATTATCGTTTTTAACAAAGTGATTAACCTTGACCCTAATGAAGTTGAAGCTTATTATAATCGAGGAATTGCTTATAAAATGCTAAAGCAATGGCAAAAAGCGATCGCTGATTTTGATCAAGTTTTGACGATTCATTCTAGCTATGCAGACGCTTATGTTCAACGAAGCGGTATTTATCTTAATTTGAGTCAGAAAGAAAAAGCAATCACTGATTTAGAAATGGCAATTCAGCTATTTGAGGCGCAAAATAATCCTGCGGCAGTTCAATGGGTTAAAAAAAAATTAACAGAATTAGATTAAATCGTTTAATAATTCGTCTGCGCCAAATCTAACCACATCCGTACAAGGAAGCCCCGTTTCAGATTGTATATTTTCTATCGCTTTTTGAGCTTCTTGATCATCTAAATGAAAAGTATTTAAAGCGATCGCCTTAACCTTGGTAGAATGAAACGCACCCCCCGCCGTCGCAACGGTTTCATAAAGATGAATTACGTCTGATAAGGGAGGAATGGGAACCTTAGGAAGGTCACGAATATGGGTTTGTCCGGCACGATGGACTAAAATTAAACCTGTAGGTTGACTGCCGCGAATTAAGGGTAAAGTGGCTGTAGAGCCGGGGTGTAAGAGCGATCCTTGTCCTTCTATCCATAAAATATCCATATTCTCTGCATTACTGACGACTAATTGCTCTACTGCACCTGCCGCAAAATCCACCTGAATCGCATCTAAGGGAATGCCATCGCCACTGATCATCATTCCCCCTTGCCCTGTACCTAAAAATTTCGATTTAAGTCCTTTTTTGAGGGAAGAACGATTAAATTCTAAGCTAGTGGACATTTTACCCACTGACATATCCGTTCCCACGGTGAGAAATCGTTCAACGTTTAATTTCTGTGCTTTTGCTTTGCCAATTCTTACCACAGGAATTTCGTGCCGTACATCCCACACCCATTGATGAGGGTTTAAATTTTCATAACGGGAAGATAAAGGAGTATGTAAACCGTTGACAATAGATAATCCTGATTTAACAGCTAAATCAACCTCTTTTAACCATATATCGGGTAAAATACCTCCAGACGGAGCAATGCCAATTAATAAAACATCAGGATGATAAGATAATGCTTGTTCGATATTAGCGACAATGGGGATATTTTTGGCAATTTTAGCGACTTCTTGCAAGGATTTACCGGCAAAAGTTTGATCTATTATTGCTACAATTTCTGACTCTCCATAACGAAGATAAGCTAATCCCGTTTTACCCTGTGTTCCTAAAATTCCGTCATGGAGAAGAATAGCGACACGATGATTCGGCGTTAAGCGCACAGCAAGGGACTCCTTAATCAGGAAACTTACCCATGATTATAGCTGAAGACACCTAAGACCGAATCCTGCTTTATTATTCGGTAATAATCGTCCTTTTTTTTAATAAACCTGTAAAAGTACCATTCCTTAAAATTTCAAAATTGTGCTTTAGGTTAAGTTTAGAGGAATTGCTTAGATTTAAAAACAATTTAGCTGACGTTGGTGGGTTCTTTTTTGAGAGAATGAGAGCGCTTTACTTTGCGTTTTAGGGTTACACCTGCGCCGAGAATTCCAAGGGAGAGTAAGGTTAAGGTTGAGGTGGGTTCGGGAACGGGTTCTTCATGTTCTCCAATGAAATCAGAGCTAAAACCAGATACTTGACCCACTGAAGTTCCTTGAAACAGAATGTAACCTGGTTGTTCAGGTAGATTATCGAGCGTAAAACTTATACTGCTATTAATAGGTATTTCAAAACTCCCAGGTATTAATATAAAATCAGGCAAAGTAAAAGGAATCAATTCATCTTGTGGAGTTTTTTCTGGTTTATAGGACCATGATAAATTAGTGATATTGAGTGCTTCCTCAGTAGAACTATTAAATAAAGTTAAATCAACTGAGGGAGAGTGTCTATCAGATACATCAAATCCAACGAATACTGGATTTCCTCCTAATGCTGGTGACAAGTCTATTCTCATACCATTGTTAGTATAGTAAGGATCGACGGGTCTTAAGCGATTTTCTTCTTCAAGATTATATTCCACACTTAAAACCAACATTTGTCCTGCTATTCCTTCTGTATTACAATTGCCTAAATAAATGCTATCCATGCCATTAGGAAAATCGTCTGGGGGAACATCAGGTGGTATCATCACTGGCGGTTGAGGTGGACATATACCACCTATATTAATGATTCCTCCTAAAGTAGGTCTTGAATCTATAATTGGTATTCCCAATATTTCAGTATCAGTTTTTATTTGTACATGAAAATCATTCCAGGTGACTCCAGCAGGAGGAGCAGTCCACTTCCAAGTTTGTCGGGCAGTGAAAGCATCAGCCGAGTTAAATGCTACTAATGAAGGTAGCCAAATTCCTACACATAAAGCTGTTATTCTAAGTTTTTGTATCATGTTTCTTGAATTAGTTTTAGAAAAAATCTGTCTAAAATCTAACCAAATCACAATTAACTTTCAAGACCCAAAAAAGCCATATTAAGAAACTTAAAGTCCGTAAATTTAGATTCTGCGCTATAATGTCAAGCAATTCTGACTTAAGCTAATGCTATGAATTCATCTGATGCTCAATCATTGATAGTAACCATTGATGAACTCATCTTTTCTCATACAGGAGAACATTTAGATGATCTTCAGTTTGAAATATTAGAGGGAGTTATTGATCATCAGAAATATGCGGAAATTGCTCAAAAGAATAATCGCTCTCAGAAATATGTCAAGGAAACAGCAGGTAAACTATGGAAAACCTTATCGGAAATTTTAGGCGAAGAAGTTAATAAAGCAAATCTAAAATCTAGTATTCAAAGATATTATTATTCTAATTTTTCTAATGTCGTTAATAGTATTCAAATTAATAGAGGCAATATCTGTGCAGGTTTGCCAGAAAGTGAACTAAAATTATCTAATCTTGCTCAAGAAGCTAAACTTGAAATCGCTACAGAATTAATCAAAGAAGGCTTAACCATTAAACAAATTGCTAAAGTTCTAAAACTCCCTGTAGAATTAGTGGAAGCGCAAATTGAAAAATTAGAGTGATTGATTCTTTTTGGAATGGTATATTTAAAGACTGATGCAGATACTAGGGGATGAGTGTTCTTGTTAATAGTAACTAATAGGAGTTTAAACCATGCCAGCGGTAACGGAGAATGACCTGAAAAGATTAGAAGATTTGATGACTCAAATGGGAAATAATTTAAGTAATCAAATGCAAACTTTAGGAGAAGGGCAAAAATCCTGAGAAATTGGACAAGCTAAAATCGAAGCTCGTTTAGATAAGTGGAAACCATCTATTAACAAGATTTCGGACTTAGCCGAAAAAGTAGGAGAACTCAAAAACTGGAAACAAATAGGATTGGTGGTAGTTACGGCTGGTATCAGTTCGATTTTTAGTGGCACGATAGGTGGTGTCATTGGTTGGTTAATTCGCGGGGATAATCTCAGACCATGATGAACACCGAAGAAGTTTTAACTGATATCAAGTCTGGGAACTTTGTGATAAATCTCCTCCAAAGAGCCAAGATAATTAACACTTTTAAATGCTACCTCATTCCCTATTTCATAAACGTGTTCTGTCCAAATACCTGATTCGTCACGACGATAACATTCTATTTTTAGTTGATCTTGGTGAACGAGAATATATTCTTGTAAAGTGCAACAGGTTTGATAGTCAGTGAATTTATCGCCTCGATCAAAAGCTTCAGTAGATTTTGATAAGATCTCTATGACTAAAATGGGATAAAGAATAAAATCCTCAGTGTTATTAATCTCTTTCTCATCACAGACTACGGCAACATCAGGATAGTAATAACAATTTGCTTCTTCCAATCTAACTTTAATATCTGAGGTGAGAACCAAACAGGGACTATCATCTAAATGATTTCCTAATATTTTTACTAAATTACTGGCTAAAACCAGATGAGGCTTTTTTGCTCCCACCATTGCATAAACTTGTCCCTTTCGATATTCATGCTTGATAGGACTCACTCTTTCTCCCTCTAAATACAATTCTGGAGAAATATAAAAAAATTGGCGATGAGTTACCATAATTGAGATCGTCGTCTGAAAATCTTAAAAGAATTGCCTTTCTTGTCAATTTTAACATTATTCCCTTGTTAGCGATCGCTTCTACCCTATTCCCTGATGCCCCCATTGCAGTCCCAATCCTGCCTCAGAATTTGGTAATAATCGTCCATTATCTACCATTAATCCGGTAAAAGGATCATCGATCAAATTGAGATGGCTATCTAAGTCAAGATAATCAGCAAGGGGAGCTAAATGTAACATTGCAGTGTTACTTATACTACTGTCAGAATAACAACCAAACATCACTTTTAAGTTGCAAGCTTTAGCAATTTGAACCATGCGCCAGACCTCACTTAATCCTCCTGTTTTCATTAGTTTTATGTTAATGCCTTGCACTTTATCGGCCAAAAAAGGAATATCTTTGCTATCGAAACAACTTTCATCGGCGAAAAGAGGGATAGGGGATCTTTGGGACAATTCTTTGAGACTTTCTTCTTCTCCTACCGCTAAAGGTTGTTCAATGTAATTGACGCCTTTATTAGCTAAATATTGACTCATTTTAACGGCATCTGTAAAATTCCAGCCTCCATTGGCATCGACGGTTAACGTTTTGTCAGAGGCAACTTGACGAATGATATTAAACATAGCGATATCAGCCTCAATTCCTGCAGGGTTTCCCAGTTTTATTTTAATAATCTCAGCGTCAACAATTTTTAACCAGTTTTGTAGTCTTTCTACAGCTTTTTCGGGAGAGTTGATGCCAATCGTCACAGAAATCGGTTTAATTTTTCCTAAGTCTAATCCCCAGATTTGCCAGAGGGGAAGACTGACTTTTTTCCCAAGCCAGTCCCATAAAGCGACGTCAATTCCAGCCTTGATGTAAGAAGGAATTTGCTTATTTTCAAGAAAATTCTCTATTTTTTGGCGTTCTAAGGGGTGAAAGGTTTCTAAATCAGGAATAATTTCTGAAATTTGTTGCAAAACGGTTGCGATGGGAGGTCGTGTTTCCGTGGTAATTGAAAACGGAGAGATTTCGCCCCACCCTTCCCTATTTTCATGGCGGATTTTAAGCCATAAATTGGTATTTTCTGAGGTTGTTCCCCGACTAATGGTTAAGGCAAAGCGTTTGTGGATGGTAAACGGTTGGAGAATGATTTGCATGATCGGGGAGTGATGTGAGATAATGAGTGATTGCGTGTAAATTTGTCTAGATCTTGCCTCTGTAATGTTATGGCCAGTAAAAAAGGTGTCCGTATTATTATCACTTTAGAGTGTACCGAATGTCGCAGTAATCCCGACAAGCGATCGCCCGGTGTTTCCCGTTATACCACCATGAAGAACCGTCGGAATACAACGGGTAGAATGGAATTGAAGAAATTCTGTACTCATTGTAATAAACACACAGTTCACAAAGAAACCAAATAAGTTGAAATTAAGGTATTTTAAGGAAGTTTAGTATGGCTTACTATCGCAAACGTCTGTCACCGATTCCCCCTAGTCAACCGATTGACTATAAGGATACGGAATTATTACGCAAGTTTATCACCGAGAGAGGCAAAATTTTGCCCCGTCGCATTACGGGATTAACCGCTAAACAGCAACGTGCTTTAACCACGGCGGTTAAACGAGCGCGAACTGTTGCTTTATTGCCTTTTGTCAATCAAGAAGCCTAAAGTTCAGTGAGCAGTAACCAGTGACCAGTGACCCATCATCAGTTAGAATTTATTAAAGGATTCGGCTGTCTTCACTGGTTTTGGGTTTTAAGGTAAAAAAAAGTTTTTGCTGCCGGCGTCTGCTATATCGAGGAGAATCAGAATTTATGGCGGTTATTCGTTCAGAAATCAATATTGCTGACTTTATTGATCACGCTATTTTGAATCCAACGGCAACGCCTCAAGAGGTTGAAAAAGCTTGCCGAGAAGCCGATCAATTTCAGTTTCCCACCGTTTGTGTTTATCCTTCGGCAGTTAAACAGGCGGTGGAATTATTACATAACCGTAAACCCCAAGTTTGTGCGGTAATTGGGTTTCCTTCGGGTGCCACAACATCAGCCGTAAAATGTTATGAGGCGCAGGAGGCGGCAGCAAATGGCGCAACGGAGTTAGATGTCGTGATTAATTTAGGGTGGTTGAAAGCAGGGAAATCTGAGGATATTTATCGGGAAATTGCTCAAATCTGTGAAGAAACAGGGCAAATAATTAAGGCAATTTTAGAAACGCGCGTTTTAACGGATACCGAAAAGCGTCTAGTGGCGGAAATTTGTCTGGATGCGGGGGTTTCTTTCCTGAAAACCAGTACAGGATGGTTTGGGGGTGCAACGGTGGAAGATGTGCAGTTATTACATCAAATTGCGAAAGGAAGAGTGGGGATTAAAGCATCGGGAGGCATTCGCAGTTTAAATCAAGCGTTAGATTTGATTGAGGCAGGTGCGACGCGTTTAGGCACATCAAAAGGGGTTGAATTGATACGACAGCAACAGAATCAGTCTTCTGAGGAGTACGATTCAACGTATTAGATCGATCTAAAGTTAAATATTACAGTATAATAATTTAACAAAATTTGAGTGATTATCAAGTAATTAAGCAATAAATCCGCTTCACGTTCCTTTAAAACAACTTTATACTACGCTGAAAAAGCAGGAAAACAGAGTCGTAAATAAATCTCACGGGTTTCATCCTTAAAAGCGCGCCGTCCGTGCATAATTCGAGTATTATCTAACATTAAGATGTCCCCTTTTTGCCATTGAATTTCTACAGTAATTTTTTCGGCAATTTCATTCAATTCTGCTATGATTTCAGCGTTGATTTTTGAATCATCTTCAAAGGAAACACTATCTGGCGCAATTACTTTGGTCGGTAGAATGCTATTGATAAAAATAAAAGATTTTCCTGATAAATTCGGATAAATAGCAGGGCAAATATAATGGAGATTAAGGGATTGATCTTGATTGATTTGGACATGAATATCACTTTCTCGGCATATCTGTTGAACAACGCTTAAATCATTAGTTTTGTATCGTTTTTGCCATGTTTTTTGATCTAAACAAGCTTGATATTTTAACTTTTTTTGCTGAAATAAATCTTTGAGGGGTTGACTCAATTCATCATAAAAGCGTTTGCCATCACCAATAATCGTTTCACCCGCATTAGAAGCAGGATTGACACAGAAAAACCAAAGCAAATGGGGAATTTTTTTTTGATAGTACATTTCGCCATGAAGTTTAATACCATGATTAAAATCATTGACACTTAAGACGGTGGCATCTCCCTTGATCGCTTTCCGGTTAAAGACTCCACCGGTATAGTCCATAAAGTTTTGACTTAATTGATTGGTAAATTGGGTAAAGTCATCAACACAGGTAGTAAATCCTCTAAATAATAAAGCCCCTTCCTTTTGAAACAAACGAATAATTTCTGTTTTATTCAAATCAAATAGGTAAGTGTGGGGAGAAGCTAGAATAATTTGACCGAGGGTATTTGATAAGGGGTGAATATCAAGTTTTGGGATATTTTGTTGAATCATTTTTAACGCCCGTTTTGTCAAAGATGAAGTTAGATAATGTCCGTCTGGAATTAAAGTTTTATGATGATGTTGGTCAAAATATCGCGCAACCTGAATCTTGAGCCCTATAAATTACCTTAAAATTGATGATGGATAACCGTTAGAAGATTTAGGCGTTGATCTCAAATCTGAAAAAGAAAGACAATGATGACTTTGAGATATAATGACTTTGATATATCGCCTCTTCTTAGACTTCATGGTTTCCTCTTCTCAAACCTCGTGGCAAGAACTCATCCCAATTGAGCAAATTCGCTTTAATGAACAAGGCTTAATTCCAGCGATCGCACAGGATTACTTAGATGGTACAGTCTTAATGTTAGCATGGATGAATCGAGAATCTTTGCAGAAAACCTTAGAAACGGGAGAAGTTTGGTATTGGAGTCGTTCCCGTCAAGAATTATGGCATAAAGGGGCAACGTCAGGTTACTTTCAAAAGGTCAAAGCCATTCGCTATGATTGTGATAGTGATGCTTTGTTAATTACCATTGAACAGTTGGGAGATATTGCTTGTCATACGGGGGAAAGAAGTTGTTTTCATCAAACCCATCCGCAAAAAATTGCCCCGCTAGCGGATACCCTCTCGGAAGTGTTTAGAGTCATCTGTAATCGTCGGGATTATCCGTTAGAAACCTCCTATACTTGTCAACTGTTAGGGGGAGGCGATAATAAGATTCTCAAGAAAATTGGTGAGGAGACGGCAGAAGTAGTGATGGCGTGCAAAGACGACGATAAAACCGCAATTGCGGGGGAAGTTGCCGATTTATTCTATCATGCCTTGGTTGCGCTGGCGCATCATCAGGTCGATATTAGGGACGTCTATCGTCAATTACAATCCCGTCGTCGTTAACAGGGGTGAGAAAAGAAGAAGGATAGTCAAGAAAGGAGGTTAGGAGTACAATTTATCCTCATAAAAGGCTTCACAGCAAACAGGAGTAACTTTTCTAAGTCCTAAGCTTTCTAAGTATTCAATCCATGCCTCTGGGGTGTCTTCGATGGCAAGTAATCCTAGTAACCTCGCCACATCAGCAATCCAAGGAAGTGTCGTAATGCGGTATCCTTGCCAATTGGTTTCTAAGGTTAACCAGTCTGGAATCTGGTGACAATTTAACGGTTTTGAGGTTTTGTAATCAGCGTAAAAGTAATAAACGGTGCTTTTTTTCGGCATTTTAATCTGGAATCAAGTTTCTTTAAAGAGTCAATCTGAATTATAGAGAAAGAATTCTAAATCTGCTATTAATATCCTAAAAAGAGGATTGAGGTTGACTTAAAAATGCTTCTTCTTCTGGGGTATTAATCCGACCTAAAATTGCATTACGATGAGGAAAACGACCAAATTTTTTAATTACTTGATAATGGCGATAAGCATAATCAATCGAACTTTGACTATCAGGATAATCTTGAAGCGTAAGAAATAATTCAAGAGATTTTTTTTGGTCTTCTAAACGTTCGCTGTGTTCAAAAGGAAGATAAATAAACCAACGTTGAACGGGGAGTAATATTTGATCAAATTGTTGAGAAATAGCATATTTTGTACAGCTTAAAGCGTGTTCATCGGTAGCGAATGCTTGGGGTTGATGACGAAAAATATTACGGGGAAATTGATCATAAATTAAAATTAATGCCAAACAATCATAGGGGGTATTCTGCCAATGATTCAGTTCTCCTAGCACTGCTTTTTGGTAAGTTGACAGAAAAAGCGATCGCACTTTTTGATCAAAGTCTTTATTTTTAACAAACCAGCTTTCTTTCGGTTTTCCATAATCTTGATCTTGAGGCGAACCAAACCAGAAATCTAATATTATTTGCGGATTCATAAGTCAATTATCATCTTACTTTTTGCCTTAATTTAGCCATTGTAACTTAAAATTCAAAAGGGATTGCTTTCCCCCTTTACTCCCTTGATAAATCAATGAATTTAGGACTGATTAACGTTTTTTTGCCACTCTTCAGCTTTGGAATGACAGTTGCCTTTTTAGGGGCAATTAAGCTACGCCTAGCGCAACGTTTACACCTAAATGATGCTCAAATTGCCAGTTTTGTCAGTCTTGCACCTTTATCTAATGTAGTAGGAACATTGGTAGGAGGTTACTGGTTAGTGGGAATCAGCTATCAATTAGTGATTATCGGGGGATTTTTCAGTAGTATAATCAGCACTCTTCTATTTTCTCAGGTCAAAACTTCATTTCTATTAGTTGTTGCTGTCATTGCCCTAGGATTAGGCGGAAGTTGGCTTAATTTAGGAAGTAATGCTTTACTAGCGGCTTTAGTGCCTAATAATCTTGCTTCTATCACTAATCTTGCTCATGCTTGTTTTGGTATTGGCGCATTAATCTTACCGCTTTTTCTCTCTGCTTTACTGCGACGATTATCGTGGCGTTATGCCTTAGGCGTCTTTACTATTGTCTTAATTTTGCTGACGCTTCCTGCCTTGTTATCTTCCTATCCTGAAAGTGGAGGAATAATTATCAAGGAAAACAGCCCAAATTTACTGACAAATCCAATTATTGAACTAGCTATGTTAGCCTCTCTTTGTTATGTTGGAATAGAATCCTCTTTAGGTATTTGGACAACGACTTATCTAAGATATTTAGGCTGGGAAGAATTAACCGCCTCTAGTCTTGTCTCGCTGTTTTGGTTTGGGTTAACAGGGGGAAGGCTGATGGCGGGGTTTTGGATAACCTCAGAGAATAGTTTAGCGGCTATTCAAGGGTCTATGATAGTCATATTAATCACTTTAACAATCATGACGCTATTTCTAAAACGTTGGCTAAGCATTGTCGGTATCATCACCTTAGGACTTGCTTGTGCTTTGATTTTTCCGACTTTAGTGGGATGGTTATTTAGTCAATTTGATCCCCGTCTATCAGGAACGATTTATGCGTTAATATCAGGAACCGGGATGATTGGCTCTGCCCTATTTCCTTTTATATTAGGGAAAATATCGAATCAATTTTCCATTATTCGGGCTATTCAATTATTATTAATTCCGGGAAGTTGTTTGCTCGCTATCAGTTTCGCTTTATAAAAAAATTTAGTCGGGTTTCGGATATCTTGCCCGATTCAAGTTCGGTTTTAACGACAAAACCCTGCTCAAAGACAGCTTATATTAGACATAACAACTACCGTTATTGATTCTTTTTTTATGACGAACCATCCTGATCAAGCGATTTCAGAAAATTCAGCTAAACCGCAGATAGATAACCTATTATGGCAATATCTCCAAGGATTAGACCATGAAACCGTTAGCCATTTATCCCAACCCTCCTCTGAAGTGTTACAAATGATGGAACACAATATGATGCAAGTACTGGGGGGATTATCCGCGCCTCACTTTGATGTGCAAATTAGCACCAGTCGGGAGAATTTAGGTAAATTATTAGCATCCGCAATGATGAATGGCTATTTTCTACGTAAGGCTGAAGAAAGAATGAGTTTAGAACAACAATTTTCCTTAGCCGATCTTGAATAAGTGTGCTGCTTAAAGTGAATTTGATGATTAAGTTACCATCAGGGGGAGAATATCCCCCTTGACCATTTTTATCACTGTTTTCGTCCATCTTTCCCCCAAAAATGTTTTTAACCTCTAAAATCTAATAACAGGTTACTGATCAGGGTTTAGAGGCATCACCGTTTCTAATTTTTGACCGATTTTTGGTTCTGTTCCTTGTAAGAGACGTTCAATATTAGCTTGATGGCGAACAATAACGTAAATTCCTGCAAAAATAGATAAAATAAGATAAGGGACGGGAGCATGAGCCATAATCATATAAATATTAATCGCAATTGCTCCGATAATTGACCCCAAAGAGACAATGCCCGAAAGACCTAAAACCAGCAGAAACGTCCCTAAGGTTGCCAAACCGACTAAAGGAGTCATCGCCAGAAATACCCCTAAACTGGTAGCAACAGATTTTCCTCCTGTGAAATTGAGGAAAATGGAACGACTATGACCGAAAATGGCGGCTACCCCTACCCATAAAACTAACCATGCTTGCCACGTCAGGGGAATGAGATCGACCTGTAAAAGTAAATAGGCGATCTTGACGATCATAACCGCTAATGCACCTTTAAGAACATCAAATAATAACACCGTAATTCCGGCCGGTTTGCCCAAGGTTCTTAATACATTTGTTGCCCCAGTAGATCCCGATCCCTCTTGACGAATATCAATCCCTTTGAGCCATTTTCCCGCCAAATAACCCGTTGGAATTGAACCGAGTAAATAACCGATTAAAATAAATAAACCACTGATAGCCATTATTGTCAGCATTCTGATTTTCCTTATAATCTAGAATCGTCCAAAATTATACCAAAATTTGTGATAAGCTATTTCCCAATCCTTAACAATCAATCAACATTATTTCTGCTATGAATGCGTCTAACACGAGAGGTCATTTACTCACTGAACAAAATAATCCAAATAGTCAAAATTTAGATCAACTTACCGCCTTAGAAATCGTTGATTTATTTAACCAAGAAGACACAAAAACCATCGCCGCGATCGCTCAATCCCGTCATCAACTAGCCCAAGCTATTGATCTCACCACAGAAGCATTACGTCAAGGGGGACGATTATTCTACATCGGCGCAGGCACAAGTGGGCGTTTAGGAGTTCTCGATGCGGCCGAATGTCCCCCCACCTTTTGCACCCCTCCTGAGATGGTACAGGGCATTTTAGCTGGGGGAGCGTCCGCTTTAATCAAAAGTTCCGAAGCGTTAGAAGATCGCCCAGAAGAGGGAGCGCAGGCGATAGCAGATCATCACGTAAGCAACCTTGATGTAGTTGTTGGAATTACGGCAGGTGGAACCACACCTTATGTACATGGAGCATGGCAAGAAGCCCAGAAAAGAGGTGCGGGAACGGTTGCCATCAGTTGTGTCCCCGCAGAACAGGTTAAAATGCCCGTAGATGTGGACATTCGTCTCCTGACGGGATCTGAAATCTTAGCGGGTTCGACGCGTTTAAAGGCAGGTACTGTGACGAAAATGGCCTTAAATATCCTATCGACGGGGGTAATGGTACGCTTAGGGAAAGTGTATGGCAATCGGATGGTGGATGTCTCTGTGACCAATCAAAAGCTAGAAGATAGGGCTTTAAGGATTCTCGAAGATTTGACAGAATTAAGCCGAGAAGAAGCAAAAAGTCTTTTAAAGCGCAGTAGAAACCGAGTTAAATTAGCCTTATTGATGCAATGGAAAGGGTTAGAGGTTGAGGAAGCAGAAACCGTATTAAAACTGAATCAAGGCCAATTAAGAGCGGCATTAACAATACAATCTTCAGTTTAAAAGTGACCTCCAAAATAATAATTTAAGATTCAATATCGTTATCAAAGACGGCTTGGTTATAGTGGTTTATTTCTGGGCTATTTCCTCCATATATATCAACGATATGTTGCTGACAACAATCAATGGCAAATTCATCAAATTCCTCAGGAGATATCTCAAACATTTGTTCAAATGTATCCACTCGAACTCGACAAAACCAAGGTCGTTTTTCATAAATTGCGCATTCTCGACGCTCTTTATTGTAATGAATACACCAGCCATTTTCTCCCACTAAACTTAGATAGTGATCTAAATCTTCTGGAGACAAATATTCCGACAATTCCGGGCGATCGCTGGGTTCAAGATAACAACACGCACCACATCCTTTGACACACTTCCAATGGGGCATATAAAGTTTTAGTTTAGAATAGTCTTCGTTCTTTATTTTAACGTCAGTTCCGTTTCAATAAAAGCTTCAACGTGAGTTCGATCCTCAAAAAATCTACGAGTCTTTTTTATTTAATTTTTTTTGTGCAGGGGGTTTGGGGGGCTAGTCCCCCAATCAAGAATTTGTTTTTCTTTTTAGAATAGACAAAAGGATTAAAATAATTGCCCTCGTCAAACTCACGTAGCTTCAGTTTAAATAAGCGTTCTAATTTTCCCTTCCCTTGTTCTTAATACATCCTTTAAAAATGAGATAGCTTATGCTTTATGATATTTCTGATTTTATCAAAAACGAGGATCATTTATTATCCCTTCCGGCTACTTATTGGTATGAAGGAATTGATCCCAAAACAGGTCAAATTCTGAAGCTTCCTCGCACCCCTTTAGTCGAAGCGATCGCTCGCCAACTAATGCAGCAATTAAATCCTCACGATCAAGGTAAAATGTATGGCGTTTTATTAGTTAAAACTGCCTCAGATTCCTTAAAAGTACTGAAGGCATTTTCGGGATTTTTAAACCGCCATGTTGAAGAAAAGGGATGGGCATCTTCTATCTCAGGGCGGGAAAGTATTCTCTTAGAAGAAAAGCGAATTGTGATCCTTTTAGATGAACTAAAAGCGAAAATAAAACGCCTACAATCTATTAAAGAAAGACAAGAATTAATCCATTTAGAACACCAATTTTTCTTAGCATTAGAACAATTAAAAGATCAACAAAAGCAGTCCAAAAAAATTCGACAAGAAAAACGACTTTATTATTCAGAAACGCTTGCAGATTTAGCCTTAAAGAAAGCCCTTGATCAATTAAATAATCAAAGCTACACAGAGAGCAAAAGATTAAAAAAATTTAAAGAGCAGTGGTCAGAAAAATTAAGACCATTACAAGATAAAGTCCTAGAAGCTGAGCAATCAATTCAACACATTAAACAACGGAGAAAAGCTCTTTCTCGACAATTACAAACTCAAATGTTTCATGCCTATTCTGTTACTAACTTTGGTGGAGATTCCCGTACCTTAAATACCTTTATGGATAGTATTTTTTTGCCCACAGGAACAGGAGAATGTTGTGCGCCAAAACTGCTTCACTATGCCGCCACCCATCAGTTAATTCCCTTAGCAATGGCCGAATTTTGGTGGGGTAAGGGTAATAAAGATAAAGTCAATGGTCAATTTTATCAAGCGTGTGAAGAGCGTTGTCAACCGTTGATGGGATTTTTATTGTCGGGATTAAATACGGCTGAACAGGAATCGAGTCAAGTTGATTGGGATATTTCACTTGATATTTTATGGGAAGATCAATCCTTAATTATTATTAATAAGCCTGAAGGATTGCTATCGGTTCCGGGGCGATATTTTGATAAACAAGATAGTGTATTAAGTCGTTTACGTCATCAATATAAAGATGGTCAAGAATTGCGAGCCGTTCACCGTTTAGATGAAGAGACATCGGGGATTTTAATAATTGCGAGAAAAGGAGAGATTCAAGCTGATCTGAGTCAACAATTTAGACAGCGAAAAATCCATAAAATTTATGAAGCGATTCTAGCGGGAAATTTATGCCTTGATCAAGGAATCATTAAATTACCTTTATGGGGAAATCCTCATCAACGTCCCTATCAAGAAGTTAACTGGGAAAAAGGGAAAGGAAAGCCGAGCGTAACCCGTTTTAAAGTCTTAAAAAGAGAGCCTAATCAAACTCGCATAGAATTCAATCCTTTAACAGGAAGAACTCATCAACTCAGGGTTCATTCTGCCGATGCTCAAGGGTTAGGTATTCCCATTTTAGGCGATCGCTTGTATGGTTCTTCTGCTTACCCTCGTCTTTGTTTACACGCAAGGGAATTAAGCTTTATTCATCCGACAACTCATCAGAAAATAACGTTACAATGTAAGACGCCCTTTTAAGCGTAAATTGATAATCCTAGATGAAATGGCTTTGGCGTAAAATTATCATTTTCTTATCCGTTTATTATGCCCATATGCTAGAATATCGGGCAGAGATTTTTTTATGGGTATTAGCGGGGTCACTACCAATTATCCTAATGGGCGTTTGGATCAAAGCCGCTCAAAGTGGAGATTTCAGCCTAACTTCTGTGGATTTTGCTCGTTACTTTTTTTGTGTCTTTCAAGTTAGACAATTTACGAATATTTGGGTGATTTGGGATTTTGAAAAAGACGTAGTAGAAGGAAGGCTTTCTTTTAAATTGTTGCAACCCCTCGATCCTGCTTGGCATCATATCGCCCGACATATTTCTGAAAAGTTTACTCGTTTTCCTCTAGCCGCGTTACTAACATTGCTCTTTTTTGCCTTGTATCCTCAAGCTTTTTGGATACCCAATTCACGTCAAATTCTTTTAGGAATTATTTCTATTATCACGGGATTTACCCTCAGATTTTTGATTCAATATACTTTTTCCATGTTTGCTTTTTGGACAGAACGTGCCAGTGCAATTCAACAATTATGGTTTTTATTTTATATCTTTTTATCAGGAGTGGTTGCCCCTTTAGATACTTTTCCTGACGGTTTACGAATGATTGTACAATGGACACCTTTTCCCTATATGGTGTATTTTCCGGCTAGTATTTGGATGGGATTGCCTGTTGACATTTTACACGGATTTTTAATAATCTTGGGCTGGTGTTTCATCTTTTGGGTTTTAAATCGTTGGCTATGGCGTAAAGGATTAAAACAGTATTCGGGCATGGGAGCCTAATTTACGGTTCATTATTTAGCTTCAGATAGGGTTTAATTTGCTCAACCAGTTCATCTGCTCGTCTTACCCTTGCTTCAGGTTGTAGGTGGTACTGCGTATCGGCAAACCAGTCAGAATTTGTTTTGATATTAAGAGATTGAGAATCATAAAGGGTAGGGGCAATTTTACTGAGTTCTTCCCCTGTTTTTCGGGCATTTTCTCTGGTTTTTTGATCAGTACTGCCATAAATCCAAGGTAGGGCAATGATAAGAGTGGCATTTTTTGCCGCTAAATCTTGGCGAAATTGCCGGATAGCTTCGATAGAATGGGGAGTAACAGGGGTTTTTAGCTTTAATGACCACCATTTACTATTTCTTTCCCATGTTTTCGTTGGATCACCCCAATCGGTAATGGGATCGCTATAGTAGTTATCAATATGACCTTTTGCGATCACATCCACGCTTGTTTTCACGAGAGAGCGTAAACTAGAAATTCCCAGAGAAAATGTATCTTGAGCATATTGTTTGGGGGGAATATTGCCAATTCCGGTTTGTTGGGTTGCCACTTCAAAAAAAACCGAACGTTCCCCAATCCCGTCTTCATCGAGTAACATTAAATATTCTGGAATTAATAACACAATATCTCCTGAGCGAATTTGAGGCAAAATAGTCGGAAAAATAACGTTAAATCCTAAGTTTCCATCCAAACCAAAATTAAAAACAGGAATATTTAATTTTTCTTCCAATAACTGACTATTGACAGAATAGTGCGCCCCCGAACCCCCGACAAGGATGATGCGGCGTTCTTGTTGTTTTTGTGCCGCTAGAACGGTTTTTTTGGCATACATTCCCCTAAGTAAGCCAATTTTACCGTCTATATTCGTATTATAGATAAATCCTATGCCCCAAGCTATTCCTGCACCCATTAGCCAAGGTAATAATTTTACAAGCCTAGTCATTTTCTAATTTAACCCCAGTTGAGCGATCATCTTTTTTTCCTAGTCTAGACGAAGCCTAGGCTTTTGCCAAACGTTTAAGGTCGCGTGTTTATTCGATCAAGGCTTAATCAATTGAATCGCTCAAATTAAACCCTCGCGAGGATTTTCATTCTTCCTCTGACCGACCTTTTACGATAACCGGCCAAGTCGTGCTAAATTAATCCTAAATTGCTATTCCCACGCCATTCGGGCTACTATGCTATGACAAAAGGAATTTTTACCCTTGCCAATGATGTTGTTTATGATCAACTGGTTGCCCTACTCAATAGTATTGAAGTCAATGTGGGAAAAGATATTTCCGTTTGTATTATTCCCTATGATAACCGTCTCGAAAAAGTTAAAGCAGAAATCTCGACACGAAATAATGTTTACTTGTTAGACAATGCTGAAATGATCGAGCGGTGGGAACAATTTGCCTCCGATATCTGGCACAATAATTCGAGCGCGAAAAAGCGATGGGAAAGCCAAGGAATTACCGGAATCTATCGTTTAGGAATGCATCGACGATTTTGTGGATTTGACGAACAAAGTCCCTTTGATCAATTTGTTTACTTCGATGGGGATGTCTTAGTTTTAAAGCCTCTAGATGATATTTTTGGAAAGTTGGATAATTATGACTTTGTTGTCTATGATTTTCAGTACAAAGACCTTAGTCATGTTTATAATACAACCGCTCAGGAATTGCCTCATATTTTTCCCAAAGAAAGAACTGATAAAGAGATTTTTTGCGCAGGTTTCTTTGGTTCAAAAAAAGGACTGTTTCCCCTCGATAAAAAGCGGTGGATTATGGAACAATTAACATCAGGAGAAGGAGAAATTCTCTATCCGAATGCCCCAGATCAAACCATTCTTAACTATATGGTCATGCGTAGCGGGCTTTCCTTTTATAATTTCGCTCTTAATTTACCTACTGAAGAAAAAACAGGAAATTCAGTAACCTCGCCTCACTTTGAGCAAAGAAATTACCTGCTCTATGATAACGGTAAGCCTCTCACTTATCTACACTATATTGGTGTTCCTAGTTCTGCCTTTACCAGACTGTGTGCAGGCGAAAATTTAGACCTTCCTTATCGAGATATTTTTCTTTATTATCGCTATCTTCACGAACCTGAAAAAATGCCTCGTTTTATGAGAAAACCAACGTCTTATAATCCACCACCCAGTTTTACGGAACGTATTCTCAAAAAGTTAAACTTAAGATGATCTAAAAAAGGACACAATTATGACCACTCGTGGTATTTATATTACAGCGAATGATAAGGCTTTAGATCAATCGATTGCCCTATTAAATAGTATTCGCACCTATGACTTAGAAACCCCGATTACTTTAATTCCCTATGATGATAATTACCAAAAAGTCGCTCAACAACTCGGCGCAAAATTTGGAGTAACGCTTTATCCAGACCTAGCATTTATTGAACGATTGTCTCTCAATCTTTACAATATTTTTGGACAAGACTTTTTTGCTCGTCCTAATCAATTTCGTAAACAAGCGTGTTGGTTTGGCGAGTTTGATCAATTTCTTTATATTGATACCGATATTGTTGTTTTTGAAAAAATTATTGATAATCTTAAGTATTTAGATAAGTACGATTTTCTCTGTTATGATTATCAGCATAAAGCAGGGATTGCGAACGTTTTCTCAGCTAAAGTTATTACAGAAAATATTTTCAGTAAAGAAGAATTGAGAGGAATGTTTAATGGCGGTTTTTGGGCATCTAAAAAGAATTTACTGTCTGAACTAGAAATCTATGATTCCTTTAAAGAATGTGCTGAGCATACTGATTACTTTGATTTCACGCAAAAAACCTCAGATCAACCTATTATTAATTATATGATCTTAAAGAAAATTCCTCGACGATTTAATATCGCTCATTCTGCTGCAAATGTCCCCGGAAACTGGGGAAAAAGTCCTCATTTTAAACGGCAAAATGATATTTTGATCGATACCAATAACAACAATCAACCCCTCAAATATATACACTGGGCAGGGATTCGAATTGAACCCGGTTGTCCTTATTGGGATATTTGGAAACATTATCGTTACTTAGGAGAAACGCCTCCTTCGGATGCAGAAATCCTTGCTCAAAAACCTAAACCAAAATTCTCTTTTTTCCAAAAAATTAAAAAAATAATTCAATTCTGATTCTTTTTCATTTTAAAAAAGAAACTCTCAAAAACTTGTTTTGTTAAAATTGAATACCCTCTCATTTTTTTTCATCAAAGTATTCGGATTTAACCCAATGTCTCATGAATAAATCATCACTTTCTGATATTTCTTTTAGTCCAACGGTTTCGGTTATTATTCCTATCTATAACGGAGAAAAAGATATTCCCGATTTAATCGCTTGTCTGCGATCGCAAACCTATAATAAAACATTAGTTGAATATCTTTTAGTAGATAATAATAGTCAAGATCAAACCTTTTCTTTACTGCAAAAAGTACAAAAAGACTTAGCACAAGAAAAGATAAATCTCAAAATCTTGCAAGAAAATAAAATTCAAAGTTCCTATGCTGCTAGAAATTGGGGAATTCGTCAAGCAAAGGGTGAAATTTTGCTCTTCACCGATGCTGATTGTCGTCCTTTACCGAATTGGGTGAGCGAGTTTGTCCCTCCTTTTCAAAATCCCGACATTGGTATTGTTGTGGGGGAATTAGAAGCATTAGAGGGTAATAGTTTATTAGAGCGTTATGCAGAAAGATGCGGCATGATGTCTCAAACGTTTTTGATTGAACATCCCTTTTGTCCTTATGGTCAAACAGCAAATTTAGCGATTAGAAAAGCTGTTTTTCTTCAGTCTGGACTTTTTCGACCTTACTTAACAACGGGGGGAGATGCGGATATTTGTTGGCGAATTCAAAAAGAAACCCCTTGGCAATTAACCAGCGCACCGAAAGCGATTATTCGTCATCGTCATCGGTCTAATTTAAAAGATTTTCGCAGTCAATGGCAACGCTATGGGACATCGAATCAATATCTTCATGAATTGTACGGGGTAGATTTGATGCGCAACTGTACACCAAAAGAAGTTGTCTATCGCCTGAGTAGATGGATTTTGAAAGAATTACCGAAAAATAGCGTTAAATTACTGCTAGGCCGAGCCAAAACGATTGATTTACTTCAATCTCCCTTAGATTTGATTGGTTTTCAAGCTAGAAGTCAAGGACAAAAAACCGCACAATTACCTGAAGACGCTAAAACCATTGAGTGGTTATAAACGCTGAATAATAATTGTAAACGTTAGGTTTTAGGTTTGATTAAGGGTTTTAAATTGGTAGAATTGATGGGCAGTTAATCCCAAAGAATAAAGCACAATTGCATTACTCGACATCCCTATCACTGCTCCTAAACCGGGTACAATATCAAAAAAGTTGAGGCCACTTCTGAGTCCTCCGCTTCCCAAAGATAGACCGAAAATGGCGAGGGCTTCCCCACGACGACTGGGATGTTGTAAGTCGAAATTATGAACAGCAGCGATTTGATAGACCATTTCTGCTTGTAACCTCGTCATTCCTGAAAATTCTATGCCAAAAAGAGCAAGGGCGAAAGGCGGAATGAGATTAGTAAAGAAGCCCAACTTAGCGGCATCTAAACTCTTTTGTTGGATGATTCTTTGAACCAGTTGCTGAGGGGTTTCGTGAGGATATTGACTTTTTAATTCATTGACACTGTTGTGAACAGCTTCCTTATCAACTTCCCCAATAATAGCGGCTAACCAGCGAAAACCGAAGACTTTATGAATATTTTTCACAAAGGGATTTTCTGCAAAGCTTTCTAGAGATTTACCGGTATGGGTGGTGAATTCTTCAATAAAATTGTGCAGCTCGGGATTAATAAAAGGATTATCCATCGTTAGTGATCCAATAGTAGCTAAAACTAAACGTCAATTGACGTTGATTAAAGTATGACAAAATACCGCATAAGAACACTAGGCGAGTTAACCGTCTATTCTTGTTCGGTTGCTTTTGAATGTTAACTTGAATAAATAACGTTGCTTAAGCAATCTTCTTTCTAACGGTACATAATAGATCATAAACAGAAACGTTTCAGGAAAAGTCTCTACCTCAAGACTTAATTGTTAGAGATACAAGCATAATTATATCTCCAACCTGATCAATTCTTGGGTATTGGTTTAGAATTAACCGAATCCTTTTCCGCGTTTATCGGAAGCCATCGCAAAGCAATTCTCAATTTGTTGTTTGAGAGTATCGTGATCTAAATTTTGACCAATTAAAACTAATTGATTTTTGCGATCGCTTTCATCTTTCCATTCATCATCTTCAAGCGTAAACCGTTTACCACTGAGGTGAAAAATGTGACGTTTGGGACTCTCTGTAAACCATAAAATTCCTTTGGCACGAAAGACATTTTCAGATAATTGATTATCTAAGAAATATTGAAACTTCCGAATCGAAAAAGGTTTATCGCTGGCAATAGATAGGGAGGTAAAGCCATCATTTTCGAGGTGATCTGAATGGTGGTGATGTTCGTGTTCGTGATCATGATGATGGTGATGTTCGTGTTCATCATGATTATGGCTTTCTGGCTCAAAGTATTGACCCGATTCAAAGAGTCCAACACTGAGAATTAAAGGAAGGGAAACTTGACTTTTTGTTGTGCGTAAAATGCGCGCCGATTCTTTAATATCTCTGATCCGAATTTCTAAGGCGTCCACGTCCGCTTCATCTACCAGATCAGTCTTATTCAGAACAATGATATCACCGTAAGCGATTTGACTGTAAGCCGCTTCAGAATTAAATAAGTCGAGGCTAAAATTGGCACAATCTACCATGGTAATAATTGAGTCGAGGCGAGTCATATCTCTTAATTCTGTTCCCAGAAAGGTCAAGGCAACGGGCAAAGGATCAGCAAGTCCGGTGGTTTCTACCACTAAGTAATCCACTTTTTCGGAATGTTCTAAAACTTTATAAACTGCTTGAACTAAATCTTCGTTAATGGTGCAACAAATACAACCATTACTGAGTTCAACCATATTGTCATCGGTGGCGATAATCAGTTCGTTGTCAATGCCAATTTCTCCAAATTCATTTACCAGAACTGCCGTTCTAACCCCTTGTTGATTGCTTAAAATATAGTTGAGAAGGGTCGTTTTTCCACTTCCTAAAAAGCCTGTAATAATGGTTACGGGAAGTCCCTGTTTTGGGGCATCCAGTTGTGTCGAAGGGTGAGTCTGATGGTCAACGGTTTGCATAGCTAATTTACGGTTACTGCAATAGACGTTACTTAATTGTCCAAAAATCCTTAGATTGGCGGACAGTCATTCTTTTATTATGACGTGTTTAACCCCATGTGATCCATTCACTTGGGATAATTAAGGTCAAAAGTTAAGCTAGCGGCTGAAAGAGCAAAAAGAGCTTAATCCATTTTAAGATTCAGGCTGAATCACTTGCAAAGTTCGTAGACGGTTTAAGGCGGCGGCTAGTTCAAAAATCCGAAATTCTGCTAAATCGCCTTGAGGGTATTCTGTTAAGATATCTAACCCATGTTGGTCAATATCAGCAATCACTTGACTTAAAATTGCGTAAACATCTTGTTTTTGCTCTAAATAGCGTTCTTTTGCATAGACAAGGGCTAAAGCGATCGCCCTGAGTTGACTGGTATCGACAATTTGTTCAACACCACTCAAATCAATATCCTCCATGCCAAAAGCCACTTTATCGACATCCCGTACTTTGAGTTTAATGGCGTGTTGACCTCGACGGGGATTAATGGTTTCTTTAAGGGGAATACGGAGGGCAATTTGACCAAAAAACTCGCCTCCTTCTGCCATTCTTTGATTGAAATAATTTTTGGCAACCTCTTTCGCTTTTTGAGTTAAGTCAATCGGTTGAAAGCTATCCATGCCAATGACGGTATCCGCCACTTCAAAGTAATCCCCACTGCCTCCCATCACTAACACAGAAGAAACAGCATAATCTTGATAAAGTTGACGAATTTTATCGATAAAAGGCGTAATCGGTTCTTTTTCTTTAGCGATTAATTTCTGCATCCGTTGATCGCGAATCATGAAGTTTGTAGCGGCGGTATCTTCATCAATTAAGAAAACTTGAGCTTGCATTTCTAACGCTTCGATGATGTTAGCGGCTTGAGAGGTACTCCCACTGGCGTTAGGCGTGCTAAAAGAACGAGTGGAACGTCCTTGAGGTAAGTGGTTAATAAACGGGGAAATATCAACACCTACGATACTGCGTCCATCTTCTGACCTAATTTTGACCGTAGATTTCCGACTAACGACAAATTCCCGTCCATCCTCTGGAATATGGTTATAAATTCCTTTTTGAATGGCTTGTAATAGAGTGGATTTACCATGATACCCTCCCCCAACAATAAGGGTGATTCCTTCGGGAATTCTCATACCTTTAATTTCAGCAAAATTAGGACGATTAAAGCTGATTTCTAAAGTAGGCGGCGATTTAAAAGGGATAAATTCCGTCAGCAAAGGTCGATCATCTACACCACTACGACGGGGTAAAATTGCACCGTTGGGAATAAATGCGACTAATTTATGATTTTTTAATTGATTGCGTAACCAATTGGCGTCTTCAATCGTTTTGACGTGCTTTTCAATATCTGATCCCGACAAAGCAGAATATTTTAAGGACTGATTAACGATTTCGGGAATATCTTGCGTGATCATTTCTGCCGCCTGACGTCCTAAAATGATTCTACCTCTAGCAGGAAGTCCTACAGAAAAACGAACTTCAATAACTTCAGAATTGAGTAAAATGGAGGTTCTTTCTAGCACTTCTTGACCTAATTTAACAATAGTAATTAAGTCACTTTTTCCCATTCCTCTATCAGAACGTTTACTTTTAGCGGCTTGATAAAATTGGCGGTTTAGGTAATCTCTTAGGGCAATTTCTCGACTCGGAGATTGATATAAATGAGGAGGAAATTGAGCAATTTTTTGCGGAATTTTGAGCATAAATTTACTAGGAGGAGCAAAAGGGTCGCCTTGCACATGATCAATCATTAAAGTAAAGTCAGGAAATTGATAACTTCCTTCTATCTCTTTGTAGGCTTTGTAATTACGTCCATCGAGTTGTAATAAGGTTTGTTTGAGATTTTGGTGAGAGAGCATCGTTAATCAAAGAATAGTTTTGTTAATTGTTTAGATTGAGATATTATATCTCTTCTCAGTTAAGAAATAAAGTATTATCAATGCCTAGAATCACTTATCATTTAGCTCTTTATCTTGACAAACTGTTGATTGATTTTGTGTTTTTGATGAGTTGAGTCATTATATTATTCAAAATAAGTTTGACAGCTTGTCTTTTGACAAATCAAAGGACAAGATTCATTATAGATAAGTTAAATCCCGATCCAGTTATTGTAGGAGAACCATGGTAAAAAATTTAATGTCTTTAATTTTATTGCTGTTCACTTTATTTATTTTTGGTATCAGCAATCCTGCTTTTGCGGCGGATCTTGACCACGGCATAGGGGTCTTTACGGCGAATTGTGCCTCCTGTCATGCTGGCGGAAAAAATGTAGTAAATGGCGCAAAAACCCTCAAGAAAGAAGATTTAGATAAGTACGGAATGCACGACTTAGTCGCCATTAAAACCCAAATTATTAAAGGCAAAAATGCAATGCCCGCTTTTGGTGGACGCTTATCTGACGCCGATATCGAAGATGTCGCCAGTTATGTTTTAGCACAAGCAGACAAAGGATGGTAATCCTTTAAAACGTGTTAAGGCTTTACTGATACTTAATTATCTTAAAAGAGCAGAGAAAAAAAGACAGGAATTCCTTAAATAGAAATCCAAGAATCTGTCGAAGATTTAAGAGAGTTAACGAAAAAACAAAAAAGTAGATTAGGCTTTGCACTTGGGCAAAGCCTCTATCCATTCAAGATTAATAATGCTTATGAGACGCATCAATTTTAGCCTCTAGTCATAAATCTTTCTTTTTCTCTCTTCAAATTCCAATCATATAATGCCCAAAATTTTTAAATTTTTACCCCATCTTTTTAAAAGTTGTTAAATAACGCTCTTGGAGAGCTTGAAGATCCCGTTTTTCTGGGATTTGTGCTAGGCTATCTTGGTTGACTATTTGGGCATGAATCCTCAAAACAGCTTGATAATCATCCTGATCGGTATGAGCCGCAATTTCTTGGCACAAACCAATAACCCGTATGAACGGCATCCCAGATTTTTTCAAGTTTGATAGATTTCATCGTTTAAAGGGCGTTGCTGAATAGGAGTTGATGATGCCAAACTGAGTAGGGTTTAGTCGCAGGAAGATTTGCCCCTATAACTCCGTGGTGGGAAGTCCATTCTGATAAGATAAAATCCTATAACCAAACGCATAAACTAATGGAACTTAAACGAGAATTTTACAACTTTTATTCTGAGCAAACGGCTTAATTTTAAGCGTTATTCCTCCTTCTTCTCAGACCTTTGATATTCACTGATACCATTACTTAAATCAATCCATTGTTGTAAACTTAATTCTTCTCCTCTAACTTGAGGATTAAGAGATAATTCTGCTAAAATTTGAGTAAATAAATCTTGCTCAATAAGGGATGTTAAATTATTACGTAACATTTTGCGACGATTAGCAAAACCCAGTCTAAGGATTGTATCCAAATGCTTAGGATTCAAGGGTTCATTTTCGCCTATCGGTAGCCGAGGACGCAGACGAATTACTGCCGATTCTACTTGAGGAGGTGGGGAAAAAGCCTTGCGAGGCACAGTACAAATCCAGTCACAAGTTGCTAAATATTGAATTCTAATAGACATTGCGCCATAAGCTTTAGTACCGGGTTGAGCGATGATTCTTGCGGCCACTTCTTTCTGCACTAACAATACAATAGATTCATAACGATCAGGATTGGGATTGATTAAACTGCCTAGTAATTTTTCTAAAATAGGAGAGGTAATATTATAAGGAATATTAGCAACGACTTTATTTAAATTTTGAAACTGCGGAAACGATTGTAAAAGGGGTGCTAAATCTAAGCTGAGAAAATCCCCTTCTAATAAAAGACAATTGTCAACTTTGCCAAACTTAGACACTAATTTTTTGACTAAATCTCGATCAATTTCAACTGCAACCACCGCTGCCACGTGAGGTAAAAGACGATGGGTTAAAATTCCCGTGCCTGGTCCAATTTCTAGAATGCGATCGCTTTTTTCTAACTCGGCCGCCTCGATAATTTGAGTTAAAATGGCTTCACTTTTTAACCAATGTTGACCAAATCGTTTACGGAGATGCATAAGTGATAGTTACACCTAATTTATTGTTATTTTAAATTGCCGTCATCGGTTCGTCCGGTTCAACGTTAAGAACGCCCGGAATTGTTTGTAGAATCGATAATCGTGAGAGAGAAACCTCCCCCGAAATAATTCCCACCGTTGACATCACTTGTTCAATTTTCATACCTGCCGATTGCAGTTCTGTTACCACCATTTGAATACGGGTTAAATGCTGGTCATCTACTGTAACGATAATTCGTGTTATGGAAAGGTCTGTCATAGGATTACCTCCGCCGTAAGCGTAATAAAAAGGGGATTAGCTTGCTATGAACTGAGTCTTAAAACGGTTTAAAAAGGAGCTTGTACAAGACCATTGCCCACATCCGCACTAGAAATTGCTAACCGTAAGGCATTAGACGTTACCAGTTGCCAGAGTTGATGGCCCTTTGCCTCATTTGCTTGGGTATAGAGAGCGGCAATACCAGCCACGTGGGGAGTTGCCATGCTTGTACCATTTAAAGTGGCATAACGCCCCTTATTTAGGGGATATGAAGCATAAATCTGAACACCGGGTGCCGCAATATCCACATTTGCTCCCATTCCAACCCCAGAACCACAGGAAAAAGAAGCTAGTCGCAGACGATTATTTACTGCACCAACTGCCATGATAGAGAGACTATTGGCCGGTTGGCCGACGGTACCCGGACGATGATTACCCGCCGCCGCAATAGTTAGACATCCCGCTTGAAGCGCGCGACGACCTACAGTTTCATAAGCCGTCGAAGAAGTCGAAATTTGGTTACCGAGAGACATCGAAATCACTCGACAGCGATTGGCGATCGCCCATTCCATTCCGGCGATAATACTGGAGGTTGTGCCACTTCCGGCATTACTGAGGACTTTTCCGGCATAAATAGATGATTCAGAAGCCACACCGTAACGAAGACCCTGATTATCTCTGCCTCCACAAGCTGTTCCAATACAATGCGTTCCATGGCCATTTTCATCTTGAACAGTTTCATCCCGAATAAAGGATTTTGAAACTATAACCCTTCCTTTAAAATCAGGATGATGAAGATCCATTCCCGTGTCTAATACTGCCACTCGGACGCCTCTACCCAAAAAACGAGAATTGCGAGCTTCTGTGGCTTTTAAACCCCAAGTTGATTGGTTATCGTCCTCATAAAGCCCATCAGAATCGACGCGTTCATCGGCGTCTTCCCCAGCCGTCCCTTTTTGATAGAGATGATTGACAGCATCTCGATATCCTCTCAAATATTCTGCCGATAGTCCTGCTTCAATGGCGTAAAAAATGCGTTCAGGTTCAATGGCCAAAATAGACGTTTCATCGGCAACCGCACTGATAAGACGGGTTAAAGCATCGTCATCTAAATGGTTGACAATGGCAATGCCTAACTGAGGAAAAACAGCCCCTTCTGCCCTATCCATTTCTTCGATATCTAAGCCCGATTCAGGGAAATCGTCTGCTCTCGCCATGCCTCTAATGCCGGATTCTTCTCGGAGTAATTCTAACCCTTCTGGGACGACCTCATCGCGAAACGTAATCACGTAACGTCCTGTTGTTTCTCCAGATTCGTCCATGGCAGGCACTGAAAAACTGGGGGTTTCACTCACAATAACACCTCTCTATTTAAGAAAATTAAGCACTTTAAGGCTTTTATCGGGGTTATATTTTTATTTCTCTTGTCTTTAAGTTATTTATGAAAATCTTGACCTCGACAAATGGTCACAGCCGATACCCATCTATTTTACGTTTCGCATAGCCTATCCCTGTCTATCTCTCAATAAAACTTGAGAATTCTGGACTTATTTTAAAAGCAAGTTGACCAAGGTAGGCAATAGAGGGAATCAATAAGATTCCCAAAAAGGTTAATGACTGACGATTAATTATTCCCCATAATATTCTTGAATTGATTTGATATAATCCAAAAGAGCTAATTTAATTAAAATCTCTCGCCATTGCGGCTTATGGGTATCATTTAAGCACAAAATTTCATTTTTTTGACAACCGATGCGCCCCGGACTTTTGAGGAAAAACTGAATTTGCTGATCAATTCGACTCACTGCTTCAATCGTTTCTTGGCGATTAGGAATACAAAATTCATAACTCAGCGATCTTAAACGATGCGGTTGTCCGACTAAGCCTTCAGTAGAAAGGGACGAAAAGTCAAACATTATTTTACTCAAAATTTTCGGGTCTATTTCGGTCTGTGCTACCCCTTGAGCAAGCCATAGAACCCCCCAATTGAGCAATAGACTAATTGTCAAAATTTGGCTCACCGCTTTCATTGATTGACTTAAACCTAGTCAAAGTATTTAGCAAAATATCTCACTTTTTGAGACAATTACGCTTAAATCCGTGAGGGACAATGTCAAACTTAATCTTAACAAAAGATTCCCCCTTGGGAGATTACTGCTAGATTATTGATTGGGACAGTCATCTACTTATCTTACTAAGCTCAGGGGCTGTTTTTTCAGATAATGTCTGGGTTATCATCCATCACATTGACCACTTGATCTGATTGATCTGAAAGCATTCTATCAATTTGGCCATAATACCCAATTATTTAATGATACCAAACGATTTATCATGACAACTGCCCATTTTCCTTGGTTAACTACCATTATTTTGTTTCCCATCGCGGCGGCTTTACTGATTCCTTTTTTTCCGGATGAAGGGGAGAAAGAAGTACAAGAAAAAACCGCCCAGCGTATTCGTTGGTATGCCTTAACCATTGCTTTAATTGATTTTGCCCTCATTATCTATGCCTTTTATGCTGAGTATGATTTCAGCAATCCGGGCTTGCAACTGGTCGAAAGTTACACTTGGTTACCCGAAATTGACCTTAGATGGTCAGTAGGCGCAGATGGTTTATCCATGCCCCTCATTATTCTCACTGGCTTTATTACCACCCTCGCGATTCTTGCGGCTTGGCCGGTGACGTTTAAGCCAAAATTGTTTTATTTCTTGATGTTGGCGATGTATGGCGGTCAAATCGCCGTGTTTGCCGTTCAAGATATGTTACTCTTTTTCCTCGTCTGGGAATTAGAACTCGTACCCGTTTACCTCATTTTATCGATCTGGGGCGGGAAACGTCGGCTCTATGCGGCGACTAAGTTTATTCTCTACACCGCCGGGGCTTCTCTCTTTATTCTGGTTGCGGCTTTAACCATGGCTTTTTATGGCAATGTCAACACCTTTGATATGACAGCTATTGCGGCCAAAGGTATTCCCCTTAACTTACAATTGTTTTTGTATGCCGGTCTTTTAATTGCTTATGGGGTAAAATTGCCGATTTTCCCTCTCCATACTTGGTTACCCGACGCCCACGGTGAGGCAACAGCCCCTGCCCATATGTTACTGGCGGGAATTTTGTTAAAGATGGGGGGATATGCCCTTTTACGAATGAACGCGGGAATGTTACCCGATGCCCATGCTGTTTTTGCTCCAGTTTTAGTCATTTTGGGGGTCGTTAATATTGTTTATGCGGCCTTAACCTCTTTTGCTCAACGCAACCTTAAGCGCAAAATTGCCTATTCCTCTATTTCGCACATGGGCTTTGTTTTAATTGGTTTAGCTTCATTTACACCCTTGGGGGTCAGTGGTGCAATGCTACAGATGATTTCTCATGGTCTAATTGGGGCTAGCTTATTCTTTATGGTGGGCTGTACCTACGATCGCACCCATACCCTCATGTTAGATGAAATGGGGGGAGTGGGTAAAAAGATGAAAAAAGTTTTCGCCATGTGGACAGCTTGTTCCCTCGCCTCTTTAGCTTTGCCCGGTATGAGTGGTTTTGTGGCTGAATTAATGGTTTTCGTCGGATTTGCCACCAGTGATGCTTATAATCCCGTGTTTAAGGTCATTGTCATCTTCTTAGCCGCCGTCGGGGTCATTTTAACCCCTATTTATCTTCTGTCCATGTTACGGGAAATGCTCTATGGTCCGGAAAACAAAGAATTAGTCTCCCATACTAAGTTAATTGACGCAGAACCCCGTGAAGTCTTCATTATTGCCTGTTTACTCGTTCCTATCATTGGCATTGGACTTTATCCCAAAATGGTGACGCAAATTTATGATGCCACCACCAATCAGTTAACGGCTTTAATGCGGCGTTCTGTCCCCACTTTAAGGGAAGAAATGGCTTCTACACCCTCCAATTTCCCAATTGCTTTAAAAGCTCCAACCATTTAGCTTATACCCGTTTTTGCTTTACCTCGTTATTGTGGAGGCGTTTCCGTAAGCGTCTCTACAGAGGTTTAGGGTTGATCAAAAAAGAGACCAATTTGATCTCATTAGCACATTTTTGGTGATATTAACAAATTTAAACAATGACGGCTCAAGATCCTTTTAATCTTAATCGTTTCATCGCCGCACAAGCCAGCATTTATCAAACCGCTCTCAACGAGTTAAAATTAGGACAGAAGCGATCGCACTGGATGTGGTATATTTTCCCTCAATTGCGAGGACTAGGACGCAGTACAATGGCTAAATACTACGGCATTAAAAATTTAGACGAAGCTCAACACTATCTTAATCATCCGATTCTAGGAAAAAGGCTATTATACTGTGCAGAAACGGTTCTTATCCTCAAAAATCGAACAATTTCTGAAATTCTGGGTTATCCTGACGATCTTAAGTTTAAATCCTCCATGACCCTCTTTTCTCAAGTTGCCGATTCATCCCCCTTATTTGAAGCAAATTTGACGAAATATTGTCAGGGAGAATCCGATCAGCAAACCCTGCAACTTTTAAATCGAAACGTTCAAGAATCATAAAACTGTAAAATCTCTCCTTAAAAATGAGTTCCACTTATCAAGCCACAGGGATTGTACTACAAAGAAAACCGATGGGAGAAACTGATCGCTTATTAACGATTCTCTCCCCTGAATATGGTTTGATTCGGGCTGTTGCTCCGGGATCTCGTAAGCTTAAGTCTCGTTTACGAGGGCGCAGTGAATTATTCGTTGTTAATCAATACTTAGTCGTCAAAGGGCGATCGCTTGATAAAATTACTCAAGCAGAAACGTTACGCTGTTACCCTGGTCTTAGTCAAACCTTAAGTCAATTAACAGCCAGTCAATATTTAGCCGAATTAGTGCTAACCTTGGCTTTAAGTGAGCAATCACAAGAAGAAATTTACGAATTACTACTAGAACATCTACAACGCTTAGAGAATATTCCCCAAGAAACTGATCTCTATCCCCATCTGGCGCAGGCAGTTTTTCACTGTTTAGTCGTAGGTGGCTTAGCACCGCAAGTGATGAACTGTTGCCTGACGCAAAAACCCTTAGAAGTTAATTTTTATGATCCCTCATGGCGAGCGGGTTTTAGCTTTGAAGCAGGGGGAATAATTGATTTAACCTCAAAAGTGCAAACCCATGACCCGATTTTAGGGAAAAAATTGTTCACCCTCCCCATCAATAGTAAACTAGGAGCAGTGGAATTCACCTTTATACAACATCTTGGCAGTCCCCAACTTCCCCAGCCTAATCAAATTCTTCCTTCTTCGTATGTTAATTCAACCGTGACAATGGCTTGGATTCGCATTGAAAAACTTTTGAGAAACTATGCTCAATATCATCTGGATAAAACATTTCAAACCGCTAATTTAATAGATACACTTATTCCATTAGAATTTTAAGTCAATTTAATTTATTTTTCTGTAAAAAAGGCTCATTATCAGTCAGAATGCAAGTCTCTAATTCTCAATCCGATTCTTCCAACGCTCATTCAGAAGTCAATCCTGACGATCGCGATCACAACCTTAAGTCTTCTCCTAATTTACCGCCAAATGGGGGGTTTTCGGCGGTTTTAAAGAATCCTCGCTTCCTCGTTCTGTGGGTCGGTCAAATATTCTCCCAACTGGCTGATAAAATCTATTTAGTTTTAATGATTGCCTTTATTGCCGGTTATTTTCAAGGAAAAGATCAACCGATTAGCGGCTGGGTTTCGGCGATTATGATTGCTTTTACGATTCCTGCCGTGTTATTTGGCTCATTAGCTGGCGTTTTTGTAGATAGATGGTCAAAAAAAGCGGTTTTGGTCATTTCTAATTTGATTCGTGGTCTATTTGTTTTTGTTATTCCGCCCTTATTGAGTATCACTCAGTATAAAACCCTTGATATTCCCTTGGGATGGCTTCCGCTTTGGTTGAGAAACTGGCACGCTCAAATTCAAGATACCTTTCACTTACCGATGGGATTCGTCATTCTGTTGGCGTTAACCTTTATTGATTCAACCATTACTCAATTTTTTGCGCCTGCCGAACAAGTCACTATCCCTTTAGTGGTGAAACGTCGTCATTTACTCTCGGCTAATTCTCTTTTTACCACTACCATGATGGCCATGACCATTATTGGTTTTGCCATTGGTTCACCATTATTAGAATTTACTGCTCACTTAGTAGAAAAATTAGGCTTTTCTTGGGCTGTAGGCAAAGCTTCGGTTGCGGGCGGGGCTTACCTCATTGCGGCGTTAATTCTCTTATTTTTGCGCACGGGTGAAAAATCCCTACCCCCTCATTTTGAACATCCCCATGTCTTACAAGACTTAAGCGAAGGGGTTCAATATGTCAGGGATAATAGACGAGTTCGCAATGCCTTGATTCAATTAGTGATTCTTTTCTCGATTTACGCCGCCTTATCCGTATTAGCCGTTAGAATGGCGGAAACAATACCGGGATTGAAGGCTGAGCAATTTGGCTTTTTATTGGCTAGTTGTGGGGTAGGCATGGGAATCGGTGCAGGAATTTTGGGGCATTGGGGACAAAAGTTCACGAATAGCGAATTGAGTTTATGGGGAGCCGCCGGTATGTCAATTTCCTTAGCAGGACTAGCGTTTTCTATTCATAGCCTAGTTTTAGTGTTGATAACGACGGTAATTTTAGGGTTATGTGGTGCAATGGTGGGTGTACCGATGCAAACAACGATTCAAGCGGAAACCCCCATAGAAATGCGAGGAAAGGTCTTTGGGTTACAGAATAACGCCGTCAATATTGCCCTATCTTTACCCCTTGCTATGGCAGGTATTGCAGAAACCTTAGTTGGGTTAAGACCCGTCTTATTTAGTTTAGCCGCCTTATCGTTGTTGGCCAGCGTTTTGACAAAATTGCTTCAGCAAAATAGCCCAAAATAATTAATGCTTGTTGAATTCGCCTCAAAGCTTATAGTATCTCTTTAGGAAATATCTTCCATCCAACTAGAACGCCAAGCCGCCTCAGCTTGAGCGATCGCATAGTCTCTCGTGGCTTGTTGATATTGTTGACGCAAGGTAACGACTTTTTCAAGAATTTGACGTAATTTCTTACGAGCAAGGGTTAAACTGGGGTTAGCAAATTCAATATCAGATAGACGAAGATGAATGGCGGTTATTTTGGTGATTTTAGCATCGCTATCCTTAGGCGTAGAACCCTGATCATCTCTTGATTTTGCTTCAACTAATAATTGTAAAAGATTGGGAGAATTGCCTACAGGCATCCCGTTTTCTTCTGCTTGTACAGCCATTTCTAGCAATTTAGGCGGTAATCCTGACTTCACCACATTTGAGGCTTGAAGACACTGGTTTGTTTTCTCTGAAATCTGCTCCAATCCACGAGCGATATTCTCTTCAATGTGCTTACACCAGAGCATTAATTCTTCAGGATGAGCAAAAGAGGGTTCTTCTTGTTGATCTACTTCTTCCTCTTGAGAAGGTTCTGGGCTGGAAAGCAACATTTCTTCTAAAATATTGACAGAAAACTTCCTTTTTTTACTCTCTTGAAGAATTCCTAAAAGTTGAGTTTCTAAAGAGCGACCAATTTCTTGAATTTGAGATTGTAACTTTTGTCTCTCGCTAAAAGTCAATGCTACAAAAGAATCAGGATAAATTTGAGTACAAAGCTGATAACTAGCCAAAACTAATTGCTGTTTGGTAGCTCGACTTAATAAGGTTAAATAATCAATATAATAGTGATAAAGCTCCAAAGAAATTTTTTGCGTTTCTCGCGCTAAATTTTCTAAATCTTGCTGAATTTGCTTAATTGATTTGACCATCGCCCTTAATTGGTAATACCTTTTCTAATGGTTTGTTTAAATGATATCAAATCTCTCTAATCTCTTGTGATCACCCTTTTTTACCTTCGTCCTTATCTGTTTTCCACAAGTTTTCCCAAGGTTTTCCACAGGTTAAGGGGAAGTATTCTAATTCACCGATAATATAACGCCTACTAAATCAAAGCAGAATAAGTCTTTTTCCCCTTATAAGCCAAAATCATCCTGCTTTTATAATGATCTCTAAAGCCTTAGAAGAAGAGTAGGTTAAGGAATCCCGTCCCCTACCCTTTTTAAGACTTTGACACTTCACACATCGTCAATAGACTCTTGTTAAGCCTGACGCGCCGTTTCTACAACCTTCGTAAAACCATTGGGATCTAATATCGCTAGTTGAGCCAAACTCTTGCGATCAAGCAGAATATTGGCTTTTTTCAACTGTCCAATTAATTGACTGTAACTTATCCCTTCTTGACGAGCCGCCGCATTGATACGGGTAATCCATAAGCGACGAAAATCTCGTTTCCGTTTACGGCGATCGCGATAGGCATTACGGAGTGCCTTCATCACCTGTTGATTAGCCGTCCGGAATAGCTTAGAATGAGAACCTCTAAACCCTTTCGCTAGCTTTAGTATTTTTTTACGACGTTTACGAGCGACGTTTCCTCTTTTTACCCTAGTCATCGTTATTCTCTGTGTATCAGTTTTCTTTTAAGATTATCTATGAGATGAATGGCCTTATCGTTATTTTCTTAGATATAAGGCAACATCAGACGAACATTTTCTTCATCTCTCTTATCTACAAGAGATAGATTAGACAGACGACGACGTTTCCGTTCAGCACTTTTATGCTGTAACAAGTGGTTTTTATTGGCTTTTCGCCGTACGATCTTTAAACCACTGCCCGTTGCTCGAAAACGCTTTGCCGCCGCTCGACGCGTTTTTAATTTAGGCATAGCTATTTTATAAATTAGACACAATTTCTTATCATAGCATTTGCCGCTTATTGGCACAAGTCATCTTTTCTTGCTTCTAGGGTAGACTATGGAATAACTGTGAGGGGATACCTTTATAGAAAAAGGCTTATTTTAACCTTAAAAAAGAAAAAACAAGGAGAATAACCCTTAAGCCAATGTTTCTGGACAATAGCCTAAGCCACGAGTAAATTGCAGACGAAATGCTTCAATATCACTGATGTCAGGGGTACCGTGAGAAACAATAGCCACCTGATAGCGACGCATCACATCGATGGGAGATTGTCCGGTATCAAGACTCCAGAAAACCATTTGCAGACGAATTTCGGGTTGATAAGGGATACCCAATTCCCGCATATAAGCCGTAAAATCGCCGTGCCTGTGGGGAGAAAGGGGATTTATAAACTTGACCTTTAAAACCCATCCATTAATTTGATGAATCACCGTAATTGAAGACCGCGGCAAATCTTTCATTGCTTGTAAATACTCGATCACTCTCAGAGTCAAACTGGCGTTTGCCAAATAATATAAATAATCCATCGCTGCCTCTTGCTCACAAATAGCCATCGCTTTATACTTATTAGTCTGACAAGAAATGCTTTTTTTTTCTACGGTTAAACTCCCCATTTTAGGGCGGTTAAGATGGGGGGAATTACCCAAATTTGCCCATAATTATGGGATTGGCTTTTCGGTAAATTTAGAAAAAAGAAAACGAGAAATAAAGGGATATATCCTAAAATAACGGAAAACAAAGGCAATTTCTAGTATTAATCTCCTGTGACGATTTATGGTTGATTTATCGCTATCGAGCTATGATTATGATTTACCCCCTCATCTGATTGCTCAAAATCCCGTAACACCTAGAGATAACTCCCGTTTGCTGGTGGTTGCCTCTCAAAAATATCATGAGCATCAAAATTTTTGGAATTTACCTCAATGGTTGAAGGAAGGAGATTTACTGGTTTTAAATAATACCCGTGTCATTCCGGCACGTCTTTATGGACAAATATCAACGGGAGCGATGGGAGAAGTGCTTCTATTAGAGCAATTAGAGCAAGATAAATGGTTAACTTTGGTTAAACCGGGTAAACGCTTTAAAATCGGCAGTAAAATCATTTTTTCAAAGAATTGCAGTGCAACAGTGATAGAACGAGATAACGCGACGGGGGGACGTATCTTACAATTTCATTTGCCGTCTCACCTTTCCTTTTGGTCTATTTTGGAAAATATTGGTCATATTCCTTTTCCTCCCTATGTCACCCACTCAAACGCTAACCCTGAACAATATCAAACGATTTATGCTCAAATTCCGGGAGCAATCGCCGCACCCACCGCAGGACTCCATTTTACGGATAATCTTTTTAAAAAGCTAGAGAATAAAGGAGTTCTTTGCGCTGAAATTACCCTTCATGTTGGCATTGGTACTTTTCGCCCCGTTGAAACTGATATTATTACTGATCATAAAATGCACGGAGAATGGATTGAAATTTCTCAAGAAACTGTCAAAAAAATTCAGGAAACAAAAAGGAGAGGGGGACGAATTTTTGCAGTAGGAACGACGGTTGTTCGAGCATTAGAGGGGGCATCACGAGTGTCCAAAAAAGAAGGAAAAGAATTAATAACTCACTTTATCGGCAAAACAGATATTTTTATTTACCCTAGTTATCAGTGGCAAATTGTCGATGGTTTAATTACCAATTTTCATTTACCTAAATCTAGCCTGTTAATGTTAGTCAGTGCCTTGATTGGACGAGAACGATTATTAAATTTATATCAGGAAGCCGTTCAGAAACAATATCGCTTTTATTCTTTTGGAGATGCTATGTTAATTTTACCCGAAGCAACCTTTTCAGGATAGGGTTAGTCTAGGGGAAAGACGAATTTATGGGACAAAATAGAGCAGGTAAGAAAACTTATTTGAGCAATTTCTACTGAGGATGATCGCTTGTCCAAGAGAAGGATACAATTGGCAGAAAAATACAGAAGTTCATGATATTTCATATTTTTACGCCCAAAAAAGATAACCCTAAAAAAGAATAATAACTTTTTGAGTTAAAAGTCTGAGTTCGTGTTAAGATATTTTCACTAAACTCTTCTCCTTTAGGAAAATTGTTAACTCAAACACCTTAAAGATTGAATAACTCTATGTATGCCAGAATGACAACAAAACTTCTCCTTAGAAAAGAAACGCTTTAAACAAATTTCTATTCCTGTTTTTACGAAATTATTCAAATAAATTTGAGTTTATATCTAAACTTAAAAAATTATGCAAGCACTTAAACGAGAAATTAAAAAAATTGGTTCTCTTGCCCTGTTTTTTCTGATAGGATTTGGTTACATTCTCCTCATTATGAAGCTTTTTTTAAAAGAGTATTCCATTAGCACCTATGTTCTCTCAAAAGCGATAATTGGAGCCTTAATTGCCGCTAAAGCCGTCGCTATTCTGGATGCTACCCCATTGATGAATCCTTTTAAACAAGCTCCTCGCTATCTGAGTATTTTATATAAAACGTTAATTTATACCTTGGCAGTTTTAATCCTTGGCATGATTGAACATTTTCTTCATGCTTATCATCAAACAAAAGCGATCACTCCAGCGTTCAAAATGTTAATAGATATAGAAAATATTTATCAATTCATTGCCGTTGTTTTATGTATTTTAATTGTCTTCTTAATCCACAACATTTTTAGAGAACTTGATGTCTATTTCGGTCGAGGAAATCTCAGTCGTTTTTTCTTTAATGCACCTCAATTAAATCGTAAAATTTCCTTAGATGAATAATTTCCTTTTAATCCATTGGAAGTTTTGCAGAATCTTTTTGTTTTGGAAGTGATAAACTGTAACAGTAATTAATTCTTGTCTGTCCTTTAAGCTTTTAAATATCGTGTTTTTTAGTGTTGTTATTCCCACTTATAATCGGAAGCCCATTCTTGAAAAGTGCCTTAAAGCCCTTGAAAATCAACAATTTGCGGATGATAAAGTTCAAAATTATGAAATTATCCTGGTTGATGATGGTTCAAGCGACGACACCTTAGATTGGTTAACTCAAGAAAAAAACAACTTACCCCACGTTCATCTCTACCTTCAATCCCATCAAGGTCCAGCAGCCGCACGTAATTTGGGCGTCTCGCAAGCCAAAGGCGATATTATCGTATTTATAGATAGTGATCTTGTTGTTACGCCACAATTCTTACAAGCTCACGCTGATGCTTTAGTAAAGGGACAACAGGATTTAAACAGCGATCGCCTTTTTACTTATGGTGCCGTGATCAATACTTGTAATTTTGACCATCCTACCGCAGAGCCTTACAAAATTACCGATTTTTCTGCCGCTTATTTTGCGACAGGCAACGTTGCAATTGCACGCCATTGGTTAGAACAAGTAGGATTGTTTGACACGGCCTTTCAACTGTATGGATGGGAAGATCTTGAATTAGGGGTAAGACTCAAAAAATTAGGCTTAAAACTAATCAAATGTCCAAAAGCAGTAGGTTATCATTGGCATCCTCCCTTCGGCTTGCAACAGATTCCTCAACTAATTGATAAAGAAATTCAACGGGGGCGAATGGGGGTCATTTTTTATCAAAAACATCCCACGTTGGAAGTCAAATTAATGATTCAAATGACCGAATTTCATCGTCTCTTATGGGGAATTTTATCATTAGGGGGTCGTCTCAACGAAAAAACGCTAGCCCCTTTACTACAATGGTTAATTGATCAAGGAAAACCTCAACTCGCCCTAGAAATTGCTCGTATTTTCCTGAACTGGTATAACGTTCGGGGGGTTTATACGGCCTATCACGAATGGCAACAAAAGGCATAATTACTTAAATTTTTGCAACGCAAATCTAAAAAGATTCTGTTCTTTTGTCTTTATTACTCCCAAAATTACTTACATATAAAAGGAGACCCCTCTTTCAGTCTTAAAGACTGTCCCCCTTCAAAATCTATTGAAGTAAAGATAGCGTAAACCGCTTATGATTGCTAAAAAAAGAGCCTCAAACAGACAAAATCGGAGAAGTCAAGCCTAAAAAGCGATCGCTCAATCCGTCCTCTCCATTTGCCTTTTAAAAGCGGCATCCCTTAGCTCAATTCGTATCAGTGTTTGTGAATTTTAATTCACATCAATCAAAGAGGATGTTAATTCCTTTATTAATCTTGGGCATACTTTGAGAACAGTGCCATCTATTAAATAAATTCTGGAGGCTATTATGAATCCTTGGGTTATTGGTATTGTTGGAGTTCTAATTGGGGCAATTCCCAGTGTTATTTTCTACACGCAATTGTCACCCCTGCAACGGAAATTACAGCAAGCCGAGAGAGGAAAAGAACGAGCAGAACAATCCTTAAATCAAGCAGAATCAGAGTTAGAAGAAAAAAAAGCAGAAATGCCAAGAATTCCTCAACTCGAAGCTCAATATCAAGATAAGATTGACAATTTAAAACAATCTCATCAAGTACAAATCGAAGAGTTACAGCGATTGCAAACTCGAATTCCGACCTTAGAAGCGCAAATTGAAGAAATGAAGGCTTCCCAAATGCAAGTTGTCGAATTAGAAGAACAACTGGCTAAATTGCGGGAGGCACAATCGCTTTTCGGTGAAGATCAACCTCCATTGTCCGAAGAAGGCCGTCAAACCCTCATCGCCAACCATCAAGCCGAAATTGAAGCCATTCTGCAAACCCATCAAGGGGAAATCCAACAACTGCAACAGGACAATCAAAGTCAGCTTCAAGCAATTCAACACCAACATCACGCCGAACTCGAAGAATTACGAACCCATCATCAAGCTCAATTGCAAGAAATTGAATTGAGATATCAAAGCGAACGACAAGCTCTAGAAAGTACCTATCAACAACAAATTCTAGAAATTCAACAAGACTACGAACAGCAACTATTAGAAGCGGCCATTTCCTCGCCAGAAATCGCTGAACATCCTGCCCTATCCTTAACCGATGCCCCTGCCGAAGCCGCCGATATTGAGGAATTGGACGCATTACTCGATTTAGCCAATGATGAACTCGATGATATAGCGTCTTGTCCCTTTGTAACCTCGATGACTGCAGAAACATTCGTCTTCGTAGAAGATGCCTCTTCTCTAGAAGAAATTAGAGAAGAAGATTTTGATTTGTCCGCAATAAAGGTCTCGCAAAATTTTAATTATGAAGAGGATATCGAGGGATTAGATGATTTTCTCAAAGAAACTGAGGAAATGACTACCGAAGCCCAAGCGACCGATGCCTCTTTAGCAGATGAAGCTGAACAAATCCTCGCACAGTTACCGCATAATTTCTCCTCCTCTGATTCTGTTAACGAAGAAACACTCGATTTTCCTGACCTTGAAACATCGCGAAATCTCACTGATGGAAACGATATTGAAGGATTAGACGAATTTCTCAAAGAAACGGCAGATATGGAGGAAACAGAAGAAGAAATGGCTTTTCTCTCCTCCTTACAAGCGGATGACTTTAACGAATCTCCGTCTAATCTGCCATCATCTGATGAAGAAGATGACTTACCCGCTTTTTCTGAAGCTGATAACGACTTTCTGAACGTATCACAACTCGAAGATCAAGGACAGCACAATGATGTCAATGACCCCTTTGCCGATATTTTTGGTCACTCGGCTGAAAACGGACAAAAATCCGAGCAGCACTTAGAAGGATTCGACGAACTATTCAGCCTCTCCGAATCAGAAACTTCAACTTCTGATAAGTCCTAACGATGAGTGCAGATTCTATAGGCAATGAGCCAACAACGCTCAACTTTTCGGACTGACTATTCTCTCCCCTTGAGAAAATCTCCAGAATCTATTTACCCTGAATAACCCTTAATCCCCTTGACTAACGGAGTAGAGGGGACTTATTTTGTATTTTGGCAAGATTTCAGGGGCTAAAAGTCTTAGAAAATCGAAAGCGCAGGGAATAGGCGCAAAATTTTCTTTTGAATCTCCCTCAAAACGCCCTTGAAAAATACCTGATGACGGGAAATTTGCTACAATGGCATTAAATTCTGATGACTCAAAAAATCTTTGACCCATCGCAAAATTCGACCCCTCAACAAATTAACTCTCTAAATTTCGGCAAACAACGTTAGTATATTAACCAATTAGACTAACAAGATCTTTTCTACTCACGCAATTCTGCTATGGTGCAATCTTATTCCTCCATCCCCTTTTTCACCCGTCATCGTTCCTCGGAAATTGTATCGACAGCCCAAAACGTTGTACCAATGGTTGTGGAGCAATCGGGGCTAGGAGAAAGAGCTTTCGACATTTATTCACGATTACTAAGAGAACGAATTATTTTTTTAGGCACGCCCGTTGATGACCAAGTTGCTGATTCTATTGTGGCTCAATTACTCTTTCTAGATGCTGAAGACCCCGAAAAAGACGTTCAACTTTATATTAACTCTCCAGGCGGGTCAGTTTATGCGGGATTAGCGATTTACGATGCCATGCAACAAATTCGCCCCGATGTGGTGACTATTTGTTATGGACTGGCGGCAAGTATGGGGGCTTTTCTGCTCTCTGGAGGAACCCAAGGAAAACGTATGGCCTTACCCAATTCTCGCATTATGATTCATCAACCTCTAGGGGGTGCGCAAGGGCAGGCAGTCGAAATCGAAATTCAAGCCAAAGAAATTCTATATATTAAGAAACGTTTAAATGAGATGCTGGCTGACCATACCGGTCAACCGTTTGATAAAGTGGCAGAAGACACCGAACGCGACTTCTTCATGTCTGCCCAAGACGCTCGAGACTACGGTCTCATTGACACCGTCATTTCCCGTCCCGATTTGAGTAATCCCAATATTCCCTTAGTTTCCCTGAATTGAGAAAACCGCTTATGTCTAAATACGACTCCCACCTGAAATGTTCGTTTTGTGGTAAGTCCCAGGAGCAGGTCAGAAAGCTGATTGCTGGTCCGGGAGTCTATATCTGTGACGAATGTGTTGAGTTGTGCAACGAAATTCTGGACGAAGAATTAATGGAAGCGCCCAATACACTAACTTCGGCTCCTCATCGCTCATCTGACCCCCCTGTCCCTAAACGCCGTCCCAAATCCAGTCCCTTAACGTATAATCAACTGCCGAAACCCAGAGAAATCAAGGAACATTTAGACGACTATGTGATTGGGCAGGATGAAGCCAAGAAAGTGCTGTCCGTGGCGGTTTATAACCATTACAAACGGCTGAGTTTGTTGCAAGTTCAGAAGAAGGGGGGAAAAAGTGGGGTCGAAGACGGAATAGAGCTACAAAAATCGAATATTCTCTTAGTAGGACCAACCGGTTCAGGAAAAACCCTGCTGGCTCAAACCCTCGCTAAAATTCTAGAAGTCCCGTTTGCTGTCGCTGATGCCACGACCCTTACCGAAGCTGGATACGTCGGCGAAGATGTGGAAAATATTCTTCTGCGGTTGTTACAAGTAGCCGACCTCGATGTCGAAGAAGCCCAGCGAGGGATCATTTACATCGATGAAATTGATAAAATTGCCCGCAAAAGTGAAAACCCTTCCATTACCCGCGACGTTTCTGGGGAAGGGGTTCAACAAGCACTCCTGAAAATGCTAGAAGGGACAATTGCCAATGTTCCTCCCCAAGGGGGACGGAAACACCCTTATCAAGATTGTATTCAAATTGATACTAGTAATATTCTATTCATCTGCGGGGGCGCATTTGTCGGTCTAGAACGGGTCATTGAAAACCGGATTGGCAAAAAATCCATCGGCTTTATTCGACCGGGAGAAAATAGCCATAAAGACAAGCGAGTCGCTGACTTATTCCGCCAATCACAACCCGATGATCTCGTTAAATTTGGCATGATTCCCGAATTTGTGGGGCGAATTCCCGTGATGTCCGCCCTAGAACCCTTAACGGAAGACACGCTGATGGCGATTTTAACCCAACCCCGCAATGCCTTGGTCAGACAGTATCAAAAACTGCTCAATATGGACGAGGTACAGTTAGAGTTTGAAGACGCCGCTATTCGAGCGATCGCTCTAGAAGCCTATCGTCGCAAAACGGGAGCGAGAGCGTTACGAGGCATCGTCGAAGAACTGATGTTAGAGGTGATGTATGAATTACCGTCTCGTCAGGATGTACGGCGTTGTGTAATTACGTCAGAAATGGTGGAAAAACGTTCTACAGCCGAGATTTTGTTACATCCATCTTCTATAGCCACTCCAGAATCGGCTTGAAAGCATCAAAAATTGGAAATAAGTTGATTTTTGGCAATCTGTCTCAAGTTTAAATCATTAACGGATCACGGATGATGATGTGGACTTCCATTGCGCAACATATCTCAAACGCGACTCAAAGTGACTTTAGTATTGAGCAACAGCGTTCCGTCAGGGGCGGCTGTATTAACCAAGGCTATTGTCTGATTGGGTCAGAAACAAGGTATTTTGTCAAGTTAAACCAAGCCGCTCAAGCGGCCATGTTTGAAGCAGAAGCCTTAGGGTTAAAACAGATGATCGCCACTCAGACCTTACGTCTTCCCCACCCTATCTGCTGGGGAACTGTGAACACATCCAGTTATTTGGTTTTAGAGTGGTTAGATTTGGGACGTGCGCAAGGTAGTGCTTGGGCAAAAATGGGGCAGCAATTGGCACACATGCACCAAGTAAGGTCTGTTAATCAGTTTGGTTGGGAGATCAATAATACGATTGGTTCAACCCCTCAGATCAATACTTGGACAAAACATTGGGCGGATTTTTTTGCTGAACAACGCATCGGTTATCAATTAAAGTTAGCTTGTCGAAAAGGGGGAGACTTTGGCAATATTGAGCCATTCATCGACCTAGTTAAAGCTATTTTACGAGAGAGAAGACCTCACCCGTCTTTAGTTCATGGGGATTTATGGTCTGGTAATGCGAGTGTAACGACGGCAGGAGAACCAGTGATTTTTGATCCGGCGACTTATTATGGAGATCACGAAGTTGATGTGGCGATGACAGAGTTATTTGGGGGCTTTCCTGCGACATTTTATCAGGGTTATCAGTCTGTTTTGCCCCTCGATGTAGGCTATCAACAGCGCAAGGTACTCTACAATCTTTACCACATTATCAATCACTATAATTTGTTTGGCGGTGGCTACGGTTCTCAAGCTATCGGTATGATGAACACCATAAAAGGCTTTATCTAGTAGGCTATCAACTTAGAAATTAAGGATAAATCTTCCCCTACCCCCTCTGCTTCCCCTGTCTTTACCCATCAATCTAAATTTGACAAGCTACTGGGAGTTTCTACTCGCTTAAAAACGAGGTTGTCAAGTTTTTCTAAAAGTTATGCGAAAAATCAGGACATATAGCCAATTGCGAGTTAATGTCATAGAGTTGCAAACGGTGGTAGTTCCTTAAGTTAATTTTGTCTGCTTTGGTTTAGTGAAAGGTGAATCCTCTGCATATTCGGGAAAAAGATGAGTGAGAAATAAATCGACTGTACTCATCGGTACCCATCCTTTTAAAGCCACAATTGCCCCAAATCGACGCCAAAGACGATTATTTTGCTGTTCTTGCATAATTTCTTGAATTTGTTCCGGTGCAAGTAATCCAGCTTCGATCAAATATTCTCCAATTCTTTTTTTAGAAGAATTCGCTTCATTTAGTAGATTTGGCCATTGATTCACAAAAAAGTCAGCCGTTTTCTGGTGAATCCAACCATGTTCAACCAGAATATCACCTAAACGTTTATGGGTGTAAAAAGCTTGTTCAGCTAAGGCAATTTGAAGCTGTTCTAAGGAAATTAGATGAGCTTTGACCAAAATATCGCCTAGTCTTGAGGTATGCGCTGGCTCAGAAGTCATAGGTTTAAAGGATGACATAAACGTAAAAGATATAAAAAAAAATGACAACCAGATTGTTTTCATTATTCCCGAACCTTTGGTTAAATTATCGCCGATTATCAGGTTTTACACATCCCCTGATTCAAGATTAATCCGCTCCTAAATATCCTTAAACGGAATTCTAAGTCGCTTCTGCGATTAAGATCAAAATTAACAACCAAGTTTACGAGTATGAGGATTAGAGCATTGACTCTGTTAGAAGCGAACGTTCATCACCAATTACGGAGATTTTTGCGAGAGAAGCAGCAACCTCTGTGGAGTCATCATCTGACGATGGCACGGTTGGTGTCGCGGACGTTACGCTTACAGCGTTCTACCCTCATTCAAACGGGACGACCCATTCTCTGTTACTGTTATAGCTATCTTACGCCTGCCCTTTTAAGCGATCAATCCATTATTTTGGTTGTGCCGACGGCATTTCACAAAAGACTTTTTGAAGAAGAAATTCCGCAATTGCAAAAGTGGCTAGGGACTAATAAACCTATTATTTCAGCAGATCAGCATTTTTCGTCAGATAACTTAGGGGGACTTTGGATTATTTCTCCCGAAAGATGGTTAAGCGATCGCCTTTTAACGTCACAAACTGTATTCCCTCCTTTTCCTACCCTCATTGAGCAAGCAGAAAATTTGGCAGATTGGACGACTCAGATTTTGACTTTTCGTTTAACGTTTCAAGATTGGCAAGAAATCAGTCAATTTTATGAAGATGCCTTGAATGACATCCGAGAAATTAGGGTCAAATTAACCCAATCCTTCTTTAGTCATCCTCCGAATCCCTATCACTGTTATTTATTAGACGAAAATGATTTATTTTTATTAGAACAATTGAAGCAAATTGTCGAAGATAAAATTCATTTAATTCCTTTTTTTCAACAATGGAAACAGGAAAATCGCTTATATTGGGTAAAAATTCAACGCCAGACAGGACACTTTACCTTGCAAAGCAGTCCCCTTGAAGTGGCTTCTTATTTAACTCCTATTTGGCAACAGCAACCCATCGTATTAATGGGCAGTTTTTTAGATCAAGAAAAAGAGGCACAACGTTATCAAAATAGACTGGGTTTACAACAAAAAGATTTGCTCTGTTTAAAATTTACTCCCCATCGCCAAAATGAATATATTTCCCTTTACCTACCCGATAAATTGCCTTTACCCAATACTCCTGAATTTCAAGGCATTTTACAAGCACAAATTAATCATTTACTCAAAATTTGTCAAGCCTCAAACCAACCTATTGTTATTTTAATCGAGGATGTTCCTTTACAAGCTCAAGTCGGATCTTATCTGGCCGCCCAATGGGGAACTAGGGTGCAAGTTAATCGGATATCTACAGAAAATAACACCATTTTGGTTTGTTGTCGGAATTTTTGGCAGCAACATCAAACTCATTTCCCTGTCCCTCGACTGTTAATTATGGCAACATTGCCAATTCCTTCCCTCGAAAATCCACGAGTGGCGGGTCAAGTCGCTTATTATAAACAAAAACGGATGGATTGGTTTCGTTCTTACTTATTACCCACCGCTATCAGTCATCTTCAGCGCGCCGTGATGCCCTTACGAGAAACACAAGGATTAGTGGCAATTTTGGATAATCGGGTAAACAATCGCAGTTATGGTTCAACCATTTTAACGGCTCTTGATCCTTATGTTAGGATGAATTATTTAGATGAGAATTCTTTCTCTTAAGGCTAAGTTGTTGAGCATTTAAAAATCGATTTAGAATTTCCGCCTCGTTTCTCTGACTCATCTATCCTGATGGTAAAATTAAGCCAAATAGTCCCCCGCCCAAAATTAACCAAGCAGTATTGACTTTATAACGAAAAATTGCAATAGCAGACAGAAAAATAATAATCAAAGCGATCCAATCCAGAGAAAATTCATCCGTTGAGAGAACAACAATTTGATACAATAATCGAAGGGTTACCACTGCCATTAAAGCCACTGCACTAACATTAACGGCATCTAAAAAAGCTCCCATCCACTGATATTGTCGCAGTTTAGGAATAAGCGGGTTAAGAGCTAAAACAAAGAAAAAAGACGGCAAAAAAATGGCTAAAGTAGCGACAATTGCCCCCGGTAATCCTAAGATCAAATAACCAATAAAGGTAGCTGTTGAAAGAACCGGCCCCGGCGTAAATTGGCCAATGGCAACTGCATCTAATAATTGTTGTTGAGTCAATCATTCATATTGATTAACTAATTCGCCTTCTAAAAAAGCAATTAATACATAGCCACTGCCAAATAAAACACTACCCACTTTTAGAAAAAAAAGACCCAATTGCCATAAAGAAGGGGGATAGAAAGGGGATAAAGAAATGCTTAACGGGGTTGTTCCGATGAGAACGGTTAATAGGGAAAGTGTTCCTTTTTGATCGGTTATATTTAAACCAATCATTCCTAAAATGCCGCCTAAAAGTAGAGATAAAACTTCGTTGACACCAAAAAGCAATAGACCGACAACAACCAACACAATCAGCCATAATTTGCTGTTTTTAAGAGCTTTTTTACCCAGACGATATAATGCCCCTGCAATTACCATGAGTACCACGGGCTTAATGCCATACAAAAACGGATAGATCTGGGGTAACGTGCCGAATTGTGTGTAGATAATCGCTAAGATAACTGTAAGGGTAACCGCCGGTAAGATAAAGCAAGTTCCCGCCGTAAGCAGTCCTCCTAACCCCCCGTAAAGATAGCCAAGATGAATCGCCATTTCAGTGGAATTTGGACCCGGAATCAGATTCGTTGCCCCCAAAAGATCAAGAAACCGCTCCTGCGTTAACCAACGTCGTTTCTGCACGATTTCTTCTTCCATTAAAGCGATATGAGCAGCCGGTCCTCCGAAACCCAAAATGCCCAGTTTCAGGAAAACAACCGCAATCGAAATTAAGCGTTGCATAATTATAGACACAAAAAAAGGAGACAAAAGGGTTTTGGTTCTTTTGCTCCTTATCTTAAACTCTCGGAATCGAAATTTATAAAATTCTTAACCTTACTATTCCTTATAAAGCCCCAACATTAACGCTCAAATCGAACGTTTTGCCGTTTCGCGCTAGGGTTAAGGGTAATTTTTGACCGACAGCCACTTTTTCAACAGCCTTCTGTACCTGACTGGGATTGTTAATGTCTTGGCGATCAATGGCTTTAATTACGTCTCCTTCTTTTAATCCTGCTTTTTCTGCGGGAGAATTGGGCATTACCTTGATAATTAAGACTCCTTCTTCTTCAGAAAGATTTAAGCCTTGGCGTTCTTGTAATTCTTGCTTAATCTCTGGAGTCAAAGGTACCATTGAAATTCCCAAAAAAGGATGTTCGACTTTACCCGTTGCCATTAATTGTGCGGCGATGTCTTCTGCTTTATTAATGGGAATTGCAAAGCCTAAACCCTGAGCATTGGCAATAATGGCGGTATTCATGCCAATGACTTCTCCTTTTGCGTTTAACAAAGGACCACCCGAATTACCGGGGTTAATGGCTGCGTCGGTTTGTAGAAAATCAACCCGTTTGTCACCCACTCCAATTTGAGAACTATTGCGCCCAGTTGCACTAATAATACCCGTAGTCACTGTATTATCTAAGCCTAGCGGGTTGCCAATAGCGATCGCCCACTCTCCTACCTGAAGACCGTCGGAATTGCCAATTTTGACCGTTGGTAAGTTATTAGCTTCGATTTTCACCACAGCAACATCGGTTACAGGGTCGCTCCCCATCACTGTTCCTTCCAGCGTCCGACCATCTTTAAGGGTAACTGTCACTTTATCAGCTCCATCTACAACATGGGCATTGGTTAAAATGCGACCGTCGGCGTTAACAATAAACCCTGAACCCGTTCCTCGCTGAATCTGTTTATCGGGCATAGTAGGCACTTGAGAGCCAAAAAAGCGACGGAAAAAGGGATCTTGGAAGATTTCAGGAGCATTCGTCTCAACGGTACGAGAAGCATTAATTCTAACTACCGCCGGCCCCACTTCTTGCACTACTTTAGCAACAAAGTTCGTGGGTGTCGTAATAGGCAAGGCCGCTATCGGGTTAGAAGGCGTTTTTTCGGCGGCAAGGGAAGGAATTTCTAAATTTTGCGTTAAACCTTGAGCAAAAGCTTCGGAATGCTGATATAAGTACGACCCACCTACCCCTATGCCTAATCCTGCCAACACCAAGGAAAAATAAGCAAAGGGTTGTTTCCAAGTATTAGAACGAACACTAGCGTCTCTCATCTTTACAAATACTCCAATTAATCTACTAAACGATGAAAAAAGGATGAAAGTCAGCCCAAGTGAGGAGCTTATGGGAAAACGGCATAGGGCTGACACTTTCTTAGAATAGGGGGATAATGTGACATCGCCATGACAGGGAGATGAAGTTTTGATTACAAAGGGAAACAGAAGATTTTGCCATTCTTCTAAGGGTTAAAAATACGCTGAGAGCGACTATGCCAAATCGGAGAGTCTTAATTTAATGCTCAATTAAAGAGGTAAGGGAGAAACGGCTGGAACAAGTGATCTTGGACTCGTCCTTGCTTAAATGGGAGAAGATAGGAAAATATGAGGGATAAGATGTTGGATTTGGCTGAATGATTAAAAGCCCAATGCCTAATACTTAGCCTTAGATAGATGTCAGTTCGGGTTAGGAATAGGTCGATGGAGAGAAGAAATCAGGAAAAAGGTTAAACCTTCACTCGCCGGTTGATTGTTCAAACAGAGAAATTATCGCTAAAATTAGAAAACTTAAAAAAGGAGTTAGATTATGGTTAGTTTTCTGGTTACTGCCTTGGTCACTGCTGTCAGCCTTTTAATTATTGCTCGACTTCCGTTTGGCATTTCTATTGATAGCGTGGGTAAAGCCCTAACAGCAGGGTTTGTCTTTGGTTTACTCAATGCCATTGCTAAACCGATTCTATTTATTTTAACCTTGCCCATTACGGTGATCACCCTAGGTTTGTTCTTGTTCGTCCTCAATGGGATTATTTTTGCGATCGCCGCTAAACTGGTTAAAGGTTTCACCTTAGAAGGGGGCTTCATGAGTGCCATATTTGGCGCAGTTGCTCTCAGCTTAATTAATTCAGGAATTTTGCTAATTTTTGCTCGAGCTTTTCCCAATTTAGCTTAGATATTTTCAATTTTTCAAAGCCTTTCATTATCAAGATTACATTTATTTTCGGAGAAAAACGCAAGGACACAGCTATTTTGCCTGAAATCATAGCAATTGTGTCCTTGTTTTTGTAAGCTGTTACATATTTAATAAGAGTGAGAAGGTGGTATTCCATTACCCTAACTTCCCCGTCAAAAGACGAGTTCTTGCCTTAAAATGAACTCTATCCATACTCTCTCAGTTTATTTATGAAATTAGACCCAATATTTTCGATGAAAAGGCAAAATAGTAATACAGCTTGGGTTAGCCGAATTTTTGGACTAGGAATTATCATTACGCTTGCCATTTTTCTCCTTAATTTTTATTTAGTCGGTTTTGGGGTTTATGGCGATGGGACAGGATATTACGCTCCCTTACGTTCAATTATCTTTGATGGCGATTTTAAGATTACCAATGAATATGAATTTTATGCCCAGTCTGCTTCAAAATTCGGCGGCGGAGTTCGTACCACTTATCCATTGCCTGACTATAGTAAATATACAATTGGTATGGGATTAATTCTCTCACCTTTTTTTATTTTAGGGCATTTTTTAGGTCTAATTTTACAAGTTTTAGGTTTTAATATTGAAACTAATGGACTGAGTTGGCCTTACGAATTATTCTACTGTTTAGGCAGTATTAGCTTGGGGATTGCCGGCCTTATTTTATCTTATCAAACTGCTCGGCGATTCTTTAGTCGATTTGCTTCATTATTAGCGGTTATTGGGGTTTGGTTTGCTTCCCCTTTAACCTTTTACCTTTGTTTAGAAGCATCTATGTCTCATGCCGTTTCTCAATTTTTAATTTCTTTATTTCTTTATCTCAATATCGTTACAAATTGGTTAAAATCCCCTCGCTTACAACTATTAATGGGATTGGTTCTGGGTTTAGCCGTATTAGTCCGACCTCAAGACGGACTCTTTTTAATTGTTCCCGTTATTCTTGGTTTTTTTCAACAAATTTCATCTAATAATGTTAGATTTCAAGACATTCAAAAAGCCTTTTTAAATCCCATCTATTTAAAAGCAGGATTAATAATTATCGGCACAATGCTATTATTACAATTACCCCAAATTTTTGTCTATTTATCTCAATATGGAAGCGTTGCCAATATTCCTTATTTAAGAGAAGGGGCAGATGAAGGATATGGGGCCAGTTTTAACTGGGGAAATCCCCAAATTTTTAAGGTTCTATTTTCGGGTTTTCGTGGTTTATTAACGTGGCATCCAATTTTATTATTAGGACTCATCGGCTTGGGCTTTATGGTGCGTCAATTACCCATTTTAACCAGCAGTTTATGGATTGCTTTTGGTTTGCAAGTCTATCTCATCGCCGCTTGGTGGTGTTGGTGGCAAGGGGCAAGTTTTGGCGGTAGAATGTTTAGTAATTGTAGTCTTATTTTTATCTTAGGATTAGCCTCATTATGGGATAAATTTTATCAAAAAGGTTGGTCAAAATTCGCTTTTTTGTTAACGCTTTTCTTGATGTTTTGGAATGGATTATTGGTTTTGCAATACGAATCAGGCTTAATTTCCCCCGAAGAGCCGATTAGCCTAGCTCAACTCCTAAAAAATCAATTTATTGCTCTTCCTTATTTTATCAATCATATTACCCATCGTTAAACACTGAGTCTATTGAAAAGACAATGCGTAATCGCTAAAATCTAACTTATTCAAGCATGATTAAGTCCTTCTCTATTTCCTTATTTTTATTCTTTCTATATTCAAATAGTAATTTGGAGTCTTAAATCGTCAAGCAATGAATTTACTATCCTCTTCCTTTTCCTCCGAAGATTCCATGATTATTGCTCAAGCTGTAGAAAAATGGTACGACAACGGTTTCTATGTTTTAAAGGGCATTGATTTAACGGTTTATAAGCAAGAAGTCGTGGTTATTATGGGGCCATCGGGGTCGGGTAAATCCACCTTTATCCGTACTTTTAACGCCCTAGAACCCTATCAAAAAGGAAAAATTATCATAGATGGCACTTATTTATCCCATGATCTTAAAAATATCGAAACCATTCGTCGAGAAGTGGGAATGGTCTTTCAACAATTTAATTTATTTCCCCATTTAACGGTTCTTAATAATATTACCCTTGCTCCCATTTGGATCAGAGGTTATCCTCAGAAAAAAGCCGAAACGTTAGCCTTAGAATTATTAGAAAAAGTGGGGATTGTTGAACAAGCCTATAAACACCCCAGCCAATTATCAGGAGGGCAACAACAACGGGTAGCGATTGCCCGTGCTTTAGCGATGCAACCGAAAATTATGTTATTTGATGAACCCACTTCTGCTTTAGATCCCGAAATGATCAAAGAAGTCTTAGATAGCATGAAAAATTTAGCTGAGGGCGGAATGACAATGGTTTGCGTTACTCATGAAGTCGGTTTTGCGCGAGAAGTGGCTGATCGCGTGGTATTTATGGATGAAGGTAAAATCGTTGAAATGGCCACCCCCGATAATTTTTTTAACCATCCTCAAGAGGAAAGAACCCAACGTTTCCTATCACAAATCCTCTAAAATTATTTAACCTAATTCAAAATTCAAACATTGCTAAAATTTCCTCAAGGGCGATCGCAATATGTGTCCAATGAGTTCCCCCTTGACAAAAAGCGATGTAAGGTTCTCTTAAAGGTCCGTCCGCTGAAAACTCTGAGGTACTGCCATCAATAAACGTCCCTCCAGCCATCACTAATTGACTCTCATAGCCCGGCATGGCCGCCGGAACGGGTTCTAAGTAAGATTCCACAGGAGAACAGCGTTGAATCGCTTTACAGAAGGCAATGAGTTTTTCAGGCGATCCTAGTTCAATTGCTTGAATAATATCTTTTCTAGGAGCAAAAGGGGCCGGTTTGACCCGATAACCTAACTGATCAAACACGTAAGCCATCAAATGACTGCCTTTTATTGCCTCTCCCACCATTTGAGGGGCTAAAAATAACCCTTGAAACAGCAGACGATTTTGATGCAACGTCGCGCCCCCTTCCCTGCCGATACCCGGTGCCGTTAAACGACAAGCCGCCGCCGCTACGAATTCTTGCTTGCCTGCAATATATCCCCCAGTTGTAACAATCGTCCCCCCCGGATTCTTAATTAACGATCCGGCGATTAAATCGGCTCCTACTTGAGGGGGTTCTCGGGTTTCGATAAATTCTCCATAACAATTATCGACAAAACAAACCGTATTAGGGTTTTGTTGTTTAACAAGGCTGACGATTTTAGCAATATCATCGATAGATAAGCTTTCTCGCCATGTGTAACCGCAGGAACGCTGAATTAGAACCATCCGCGTGTGATTCTCAATCCCCGTTTTTAACCCTTCCCAATCAATCGTTCCTTGATCAGTTAAAGATAATTCTCGGTATTTGATGCCAAAATCAGCTAAAGATCCCTGATTTTCACCCCTCAAGCCAATCACTTCCTCTAAGGTATCGTAAGGACGACCCGCCACTGCTAAAAGTTCATCCCCCGGACGTAAGATGCCAAATAAAGCACAAGCGATCGCATGAGTTCCCGAAACCCATTGAACCCTTACCATCCCTGATTCTGCCCCCATTATTTCAGCAAAAACCCGATCTAAGGTATCCCTCCCTAGATCATCATGTCCATAACCATTGATACTGGCAAAATGGTGAACACCTACTTTATGATGATGGAAGGCAGCTAGAATTTTTTTGAGATTTTGCTTGACCTGAGTGTCAATTTCAGAAAAGATGGGAGATAGCGTTTTTTCTGCTACTTCTACTAGCGTCTGCTTATCCATGAGTTCAAAAAACATAAGATTTCATGATAATAGTGGAGACGGGGTGAATCATTTGCTCCCTATCCAACGTCTAGAAAGCGTGTAATTTGGAAATGTAAAAAATGTTTAAATTTAGCCTTATCGTTGACCAACAATGCTTACATTGGCATTTGAAATGATTTACATAACCAAATTACCATTTTCCAGTGTGTTTTAAAACACAAATTTTTACCGAGTTCACGTTCAGGTTTTTACATGACAGTTGCCATATCATCAAAACTTCCAAGAGACTGGATTACCAGTGTTTACATGGTTTTCATTCACGCCGTTGCCGCACTAGCACTCTTACCTAGTAACTTTAGTTGGGGGGCGTTAGGCGTTGCTTTCTTCCTCTATTGGGTGACGGCAAATTTGGGAATTACCCTGGGATTTCACCGTTTAGTTTCCCATCATAGTTTTAAAACCCCTAAATGGCTAGAATACTTTTTGATTTTTTGTGGCACTTTAGCGTGTCAAGGGGGGCCAATTCAATGGGTGGGATTACACCGTATTCATCACAAACACTCGGATACCGACCTTGATCCTCATGATTCTAACAAAGGATTATGGTGGAGTCATTTCGGATGGATGTTACGCATCATTCCTGCCGATCAAGATGTCCCTCGCTACACCCAAGACATCATAGACGATCCTTTCTATCGCTTTTGTCAACTTTTCTTCGTTCCCATTCAAATTTTACTTGGACTGCTCCTCTATTGGTGGGGTGGATGGCCGTTTGTCATTTGGGGAATTTTTGTCCGTCTAGTTGTGGTGTTTCACGTCACTTGGTTTGTCAATAGTGCAACGCACAAGTTCGGTTACAAAAGCCATGAATCCCTTGATAATTCTCGAAATTGTTGGTGGGTTGCTCTTCTTAGTTTTGGCGAAGGATGGCACAATAATCACCACGCTTATCAATATTCTGCCCGTCATGGTTTAGCGTGGTGGGAAATTGATGTAACTTGGATAATTATTCGTACCTTACAATTTTTAAGGTTAGCGACAGATGTTAAATTACCTCGATTTGATGGAAGTAATGTAGCGGCGGAAAGTTAAACGAGTTTTTTTCACTTAACTTAAATCCTTATTACTATCTATTTATACTCCTAGGAAATCCTCTTGATTATTCAAGAGGGTTTTTTATTGAAATTAGAAAATGTTAAATGGTATCTTTTGAGACCGGAAATTCAGAGGATTTATGAAACGACAAATCATTAACTATAAGTAATAAATATTGCCTGTTTCTGATCAAATTGATCTTTGCTAAACTGAAAAAGATGTTTAACTAGACAAAACCGGCAATGACAGATACCGATACCCCATCCAGCGTCAAATATGGTGAGCGTGCGATCGCAGAAGGAGAACTGATTACCTTTCCGAATCCGAGAATCGGTCGTCGTTACACAATTAAGATTACATTGCCAGAATTTACCTGCAAATGCCCCTTTTCGGGGTATCCTGACTTTGCAACGATTCAGATTACCTATATTCCCCATCAAAAAGTCGTTGAATTGAAAGCTCTGAAACTTTACATCAACAGCTACCGCGATCGCTACATCCCCCACGAAGAATCAATTAATCAGATTCTAGATGATTTTGTTAATGCCTGTGACCCCTTAGAGGCAAGCATCAAAGGCGATTTTGCCCCCCGAGGGAATGTCCATACAGTCATTGAAGCTAATCACTGCGCTGGCTAAGGTCAAAATATTAGACCTTTAGACCTATAGAACAGGAGGAATAGAGAATTATCAAAAATTTTTGAGAAGAGCGAAAAGGGAGGAGAAAGTCAAAGGGTTATGGAGAGGGGAATGTAGAGGGGCGAAAAAAAGATTGAAGAAAAGTATTGACAAGTCAAGTCGGTTTAGATATATTGGTAAATGCGCGGTTGAAAG
>JBGTGT010000130.1:0-2074 GCA_041746575.1 Microcystaceae cyanobacterium
AACATTCTCGCCACAGGAGTCCCGTCAATTTCTGCGTCAATCTTCTGTGTGGTTTAATTGCTTATTGCCATCAGCCCAAAAAACCTTCTCTTGAGTTAGAGTGGGTTTTACCGACTTTTGCTTAACCCGAACTCAGGTTAAGTAGCCAATTCCGAGCATCCAAATCAACCCTTGAATCCAAAATAATCCAGCCGCATAAAGACGGTTGAAGCTATAGCGTTGTCTCAGGGACATTTTTTGCCGATGTTGCTGACTACTTTCTGGTTTTTTTTCAACGGAATCCTCTAACCGATGGTCAGATTGCTGATGGGCTAACATTTTGCTAAGTTGGCTTTTTTGGGTGGCGACGTATTTCTGTAGCCCCCAGATAATTAGGCTAATCATCGTTAAAAAACTAAGTTCAGTAAGGCTCGTTGAGCTTGAGCGAGCAAATGAGGGGTTTGGCGTTCTTTCCAGCTCTAAATAAGGCCAGATTTAATGTTTCTGGCGGCTCTATGGGCAATTAAAAGGGGTTGAGACCCTCCGAATCGGGGTCGGGCAATTTCTGCTTGGGTGACTGAGAAAATGAGTTCTGGAACTTCGTTTTTAGGGAAAGCGACTGTTACGACGGTTGTTCTCTGCTGTTGAGCCACATAAGTTCCTAGCTGTCCCCTTAGTTCTCTTTCTTGCGCGACCACTCCCATTATTCCTTGCTTAGGTAACACTTCCTGAGCATAGCGAGTCATATTATCTAACAGTTTTTGCAGATTGCTATTCATTAATTGAGAACGAACGGAGGCACCGTAAGGTTCTGCTTTATAATCGTTATTGTTAGCTTTATAATCAACAAAGGACGTTACCGCACCCATCAGTTTGCCATCCAGAAAAACAGGGGCGATTTCTAAGTTGCCGATGGTGAAAACAGGAACAAAGGACGGCGAAGGAATATTCTCTTTAGATAAACCTAGACCGGGAATGACTTGAGCGACACTCGGCAGTTCACCGCTTCCCGTCAATAGAATGACAAAAAGCAGAAAAACAAGAAACCGCATCAATCTCCGCATCATGATTCAAAATTCTCCTTGTTCTAACAATAAGACTATTATGTGACTTTTCTTTTCCCAATGGAAATAGATTGCCTAGAGTTCACCCTAAAATTTGTAATCTACCCCTGTTGTAAAAAATAATTCAATGGTGGGATTTGCTGGAAAAATTCTTTGATTTCTATAGCGGATAAATAAGCGATTTGTTAATGACCATTGCTCATTTAGGGGAAAGGATAATCGAGTATCTGAGGAAACAATGATATCTTCAATATTGCTCAAAGATGGCACAATAGCAAAGGTTTCATTAACAGTTGCACCCCCTAATTGAAAGCCTCTGCCCAGCAGAATAACGGCAAAAATTGGCGCAATTTGATTTCGCTGTTCTTCAAAGGCAATAAAATCATATTCGTACCGCGGTCCCAAACCCAATTGAAGGTCAAGAAACTGACGGGGGGCTTCACCACGCCATAAATTGAGTCCTGCACCCACTATTCCAGTAGCAATAATCGTTAAGTCTTCATCATCGTTTTTTGCAGCAAATAAGTCTTGATTTGTGGCAATAAATATATCGCTAAAGAAGTTCCATTTTTCATTAAAGTGATGGCGATAAATTGTATAAATTAAACTATTGGGACGATAATTATTAACATCACGACTACTATCAAAATTCACGGCAACTGAGCCATTGACTGATAAATCTTCGCCAGACCATTGTTTATAAAAATCAATATTTACGCCCAGAAAGGCGGTAGTATCTCGAAAAGAATTAACATTAGCCGCTATTCCTAGACTTAATTCTATTGGGGTTTCAGCAAAGGGAAATTCTGCCACAGGTTGACTGATTTCTTGTAAAATTGTTTGACTTTGGGTTACCAAAATTTGTGACTGATTATCTTGTCCAATATATTGATAAGTAGCTAGGCAGAATTAAATAGAAAACGTTCTGTAGTATGTTGCGATCGTTGTGCGCGAGTTTCTACACTCTCGATTACAGTGATCGCCAAATCATATTCGTCTTCAAAAATCCGACCAGCCAGTTCATGTGTTTT
>JBGTGT010000131.1:0-22264 GCA_041746575.1 Microcystaceae cyanobacterium
ATCTTATTGCTTTTCTCTAAGATGCGATCGCATAGAAATGATCATTTCCCTGTTTTGTCTCTTTTGTCAATTTTTTCCTTTGGCGATCGCTTCTCAAGATTACGTCCATCTTTCGTTTCTTTTGTCAATGCGAAACTCCTATATTCTTTTCTTTTTTGGGGGAGATAAATGTCAGGAGATTGGGGGAAATTGAGTTTTCCTATTTGATGTTTAATGACACATTCCCAAACAGACGCTACGCTTAAAAATATCTGGTTTTGAGAGTTGTTAATTTCTTCTCGCCAAATAGAATCTAGACGATTATCCTGATCAATAAGCCAGATAAACACATGAGTATCAAGGAGAATTTTCATTGATAGAAAGCGTTTAAAATCTCATCGGGTAAGGGGTCATTAAAGTTATCAGGAATATCTATTTTTTGCTCAGGCTCGATAATGGGACGGGTTTGATTTTGCTGGGCTAAATACTGACAAATGATGTCAATTTCGCTGTTGGATAAAGGACTAGATTCTTCTAATTCTTGGTGATGTTCTCTCAAATACTGCCATTTCTCTAAGATTTTAAGCTCGTCTTTTTGTAAGACTTGGCTGAGTTTCAGTTTATCATTCTCTGGCAGTTGTTCTACCAGTGTTAGTATCTGTTCAAAATTTAGGGGCAGTTGATACATTTTCTCCTCGGATGTTTGATTAGTTACGGTTCATCAAAATTCCTTTTTTTCTATCATGACATAACTGAACCTTTAAGGGAAAATCTGTGGCTGAATTTCAGAAAAATTGTCCCCTTTTTTTCGACGAACTCCCCTTAGACTTCCCCATGAGAAGCCCTGAAAGTACTAATGAAATTAATCGGTGACGGGATTTAAGCGGCCATTTCTTCGGATTGACCATCGCGCTCAAGCCATCGGTCAAACACCGACGATCGCCCATCTGGGTTCGGTGGACATCCTTGATAAATTCTGACCCGTTTTCCGTTAACGGTTTGTTGGCGATTAAAACTTAATTTAAGACCTAATTTAGCTAAAATCCTTTGGATAAACCCTATAGCTAAATCTTTCTACCCTATACTTTCATTAAGTATGGCTTTAATTTGAAATCGCATGATAGGGGTATTAATCTTCTTAAACCATTCCGCTTCTGTTTCACTACTAAACTCCGCAGACGGGTCAAGGAATCGCTCCATACCTAGTGTCTGTAAGGTAAATATTTTTAAGCCTAGTGGAGTACGGTTAAAGTCCGGTTTGAAGACTTCCCCTTCACCCTCATTTTTCAATTTTTCTATTGCTTTTCGGTCTTTTTTAGGCAAATAGTAGTTACCTACCGTCAAATAATAGTGGAGTATCAGCTGTGGATACGGGGTTAAGCAACGAAACGCGAAATTTACCGTCGCAGTTGCCCGTAAACAAGACTGAGAATACGTTTCAGCCATCAGTTTTCTCCGATGCAGAAACCGCAACAGCCATAGACTCAGATAGATCTCGTAATCTAACACTGGTGGTTTGTCGGTTGAGATCCAAACTATAACGACCGAAACGGTTGATATGTCCCGTGAGATAAGGACTCAACGCACCTATAATCTCCTCATCAATTTCATTTACGATGTCCTCATCAGAGATGTAATCAACTTGTTAAATTGAAGTCACCTGCTCAGTTAGCGGCATATTTAAGGAGAAAAGAAGGTCGGGGAATTCTATAAACTGATACGATTAAGGGCATAACAATTATTAAAGAATTAAAGGCTTAAAGGCTTAAAAAGAATAAGTAATGTTTTCATACATCAGTTGAATACAGCTAATTGCGAGCCGCTGAATTATATCTAATCTCTGTCTCTCGCTTTCTTAATTAAGAAATAATGCAATTTTCCCCAATTTAAGAATCTTTAAGTTAATATAGAAAGTAAATCGCCAAAAATCAGCAAAATTCTTCGTTAATAATACCTAGCAATCAGAGGAAGGCATTATGGTCACTATCATGCCATCTTTAATCAGTGCCGAAGACCAACAAAAGCTTGATGATCTTTACGCCTATATTGAACAAGAAGCCCAACAATTTATCGGCTATCCTTGTAATAATCTTTTTGACTATAGCCCTTTATACCGATTTTTACATTATCCCCTCAATAACGTCGGTGATCCCTATTTACCCGGCAACTATCACCTCAATACCCATGCGTTTGAAATAGAAGTTTTAGATATCTACAGTAAACTCACCCATGCACCCGAAAATGAAACATGGGGATATATGACCAATGGGGGTACAGAGGGTAATATGTATGGACTCTTTCTGGCACGAGAATTATATCCCAACGGGGTGGTTTATTACTCCGAAGATACTCATTACTCCGTTGATAAAATTCTGCGCTGTTTGAAGATACGCAGTATCATGATACGCAGTTTGCCCGATGGCACGATGGATCTCAAGGATTTGCGGGAAACCCTTAAAGTTTATCGGGATGTTCCCCCTATTATCTTTGCCAATATTGGCACAACTATGAAAGGGGCAGTGGACGATTTAGCAGGAATTAAGCAAATTTTTCAAGAATTAGCGATAAATCGCCATTATATTCACGGAGATGCCGCTCTTAGTGGCATGATTTTACCCTTTTTGGAAAATCCGCCTCCTTGGGATTTTCAGGCAGAATTAGACAGTATTTCAGTCAGCGGCCACAAAATGATTGGTTCTCCCATCCCTTGCGGCATTGTTCTCGCTAATAAGCGTCATGTTGCTCGTATTGCCCAAAGCGTGGAATATATTGGCACCTTGGATACCACCTTATCGGGATCTCGTAATGGCGTATCCCCCTTATTTCTCTGGTATGCTTTCAAAACACTCAAAATTGAGGGATTTCAACGGCGTACCCGTCACAGCTTAGAAATTGCCGATTATGCCATCAAAAAACTTAATGAAATCGGGCGCAAAGCGTGGCGACATTCCCACTCTATCACTGTCGTTTTTGAGCGTCCTAACCTTGAAATTGCACAAAAATGGCAATTAGCAGTTCATAAAGATATCGCTCACTTAATTGCGATGCCTCACGTTACCCATCGACAGATTGATGCGTTTATCGTTGATTTAATTGCTAGAGAAAGAATGACGGCAACCCCCGTGGTGTGCCAGATGATACCCAACATCAAGAAAACCCCAGAAGGAGCAAAATTTGAGCAAATTACCCTTATTTGTCCCAAAGAAGTCGAATTACTACCTCAAATTTCCCAAGCGATCGCTGATGCAGGTATTAATATTGAGTCATTCGAGGCAATTTCGGGGGAAAATACAGAAGTTATTCGTATGGCAGTCGATCATTACCCCCAAGCATTAGAAGTACTTGCTCAGACAGCTACTCACGGACGTTTATACGGTCAACCGGACTTGAACCCTAGTGCGGCGATGCAAGCCTTGGCGCAAATTCCCTTTCAATCAATGAGTGCAACGGCGATTTTAGTCCAATTAGAAGATCGTCCGGGTAGATTAGCCGAACTAACTCGACGCATCGCCGAGGCGAAAATCCTACCTCGCAGTTTACGCATTACCCATCGCGAAGGGGGGAAAGCCATTGTGGCGATCGCTACAGATCACTTAGCAGAAACTCGAGATTTACTACAAGACATCTTACTTTGTTAAAAGCTTAGCATCTCGAAAGGAAAATGGCGAATTTCAGCACAAATCTTAGCATTTATTGATTTTGTCTTTAAATTTTGCTTAATTTGTCAATAATAATTGATATATTACTGTGGTTGGCACTTTCCAGAACGAATTAAACCAATCCGTGCGGCGATCGCCTTGTCTTGAGAAGCAAATGGACCCCAAAAAGTTTCCCATTCGGGTGTTTGAGAGTCTGCAAAGTCCATAATTTGACAAAATCCCTGTTCTGTTTTGATAATGTACCAGACTTGTTGAGTATTCATCGGTCTAAGTTCCTCTTAAATATAAAAATATCTCGGCAAAAATGACGAAAGATCTGCCTAATCTAGAAGAATCTGTCCGAAGATTACAACAGTTTAAGCTCTATTTCCGTTGGCTGTTAGTTTTAACTTGTTGGTTGGTGGTGATTCCCCTTTCTATTTGGGTGCTACGGGATGACATTGCTTTGATGAAAGCCTATTTTACTTGGTCTGCCCTCCGTTATACCCTAGCTTATCGTCTCGTTCCCTCTTTTTTCGTATTTTTATCGCTGGGAATTACCTTAGGGGTTCTCCTTTGGCATAGTCATTATATTGTGCAGGGAATCACCCCTAAAGAACGTTATCACTTAGAAAAACAAGTCCGAACCATTTATCGCACCGGATGGCGTCATCCGCTCTGGAAATGGCTTTTTAAGGGTTTAGAGTAAAAACCCGATCAACCCCAAATCAACAAAGACTTTAAATATCCGTATTTTTACGGATTTAATGGGTGTTATTGATGAAGATTGGGTAAAGTTAGGCTAAAAATTGAGGCTGTTTGTAAAATTTAGGTAAAATCAGTAAAATTGCTTGATTTATCAGCGTAATTTCAGCTACAATAGAGCCAAGCTATGGCACAGAATCCCTGCTTATCCTTAATTCTACGGATCGTTCTCTTATTTTAAGGCGTAAAAAAATGAATATAGCTGAATTGACGCAAAAATCTGCCACCATTCATCAAAATGTGATGGAGTTACTGGTGAATGAAGAAATTGAAAAACAATTAAAACCCTATCCTTCTCGTCTTAAAAAATATATCAATAAAGTTGAAGTGGCAACTTATGCCCTTAATCGACTCCCGACACTATACGCTTCTTCTGAGGAAGGAAAATGTCAACAATACCGTCAAGGACGAGAAAATTATCAACGAGACATTCAGAAAGCCGTTCGTAGAGCCTTAGCGGCTATTGAACAAGATCCTCTGCGCTGTTCAACCCCCTTAACCTTGGCAGCACAAGGCAACCTAGTAGAAGCCGAAAAGGCCCTTGAAGCAGTTAAACTGATTTTGAACGAGAAAGGACTGTTAGAAAAACCCGATTTAACGTGGCATAGTCTAGGGGAAACATTGCAGAGAGCCTTGAATAAGATGGCTTGGATAGGAATGCAGAGATCACTCAATCAAGATTCTGGCAAGATAGCTCAACATTCCTCTAATTTTTAACCCTACCTCAAGAAGGGTGAACCCTTAAGGCTTTTTCGCACTGATAAAATAAATTCCGGCGAGGGAGCCATTTTTTTTTGCCAATCCTATCATCGGTTCATTGAGCGGTGTAGCGAAGGATTATTTATCATCTAGGATGGGAAACCGCATAAGGAGGACGCGGTGAAAGATCAGCCGTATTCGGTGAAGAGTATAGGGCGATCGCGGATAAAGGCAAAGTTAAGGTTACTAACGCTATCATGGTTCCGAATAATATAGCCCACCTATGGGGAGGAGGTTCAGAACTTTTGCTAATTGGACTGCTCGATTCCATAAAAATAATGGTTTTCCAGTGAACTCAATAGGGATTTAAGAAATTCGTCAGATTTTACCGACGAGCTTACCTCCTACCATTGTAGCGATTTCTTCTCAAAAAAGGGGAACAATCGATACAAGATTTCAAGAATGGTAATATAGGGAAATCCGAATGAGATCAGGATGTTTATGGATATGAATACACCGCTCACTCATCGCACCATATTAAAAGGAATTCAGCGTCAACTAACAGCCTTACTGTTTTTTACCTGCTTATTTGCACTTTTCTTTCTCATTTCTCCTGCTAACGCTACAGGAGTTTATGATTTGCCCGCTTTAAGTACCGACTCTTCCACTTGGATCGTTGATCAGGCGGATATCATCAGTTTAGCCACAGAAGGGAAGATTAACGGTCAATTACAACAGCTTTCTCAAGAAACAGGTCAAAATGTCCGTCTAGTTGCCATTCGCCGCCTCGATTACGGTGAAACAATGGATAGTTTTGCGGATAAGCTGTTTCAGCAATGGTACCCCACCCCCGAAGATCAGGCAAATCAAACGCTTTTGGTTATTGATACTTTTACCAACGGCCTCGCCATTCGCACAGGAGAAAAAGTTAAACCGTTGATGCCAAATGAAGTAGCAGACAGTGTTGCCTTTGAAACGACTCGAATTCCAGCGAGTAAAGGGAAATATAACCAAGCATTAGCAGATGCCAGTAATCGTTTGGTCGCTGTTTTAAGCGGTAAACCCGACCCTGGCCCTCCGCAGGTAGAACAGGTTAATATCGAAAGTACCTTTACCTCTGCCGAAGAGACGGATGATCAAAGTGCGACTGTTTGGGTGATTGTTCTCTTAGCTCTTGCTACGATTGTTCCCATGGCCACTTATTTTTGGTATGTGGGTTTTCCGGGTCGTTAAAAGCTCATATAACGGTAATTTTACTTATCTCTGAGGTTTTTGGGCGCAATGGCGTCCTATTTTTTGTAATCATTTACATTCAAGGCTTGCTCCCGAATCCTTAAATTCCGCTCGATTGTAAATGAGTCTGAGGAAATCTTGGATGTTTGTCGCCTCAACTTAGCATTTTGCTCCATATCGCGGATATTACGACATCGGAGTTCGGTTCTACTGTCTAGGGTTAGACTGATCCCTCCGTTAGCATAGAGGAAAATCGTGCAGGGATAAAATGTCTAAGCAAGAAAAATGGCTAAAGAAATTCAATTATTACAAAGTTTAAGTCATCTATTTAACGCCAATGACCTAAAAAGGTTAGAAGAAGGAGCACTCGCTGAACTTAAGGCACAAAGGCAATGGTTTGGCGCAATTGCCGCGTTGGAATCTTTATTACTATCCCTGCCGGCGGATGAAACAGGTTTAATCTTATCGGGGCCAACGGGTATCTTGAGTCATCCTTACCTCGTTAATCGGATGAAAACAGGTATTTTTAGCCCAGAAGCCCTAAAAAATGTTTTATTAACTCCTTTCCAGTTACCGGCGGCCAGTGAGAATACGGCTGAAACCGTACCTTGGGGGGGGATAACCGAACTCCCACTTTTTCCGCAAGATCCCATTGCAAAGGAGCTATTTTGCCTAATTTTTACGCCTAAATTTGGTTTATTGATGGTATTAGGCGAGGATTTTGAGGGAAACTCTCAATTTCATTTTTCTTTTGATCCAGAGATGGTTTATCGAGGATGGACGCTATTAAAAACGCGTTTACTGATTACCCATCATCCTCAATTGGGGTATCTAGAAGCATTTATTAATGATCTTAATATTCCTTGTCCTGATTATCATTGGGTCATGGAATTCAGTCGTTTGCTCCTTCACCATTTACCTGATCTTCCACCTTCTAGTTTACCGAAAACACGGAGGATTGAAACGGCGACGGCAGAAATAAACCATCATGAGCTTCTTTCGTCGGACGCTGAATTATTACAGGCATTAACCCACGAAATTCGCACGCCTTTAACGACGATTCGCACGATGACTCAATTACTCCTAAAAAGAGGGAAACTAACCCCTCAAATGGAAAAATGTTTAGAAGTAATTGATCAAGAATGTACAGAACAAATTGACCGGATGGAATTGATTTTTCAGGCGGCAGAAATGGAAAGTACTCCCTTTGAAAAGAAAAATATTCAACTTGTTACTATCTCTTTGAAACAAGTGGTTCAAAATAGTATTCCTCGTTGGCAAAAACAAGCACAACGTCGTAATATTAAGTTGGATTTTTTACTTCCTGATAAATTGCCTCAAATTATTAGTGATCCGGCTAAATTGGATCAAATGTTGGGGGGATTGATGGAAAAGGTTACTCGCAGTATCCCCAGTGGAGGTGAAATTAAAATTCAAGTTTCAACGGCTGGCCATCAGTTAAAGTTACAAGTCTATTCTTCTTCTAACTATTTTAATAATCCCTTTAAGGCATTGGGACAGTTATTGATGTTTCAACCGAATACCGGAAGTGTTAGCTTGAATTTTAATGTTACTAAAAATCTATTTCAAGCATTAGGAGGTAAGTTAATTGTAAGGGAACAACCCTCGAAACAAGGAGAAATTTTTACGATTTTTCTGCCTTTAGATAATGTGAGTTCATCTGTAGAAGTTTAATGACATGACGATTCATGTAGTGGGTATTGGGTTAGAGGGATTAGAAAGTTTATCGAAGTCAACGAAAATAATCGTTCAACAAGCAACGGTTTTAATAGGCAGTCATCGTCTTTTAAGTTATTTTCCTGAGCATCCTGCTATTCAAATTCAATTAACGGATTTTACGGCTATTATCGATCAGATAAAACTTTTTCTAGAACAAGATCATTTTGTTGTCATTTTAGCAACAGGCGATCCTTTATTCTTTGGTATTGGACGTTTATTATTAGAACGTTTTTCGGCTGATTTATTACAGTTTTATCCTCATATTAATTGCGTTCAATTGGCATTTAATCGTCTGAAAATACCTTATCAGGATGCGGCAATTGTTAGTGTTCATGGTAGAGATTTAACGGAATTAACTTCCTTTTTGCAAAAAGGCGTCAAAAAACTGGCTATTTTGACGGATAATATCAATCATCCTCCAGCGATCGCTCAATTTTACCTAAATCTTGCTTTGCCCTGTTATTATCATATTTTTGTTTGTGAGAATTTGGGAAGTTCTTCTGAAGAAATAGTGTCCTTCATCGGTAGAGATATTTCTATTCTTGCACAAGAAGACCCCGATAAATTTTCAAGTTTAAATGTGGTTATTTTTTTGCGTAATTTTGAAGATTCTAAAAAATTGGAAATTGACAAATTATCCATTTTGGGTTTAAAAGATACTGATTTCTTTAGTTTTGAAGACCGTCCCAGCTTAATGACTAAAAAGGAAATTAGAACCTTAATTTTAGGAGAATTAAAATTACAAAATTATCAAGTTGTTTGGGATATCGGTTCGGGTACAGGAAGCGTCGCCATCGAAATAGCTCGGTTGTGCCCGGATTCTCAAGTTTATGCTATCGAAAAAACAGCGATGGGAATTTGTTTGATTGAAAAAAATTGCCAACAATTCCAAGTCAAAAATATTATCCCTGTTCAAGCATACGCACCCAATGAATTGGATATATTACCTTTTCCCCATCGTATTTTTTTGGGGGGGACAGGGGGAAATATGATTCAGTTACTCGATTTCTGTCAAGATAGAATAGAAGATAATGGTATTATTGTTATCGCTTTAGCAACATTGGAAAATCAAGCACAGTGCTTAACATGGTTTCAAGAAAATTCTTGGGATTATCAAGTTTTAATGGTACAAATTTCTCGTTCTGTTCCGGTGGCAAATTTAACTCGGCTTTCTCCTTTAAATCCGATTACGTTAATCACAGCACAGCGACATTTTACTTGAAAGTCGAATTTGAATCCCTTTTTTAAAATCATCCTAAAGGATGAGGCAACTGAAAAAGGGATTGAGACATACTTAGAATCAATCTAACTAAACGTTCCAAAATGAGGAACATTTTTCATCTTTAAGATTAAGATACTCTGATGGCAAGACACAAAGCTTTTGATCAAGAACGCGTTCTTAGCCAAGCAATGGAAACCTTTTGGCGTTATGGCTATGAAGGGACGTCTATTCAAGATTTGGTGGAGAATATGGGGATTAATCGGGGAAGCATTTATGATACCTTTCAGGATAAACGTACCTTATTCTTGGCGGCGATCGCTCATTATAACCAAACCGTGGTTAAGGAGATTGTTGCGCCTCTAGAGGATCACAATGCGTCTAAAAAGACAATTTTTGAGCTATTTGAGTATCTCGTTGTCCTGATAACCACCGATTCTTGCTTAAAAGGCTGTTTTCTTACGAATACAACCGTCGAGCGCTGTCCTCACGATGCGGAAATTGCCACACAAATGGCTATCCATCTTAAACGGATTGAAAAGGCCTTTTTTCACGCTTTAGACAAGAGTCAACAGCTAGGAGAAATTGAAGAATCTAAGGATATTAAAACCTTGGCGGTCTATTTAACGACTATTTTACAAGGATTGCAGGTAATGGGTAAAGTCTATCGAGATCCTCAACAATTAAGGGAAATTTGTCAAGTGGCCTTATCGATTTTAAACTAAGCCAATTTCCGCTATCTTTTGCCTTAAATCTATTCTTTTTTGGAACAAATATTCAAACATAAAGGCGTTAGAATCATGAACTTAACCCATGAATTAGCAAGCTTACAGAAGCAATTACGGTTAAAGCAACCCGAAGCAGTCAAAGATTGTACCAAACGACTTGCTCCCGCAGCGATTTTAGCCATCTTCCGAAATCTTTCTGTAACCGCTTAATTTTCTATCAAGGAGGAAAATTATCATGAATAATTCGGCAAATATCATTGTATTAACCGATGAAAACTTCAATGACGAAGTCTTACAAAGCCCTATTCTTGTTATCGTTGATTTTTGGGCGGCGTGGTGTGGTCCTTGTCGGGTGATGAATCCAATCGTGGCAGAATTAAGCGAAATCTTTGACACTCAAATCAAAGTTGCTAAATTAAATGTGGATGATTATCCTATGCTTGCCAGTCATCGCAGTCAATATAGGATTCAAGCTCTCCCTACCCTATTATTCTTCGATGCAAGAGAAGTGGTAGATGAAGTAACAGGTTTATTACCAAAAGCAGCTCTAATGGAGAAAGTTCAGTCACTATTAACTCAGACTGAAATCTCCGCCGCTTAATCAACCGTCGTGAGGGAGCGAGTGTTAGGTTTGTCAAGATTCAATTTAGCTTGTGTCGGCTAGAATCTCGCACCTCATCCCTAATAATAACGAGAATGTTTTAGGAAGTGAAAATAGATTAAATTCTGTTTGGAGTACCAAAAAGCCAAAATTTTTTCACCATGCACTCATTACTGGAGAATCACCGTGATTGACCTTTATACCTTTACCACCCCCAACGGACGCAAACCTGCCATTATGCTAGAGGAAGTCGGACTTCCTTACACCCTCAAAATGATTAATATTGGCAAAGGAGAGCAATTTTCTCCTGAATTTGTTGCTATTAACCCGAATAGTAAAATTCCCGCTATGGTTGATCATGAAACCAATATCAAAGTGTTTGAATCAGGTGCAATTTTAATCTATCTTGCTGAAAAAACGAGAAAATTTTTACCGACTGACTTAGAGGCGCGATTTCAAGTCATTGAATGGTTAATGTTTCAAATGGGAGGCGTCGGGCCGATGTTCGGACAATTAGGTCATTTTCGCCATTCTGCTCCTGAAAAAATTGAATATGCGATTAATCGCTACGAAAAAGAAGCCCTACGTTTATTCGGCGTCTTGGATGAACAATTAGCACATCATGAGTATATCGCGGGGGATTATTCCATTGCCGATATGGCGACGTTTCCGTGGGTGGCGGCTTATAAATACTTGGAGGTGAGTTTAGATGATTATGTTCATCTTAATCGATGGCAAGAAGCGATGAAAGAGCGTCCAGCCGTGCAACGGGGGATGAAACTCAGTATCGAGTCGAATTAAATCTTTTAAGGCTTATTTATCATCAGATCAGAAGGCGTGAACCTTGCTCATTCTTCTGTCTCTTTTTTTATTCCACTTTTTTCCCTTTTCTTTTCCCTTAGCCTTCCCTATTTTTGGGGACTGACATCCAGTCGTCGTAAGGGTTAGCCTAAAGATAACAAAAAAATGTTAAGGAAATTATTGCTATGTTTACTTCTAAAACTGCTCAGTTTAGTTTTTTAACTCTTTTAGTCGGTGTAACTTCCGTCATGCCTTTAAATCCTGCCCTTGCTCAAGATTATCGGACATATGGCGACTCAAACAATGATTATCAATATCTTTCCGGCGTAATTGAAGGAGGGACAACCATTCCAGTTACTTATTCTCAAAAAACCATTCAAATTGAACCTAATGAAACAGTTCCCCTTACCTTAAAAGTGGCTAGATCGATCCGCGATCGCAATGGATCTGTTATCATTCCGTCAGGCAGTGAAATTGAAGGACAACTAGAACCCGTTGGTCAAGGCGTTCGCTATACAGCTACTAGAGTAAAAATTAATAATGGAGAGTGGATAAGCTTAAATGCCACCTCTAGTGTGGTTGGACGCACAGAAACAGTTAAAATTGGGGCAAGCACCGCCGATATTGTCAAAGGAACGTTAGCGGGAGCAGGAACGGCCACTGTCATCGCGGGAACGACAGGAGATAGAAGAATTGACGCATTAGAAGTCCTTGCAGGAGCCGCCGTTGGTACGCTAGCAGGATGGGGTTTACCGGAAGCCGGTATTATCGGAGGGGGGACAAAAGAGGTCGTTGTGGTGAATCCTAGTCAGGATTTGACTTTAACAGTGCAATCTTCTCTCGGTTACGATGATTCTTACCGTCAAACTCAACCGAACTATCCCTCTCGTTATCCAGACACTGCACCGAATAATGGTCGTCGTTGGTACGGCAATCGAGGTTGGTAGGACTCAATGGAATTATCTCAGATATTTCTCGCTAAAATTTCTATTAATAGGCTCAAAAATGAAGGGGGGTAGTATCGTAGCCCCCTTTATGATTTCTATCTTAGGAAGCGTTTAAAATACTGCTTAATGCTCGTCCCATGTTAGCGGGTTTCATGGCATCTGTAGCGGCAGAAGGTTCATAGCCACAATGTACCATACAGTCAGCGCATTTAGGATTACCACTGCGATAACCATAGTTTTCCCAATTAGTATGCTCAATTAACGCTTTAAATGTTTGATAATGCCCTTCGTTTAGTAAATAGCAAGGTTTTTGCCAACCTAAAACGCTATAACTGGGACTTCCCCAAGGTGTACAGTCATAGTCTTTTTCTCCCATCAGGAAGTCTAAAAATAAAGGATTATGATTAAAATCCCATTTTTTCTGACCTTTTTTCCAAGGGTTAAGGATTTCTCTGAATAAAGCTTTTGTTTGCTCTCGCTTTAGAAAATGTTCTTGATCGGGCGCCCACTCGTAGCTGTAACCGGGGGATATCATCATACCATCCACCCCTAAATCCGTGAGAAAATCAAAAAATTCTTGCAATTCTTGAGGATTTGCTCCATCAAAAACCGTTGTATTAGTAGTGACTCGAAAACCTTTAGCTTTCGCCGTCTTGATCCCTGCAATTGCTTTATCAAATACCCCTTCCCTATCGACGCAATGATCGTGGTGTTCTCGTAATCCATCCAGATGAACACTAAAGGTTAAATAGGGGGAAGGTTCAAATTTATCTAAACTTTTTTCTAATAGAATTGCATTGGTACAGAGATAGATAAATTTCTGCCGTTCGACCAAACCTTGAACAATTTCGGCAATTTGAGGATGTAAAAGAGGTTCTCCACCCGGAATTGAGACAACAGGCGCGCCACATTCTTCTACTGCTGCAAAGCATTCCTCAGGAGACAGATTTTGCTTAAGAATTTCGGGCGGATGTTGAATTTTGCCGCAACCTGAACAAGCTAAATTACAGCGAAAAAGTGGCTCTAGCATTAAAACAAGGGGAAAATGTTTGCGTCCTTTAAGCCGTTGCGCCACAATATAGCTACCGACGACTAACGCTTGCTTGAGTTGAACAGCCATGAAAACCTCACACCCAGAGATAAATGAATTAGATGACAAAGTTGATTTAACATTATAGACGTTTATCTTTAAAATAGTTCACAAATTCGCTTAGGATATTGACTTCTATTCCCCATTTAGAAAACATATTCCAATGGAATCACCCTTTTTATTAACTGAAATTATTCAAATCTATCCTTATCAATTGTTAGGTCAAGTTTATTTAGACTGGATGCCTCAAGCAGGAGATTACATCGAGTTATCTCATAAAATGTATGCGGTGTTGGAGCGTCATCATCACTATCAATATCGACATGGTCGTTACTGTCTTGAAAAAATTGCGCTTTCTGTTCAAACGTGTCCTTATCCTATTAAAAAAAGCCTTTATAAAGGTCGTTGGGTGATCGGGGATAGTCGATGCCGTTATAATGCGCATTCTGAAATTTTACGCTGTGCAATTAATCCTGACGGTAGTTGTCACGATTGTTGTTTTTTTGAAGAAGAGGTGTAATTTTATGATTCACCGTATGAATTCAATTTTTAATTGAAAAAGGAGATATTTTCCAATACTGTCCAAGGGAGAAATATTTATTTCAATCTTTTTATCTTGTTCAGCAAAAACAATTGGAAAGGTATTATTATCAATTAAATTACAGGAAAAATAAGGATAACAAATGTAGGTTAATTCTGAATAACCTTGTTGTAATGCCGTTAATGCTAATTGCTTGAGTTGTTGGATAGTCGTGACTCTGAAAAAGAATTTATGATTGAGGCTGGGTTCTAAGCTCTGTGCGACAAATTGATGAGAAATAGCAATAATAGGCGGAGATTTCTCTAAATATTCTAAAATGGATCGAATACCTTGATGAGTTTGAACAAGGTAGTTCGCACCTTGAATTGTATTTTTGTAGATATTCAAGATAAGAAAAAGGGCTAAGATTCCTAGTCCAGTATATTTAAAAATCGTCTTTTTGCTTTGCCATAAAATCATAAAATTATGGGCAATTATTAAAGATAAAAAGGGTAATAAAATCAATAAAAAACGAGTTCCCCATTGTTTGCCTCCTGCTATTAATCCATTCGTTCCTGTTGGCACAATTAAAGACACGCCAAGAATAAATACTAAACTAATAAGATAAGTTGAAAGCGTTAACCAATCTATTTTTTTATGCAACCAAAAATTAAAAATAAAATAATAAAGAGAAAAGAGAACGATTGAGAAGTACTGTAGAAAAGTTAGACTTAATCCTTTAAAGTTAAAGAAAAACTCTCTTAATCTAGGGGTTAAAGAAGTTTGTTCAATAATTTGAATACCGTGAATGCCAGTTGGATAACCATAAATTAATTGATTACAGAGAAAAAAGAGTCCAGTAGTTAAAATAATACTGGTAATAAATAGAATTTTTTGTGAAAACTTTTCTGAGGTAAATTGCTTTAAAAAAATAGTATTAGGGAAAATAGATTTAAAAAGACTTAAGCTCAAAAATACAACAACTGTTATTAAGTTGAAACATAAAAACTCGGGTCTAAACCAGACTGAAAAACCCAATAAAATTCCCGACAAAAGAGCAAAAAAAGCAGATAATTTATCTTGATAGAGAGATTCTAAAATTAAACCCATTCCCAAAAAGCTGAGAAACACTGCTAAGGAATGTTCCCAATACATCGCACTATAAAGCGTTAAAAATGAGCCGAAAATAAGAATAATTAAACCTAAAGCGATCGCGTAATTAGGTAATTTTAAACGATAACCTATCCAATAAAAAACCAACCAAACTCCCCAAGTGGCTACCAAAGGAATCAAATATAACCCTCGATAACCCAACCAATAATAAAAAGGAGCAGTAATTAAAGGAAACGTAAAAGGAAAGGTTATAAAATAGCGAGAATTGACTTGATAAACAAAAGGTTGTTGGTAAGGATATAACCCCTGATTCCATAAATCGGTTACCCAAGTTTCTGAAGGAGAAATCAAATCAAAACGAAAAATTCCAGAACTGAATTGTTTTGCTAATAATGCCTTTAAGCCCGCATCGCCGCTAAAATAGACACCGTTCGGTACTAAGAATTGTAGATAGCAACAAAAGCCAATACCCGCTACAATAATAAACAAAGGAATATAAAATTTTAACTTCATTACCTTCTCGTGATTACAACAGAAACCCGTCGAATTGAAGACATTTTAACAAAAGCGATGCAAGGGGATGACCTCACAACCGCAGAAGGCATAACTTTATTATCTGTAAAAACCGATGAAGATCGTCTAAAGATTCAACAAACGGCTGATTTATTACGTCAAAAGCAGGTCGGAAACACCGTTACTTATGTTATCAATCGTAATATTAACTTTACCAATATTTGTGAACAGCATTGCAGTTTTTGTGCTTTCCGACGAGATAAAGATGAAAAAGGTTCATTTTGGTTAACCACTGAGCAAATACTGGCAAAAGCAGAGGATGCCGTGACAAAAAATGCCACAGAGATTTGTATGCAAGGGGGATTAAACCCTTACGCTAAATCTCAAGGTAAATCCCTAGCATATTACGTTAATTTAGTCAAGACGCTAAAAAGCCATTTTCCTCAACTCCATTTGCACGCATTCTCGCCGCAAGAAGTACAGTTTATCGCTAGAGAAGACGGTTTGAGCTATGCGGATGTCCTTATCGCCTTACAGGATGCGGGGGTGAATTCTCTGCCCGGTACAGCTGCCGAAGTGTTAGATGATCAAGTCAGACAGGTGATTTGTCCAGAGAAAATTAACGCAGCCACTTGGATAGAAATTATTACCCTAGCGCATCAGTTGGGACTTCCAACAACCTCAACGATGTTATGCGGTCACATTGAAACGGCACAACAGCAGATGACTCACCTTGAAAAACTGCGAAATTTACAAAAAATTGCTTTAGAAAAAGATTATAAATCTAAAATTACCGAATTTATTTTATTGCCTTTTGTGGGACAGGACGCGCCGAAACCCTTACGCAATCGAGTGGGACGAGATCAGCCGATTTTAAGAGATACTTTGTTATTAACGGCGGTTTCTCGCTTATTTTTAGGTAACTACATCCCAAATCATCAACCCAGTTGGGTTAAATTGGGTTTATCGGGTGCAGTCGAGGCGTTGCAATGGGGATGTAATGATCTGGGTGGTACATTGATGGAAGAACATATTACCACGATGGCCGGCGCACAAGGAGGAACAAATATGACGGTGGAAAGTTTACAAGAGGCGATTAAGCGTATCCAAAGACCTTATCAAGCAAGAGATACGCTTTATAACCTTCAAAAATGACGAGCTTAAACAAAATTACTCTGGTTTTGCTTCCAAAAACGGAAAGGGTTCAGCCGGTTGAAACTGCGCTGAAGTATTACCCGCTAAGATGGTACCATCTGTTAACGTGAGCTTTTTGGTAGGACTTCCTTCCCTAAAATCGAGATCTGAGAGATTAACCCAGAACACATTTGGGCTGCGAGTAGATTCAAAGAAATACCGTTTATTTTTATGATCGGAGACGGTACGCCACAGTGTTGAAGAAATATTCGGTTGATCGGGCGTAGAAATGCCACGGGGAACGGATACATTGCGAATAACGGAAAAAGCTGAGGCGATCGCTTCTGTGATATTGCTGGTTTTTGGGATAGCATTGATGTAAAATGAAGCACGAACGAAACGATCAGCGGCGCGATTCGTCCCCGGTAACATGGTTGTTCCGCCAATTTGCTTCCAATAGTTATTAATGCCGATTTGTTGGTCAAAGGGGGGTGAATTGGTCATCACCTGATAATCACGGCTATGGTGAATCGTCAATTTTCCGTCAATGTATTCAAAAATTGCTGAATCTCCTGTGGCGTCGGAGATAGATAAGTGGACTTGTCCCGGTTTGCCATCAGGTGTCATCATTGTCACGATGTAAAAGGGTTCTTTTTGCAAAGCCTCAACTGCCTCGGCAACAGTTGCATAATTATCTAGAACATACTGCACCCAAGCGGCAACTGACAGAGCTTTTCGGGGATCATTCGCCGTAGGTGTAGGATATTCGGACTCAACTAAATAAAGCAGATTCGCCACTAAACCCTTCTCATTCATGCCATCTGTGGAAGCAACATCAAAACCAGCAGCGATCACACTGCCGTATTTAGAAGTCCATTGCATAGAATTCAACCCTGCCGCCCCATTGCGCTTTAATCCTCGTGGAAATGCCCAAAGATTAGTTTCGATGTCATTGAGCCAATCCATACTTCGTATGGTGATGATGGTACCATCGGGTCCCAAATAAACTGCACGAGTGCAAGCGATCACTTCCGAGATCAGCGTTGTGCTAACGATTAAGCTGGATAAGACACTACAGAGGATTTTTCTAATGGCCATTGTCTTTTTCCGTTTCAATTCATTCCGTTTTTCATTATAGGGTTAAATACGGTCAACTCTTTTCTAATGCTACTAATCCTAATCCTTTTGCCATGAAGGCTAAGGTTAAACCTTGAAGAGAAACGGAAATCAGCACAATAAAGAAAACCACGTTGAATAAGGCAAAAGATCCTTCCAAACCCGCACTAATGGGCGCAATCGCTAAAATAATCGGGACTGCTCCCCTTAATCCCACCCAAGCGATAAATCCTTTTTCTGGCCAATGATAAGATGTCCAAGCGAGACAGATGAAGGTACTCAGAGGACGCGCGACAAAAATTAGAAAAAGAGCTATCACAGTAGCGATTCCTGCGACGGGTAATAATTGGGAAGGAAAGACTAAGAGGCCGAGAATGAGAAACATGACGATTTGCATTAACCAAGCTAAGCCCTCGTGAAAATCTGTAATTCTCTCTTTTTCAGCAAATTTTTGATTTCCAGCCACAATTCCTGCCACATAAACAGCTAAAAATCCATTTCCACCTAAAAGAGATGCAATGCCGTAAGTCAAGAGTACCTTTGCTAACATATCCACTGGGTATAAACCCTTAATGTCCACTCGCAGACGATTGAGCGAAAAACTCATCATGCGTCCCATGCCATATCCAATGAAGCTTCCGACGGTAATTTGCAGTAATAAAGTGAATAATAGAGCTACGCTAGAAACTTGAGACGTTCCTAAGATTTTAAGCAAGGTAGGGGTCAACAAAACGGCCATGGGGTCATTACTGCCCGATTCAAGTTCCAATAGGGGTTGTAAATTTCCCTTTAAATCTGTATTATTTGACCTCAACAACGAAAAAACCGCCGCCGCATCAGTAGAAGAAACGATTGCTCCTAATAATAAGCCATCTAGCCAGCTAATTCCTTCAAAACCGAGCTTAAATTCTGAAAATGACCCCAAGATCCACCATGAGAACGTTCCGAGTATTAACATGGTTAAAGTGACCCCTACTGTTGCCAAGATGACACCTTGACCGAGAATCGGACGTATTCGTTGCCATTGGGTGTCCAATCCTCCCGAAAAGAGAATAAAAATTAAAGCAATATCCCCAATAATCCCAGCGACTTGATAATTCTCGAAATTAATGCCCCCAATTCCTTCTGATCCTGCCAACATACCGATAAACAAAAACAGGAGTAAAGCAGGGACACCGATTCTATTCGAGAGTTTGCTAGCATAGACACTAACTAAGATAAGAAGAGCAGCCGCTACACAAAATAGCTCAAATGGCATTATGGAATTCATCCCGCTAAATTTTAATCGAACTGGGTTCATTAACTGCCGCAATCACGCGATGACATCCCGATTGAGGTTTTGCCCATTGATACTGATATTCCATCGGATTTCCCCAACATAACCCTAAATATAGCTCAGTTCTTGCCGCATCCAGTTCTGCCCATTCTGACTGCTGAATCAGTTCAGTTAGAGAATCTCGGTTTAAGGGACGACGACGGTGAACCACTAACCAAAAATTCATCTCTTGGGTCATATCTTGCCAAAAATCTAACAAAAATCCTTTGGCCGCCATTAACGTTTCTTTATCGCCTTCTACTGCTATTAATTGACTATGGACTTCTGGGAAACGAATGCTTTGGTTTCGATAAGTGCAAGTTCGCCAAATGAGTCCTGAAACATGATTTTTTTGCTGATATTCATGAATTTGACGGCGAAAATCCTGATAAGCGAAGACTTTATTGGCTTTTTCTAAATTAATCGCCTTCGCCAAAACGGGATTATTAATCCGATTTTCCGAGGACAAAAGCACCCGTTCGCCTCGCCAAGTGGCGTGCATCTCTTTTTCGAGGATCTCGATTAGCTGTTGAGTGGTATAGATCATTACACCAGCACCCTAGAGAGGATTGTTTTTCAAGTTTACACAGATTTTCGATCTTCCTTTAAAATAGCTTTATGAAAATTTTGATGATTTGTTGCTCCTTCCCCTATCCACCCACCCGTGGAGGAACTCAAGGTCGTACCTTTAATTTACTAAACGTTCTAACCCGTAACCATGACATCACCCTCGTTAGTCATCGTTCGCCTGAGGTTACTGCAACAGAAATTGAAGGTTTAAAGCAATACGTTGAAAAATTAGTCTTATTTGACCGGCCTGAAGAGAAAGATAGCAATCTATTGCTAAAAGTTAGCCGTTATGTTCAATTTTTTCAGGAAGGAACACCTCCCAATGTCCGCTATCTTCATGTTCCGGCGATGCAAGACTGGTTAGATCAAGCGATCGCATCTAGATGTTATGATGTTATCACTTGTGAACATAGTGCGAATGAGATATATATTCGTCCTCAATGGAAAAATCAGATCAAAACGGTCTTAGATATTCATAGTTCTGTTTATTTGACCTGCTATAGTCAACTGGCAACGGGAACGTCTGAAAATTTCTTCCGTGATCGTCTTTACTTGCCCCTACTACGTCGTTACGAACAAAATACCTTGAGTAAATTTTCTAAAATTGTGGTTACCACCGACGAAGATGAACGGCAAATGAAAGAATTTAACCCAAATGTTCCAATTTTCTTGATTGCCAACGGCGTCGATTTAGAAACCTTTCCCTATCGCAACCATGACCCCGGAGGATATAGGCTAGTGTTTGTAGGAGGATTAGATTATGTCGTAAACGTGGATGCGGTGTGTTTTTTCGCCGAAGAAGTCTTCCCGATTTTGCAAAAAAAATATCCTGACGTAACTTTAACCTTGGTGGGGTCTAAACCTTCGCCAAAAGTACAGGCATTAGCGCAAAATACCCAGATTCTTGTCACGGGACGTGTCCCCTCAGTCGCAGACTATCTGCATCAAGCAACAGTGGCAGTTATTCCCTTAAGAACGGGGTTTGGCATGAAATTTAAAACCCTCGAATCTATGGCCGCCGGTGTTCCTGTGGTGGCTAGTAATCGCGGATTGGAAGGGTTAGCAGTAGATACTCCAAATGTCCCTTTAAGAGCATTACGCGCTAATACAATTCCCGAATATATTGAGAAAATCAGTCAATTATTTGAAAATTCCCGACTCCGAGAAAAATTATCCCACAATGGACGACAATTGATTGAAGAAAGCTACACATGGGAAATCTTAGGTCAACAGTACGAAAAAGTCATCACACTATAAAAAAGGATGAATTAAATTCTTTCTCCCATTTCTGACCTTACTTATTTATTGTTTTTCAATCTTATGAATACTCGTTTAACTCCCTTTGATCAGAAATTACAACAATCGCTCCTTAAAGATAAAATTACAGTTCTTCAAGTCAACTTGGGGCGTAAATGCAACCTCGCTTGTAATCATTGTCACGTGGAAGCCAGTCCGAAACGAACGGAAGAATTATCACCCGATGTTTGTCATTCAATTATTAAATTAATTCAGCAATTTCCCCAAATTCAAACCGTTGATTTAACAGGAGGTGCGCCAGAAATGAATTATGGCTTTCGTCCCCTTGTAGAAGCGGCTAAAAAGGCTAATAAGAAAGTCATTATTAGAAGCAATCTGACCATATTTTTTGAAGAAAATTATCAAGATTTACCTGAATATTTTGCCCAACATCAATTAAGAGTTGTTGCTTCTCTTCCTTGTTACTTAGAAAATAATGTAGATAAACAAAGAGGATATGGGGTTTACCAAAGTTCTATTAAGGCAATTCAAATCTTAAATAACCTCGGTTATGGCAGCGAGCCAAATTTGATTCTCGACTTAGTTTATAATCCTCCTATTCCTTGCAACATGGATTTTTCTTTAACCCCCGATCAAGTGCAATTAATGCAGGATTATAAAACCTTTCTCAAAGAGAATTTTAATATCGTTTTTAATCAACTATTAACGATTACTAATTTACCCATTGGACGAACTAAGCAATATTTAGAAAGTCATCAATTGTATAAACCGTATTTACAATTTTTAGAAGAGCATTACAATCAAAATACGCTCCCTAATTTGATGTGTCGGAATCAGTTATCCATCGACTATTTAGGCAATGTTTATGACTGTGATTTTAATCAGATGGAAAATGTTCCTGCTTTAACATCAGAAGATCACCCCATTACTGTCGATCAATTATTGAAAGCGGGAAATCTCGATACGATTAAAACCGTTCAAACCGAGAGTTATTGTTATGGGTGTACAGCAGGAAAAGGGTCAAGTTGCGGAGGTTCTTTAGTGAATTGAATAAATTCCTCTCTATTTTGTGCCATTGACGTTTCTGCCTCAAATGAGGTCACTGGTAACCGGATTTAGGAGAATCCCGACTCACGCTTTTAACCTACAGCAAATTTAGATCTATTAAGCCACATATATTGTAAAATAGAAAAACAACAAAAAATGATTTAAGTATGCCAAAAGTATATTCTCTTGATTTAAGAAAAAAAGTATTCAGTGCGTGGCAAGCAGGGGAAGGTTCGCAG
>JBGTGT010000132.1:0-5020 GCA_041746575.1 Microcystaceae cyanobacterium
ATTCCCTCAATTTTCTGGAATTCGAGCAGTTCTCTATCTTCAGTTTCACTCAAATGCACTTTTAAGGGGGCTGGCAAAATCTAAATCTTCCTCCTTATACTCCACTACGCTATTTTACAACTATTTTTGCCCACCTACTTATCTTAATCTTTTTGTCTATTCTAATTGGGATTAGGAAAGAAAAACAAATTATTGATTGGGGGACTAGCCCCCCAAACCCCCCAACGGGGGACGGAGTGCCTCCCCCGTACCCCCTGCACAAAAAAATTAAATAAAGAAGGCTCGTAGATTTTTTGAGGGTCGAACTCACGTTATTGTAGGGTAAATACACCCCCCAAATTGCACTTACTACGACAGCCGAATATTTAGCCTGTGCTAAAATCAGCATACTAGGGATACAGCAGTAGGTAAGGTCACGATTAAGCCATGTTTGAACGCTTTACAGAAAAAGCCATTAAGGTCATTATGCTGGCTCAAGAAGAAGCCCGTCGTCTCGGCCATAACTTTGTCGGGACTGAGCAAATTCTTCTGGGGCTAATTGGAGAAGGAACAGGCGTCGCCGCCAAGGTTCTCAAATCCATGGGGGTAAACCTCAAAGATGCTCGCATTGAGGTAGAAAAGATCATCGGTAGAGGCTCAGGCTTCGTTGCCGTTGAAATTCCGTTCACCCCAAGGGCAAAAAGAGTATTAGAACTTTCGTTAGAAGAAGCCCGTCAACTCGGCCACAATTATATTGGCACCGAACATCTTCTTTTAGGCTTGATTCGGGAAGGGGAGGGGGTTGCCGCTAGAGTCTTAGAAAATTTAGGGGTAGATCTTTCCAAAGTCCGAACCCAAGTGATTCGGATGTTAGGAGAAACCGCCGAAGTAGCCGCTGGGGGTGGGCCGCAAGGCCGTACTAAAACCCCAACATTGGATGAATTTGGCTCAAATCTGACTCAAATGGCCAGTGAAGGGAAACTTGATCCCGTGGTGGGACGACAAAAAGAAATTGAACGGGTGATTCAAATCCTTGGCCGTCGCACGAAAAATAATCCTGTCCTCATTGGCGAGCCGGGGGTAGGTAAAACAGCGATCGCAGAAGGATTAGCCCAACGCATTGCTAATAAGGATATTCCTGATATTCTAGAAGAAAAACGGGTCGTCACCCTCGATATCGGCTTATTAGTCGCTGGTACGAAATATCGTGGGGAATTTGAAGAACGTCTCAAAAAAATTATGGACGAAATTCGCTCTGCGGGCAATGTCGTTCTTGTCATCGATGAAGTTCATACCCTGATTGGGGCAGGGGCAGCCGAAGGTGCGATCGATGCAGCCAATATTCTTAAACCGGCCTTAGCCCGTGGAGAACTGCAATGTATCGGTGCAACGACCCTTGATGAGTATCGCAAGCATATTGAACGGGATGCCGCTTTAGAACGACGTTTTCAGCCCGTTATGGTGGGTGAACCGACGGTAGATGAAACCATTGAGATTCTTTACGGTTTGCGGGAACGCTATGAACAACACCACAAACTGAAAATTCTTGATGAAGCTTTAGAAGCGGCAGCCAAACTCTCAGATCGGTACATTTCTGACCGTTATCTCCCCGATAAAGCCATTGACTTAGTGGATGAAGCCGGATCACGGGTACGCTTAATTAATTCTCAGTTACCCCCGGCCGCTAAAGAACTCGATAAAGAATTACGGCAAATTCTCAAGCAAAAAGATGATGCTGTAAGAGCGCAGGACTTTGATAAAGCCGGGGAATTGCGCGATCGAGAAATGGAGATTAAGTCGGAAATTCGCTCCATTGCTTCTACAAAAAAAGGAGAAGATGGGAACGATGAACCCTTTGTTGATGCTGAGGAAATTGCCCACATTGTCGCTTCATGGACAGGAGTACCTGTTAATAAACTGACGGAATCGGAATCGGAAAAACTTCTGCACATGGAAGATACCCTTCATCAGCGTCTAATCGGTCAAGAAGACGCAGTGAAGGCGGTTTCCCGAGCGATTCGTCGGGCGCGGGTGGGTTTAAAGAATCCCAATCGTCCCATTGCCAGCTTTATCTTCTCTGGTCCTACTGGGGTCGGTAAAACCGAGTTAACCAAAGCGTTGGCGGCCTATTTCTTCGGCTCGGAAGATGCGATGATTCGCCTCGATATGTCGGAGTATATGGAACGGCATACGGTTTCTAAGTTAATCGGTTCACCTCCCGGTTATGTTGGGTATAACGAAGGAGGACAATTAACGGAGGCGGTGCGTCGTCGTCCTTATACGGTTGTGTTATTCGATGAAATTGAAAAAGCACACCCCGATGTCTTCAATATGCTCCTGCAAATCCTTGAAGATGGCCGTTTAACGGACGCTAAGGGTCGTACGGTTGACTTTAAGAATACGCTCTTGATTATGACCTCGAATATCGGGTCTAAGGTCATTGAGAAAGGTGGCGGCGGTTTAGGCTTTGAATTTGAGGATAATCAAACTGAAGCTCAATATAATCGTATTCGTTCTTTGGTTAACGAAGAATTGAAGAACTACTTCCGTCCTGAATTCCTTAACCGTCTCGACGAGATTATCGTCTTCCGTCAATTGACGAAGGATGAGGTGAAAGAGATTTCTGAAATCTTGCTTAAGGAAGTGTTTAATCGTCTTACGGAGAAAGAGATTACCCTCAATGTTACCGACAAGTTCAAAGAACGTCTGGTAGAAGAAGGGTATAATCCCGCCTATGGGGCAAGACCGTTACGTCGTGCGATTATGCGTCTCTTAGAAGATGTTTTAGCCGAGGAGATTCTCTCTGGGCGCGTGGGTGAAGGCAGTATCGCCCTTGTTGATATCGATGAAGAAGGCAAGGTGAAGGTCATTTCTGAAGGAGAGAAAAAGCCTGACTTACTCGTTCCTGCGGCAGAATAAACCGTACTTCTGCAGAGATTTTTCAGTTAGGTGGGCAATGTCCCACCTTTTTTGTTCTTTCTTTAAGACATCGCACCGCCTATTGTTTTGTCCTTCACCTACAAGTCAAAAATTCCCCCCGACTGAACTTCAATTGAGGGGGAATTTAACTGGCTTTTGAGGCGTTATTTTTTAAGGATATGAGAGAGTTAATATCACATACCCCTCTGGGTGCAAACTCTGCACCCCCTACCATCAATCATGTATCTCATTGAGTCATAAACGCTTTACGCTTTAATTTGCGTTTGAGGGTTACTCCTGCACCGAGGATTCCCAGGGATAGTAAGCTAAGCGTTGCAGTGGGTTCGGGTACAGATTCTGCTTGTAATGGCGGCGCGTTAGTGTAAGCAATGGCACCATTAGAGGGGGATGGCGTACCTAGTCCTGTTTGAAGCTTTCCAGCTGCAAATTGAACTCTATCACCTGTAATATCTAGTAAATCATTGAAAGACAACGGAGAGGTAAAATCATATTTTAATAGATAGTAGGGTTGAGCGTTGGTCAGTTCAAATCCATTAATTCCATTCGCGTCTGCTGTAAATGCAGGAACGCCGTCAAGATCGGTAAAGGCAAACCAATCAGCGGGATCAGACGACACAGGAGAACCTTGAACGACGCTAGCTGCGGCAAAGGTTGCTGTGGCAAAGTCATCATCAAAGCTTGAGTTACGACTAAAACCAAATGGGGTATATTCTTCAAAAGTACCGACAACATCATTAATATTTCCCCGACCAACGGATGCGCTCGTAATATCAACGGGTGTTCCATCAGGTAGCGAAAGAGCGCAAGCGCAAGAATCGTTGCTACTTCCACCAATGCCACCGGTACCTCCTAAATTTTGAGGCAGGGTGTCGTTAACTCCTGCCACAGCGTTAAGTTGCAGAAAAATCGTCCCAGATGATCCATTAACCATATCTACACCTTTAATCCAGTAACTGGGAGTGCCTGGGGGAGGGGGATCACCACCTGGAGTGGGAGTAGGCGGTGTTACCAGCGGTGGTGTCAAAGTACAAGCGAGAACTTGCTCAGTCATCGTTACTAGCGCAACGGTAGCTGGCAAAGCTTTAAGCCATCGAGATTTTATCATGAGAAAATGACTCCTTATGAACTTCTGTATTTACTATTCTGTCCGGCGATTCAAGTTAAGATAAGTTCCTTAATCACAGGGAAGTTTTACTGAATTAAAATCTTTAAACAAGACCTAAAAAAGTCAGATAAAGTCATAAAAAGTCTTATTAAATTCTTTCAATCTTTTTCACTGTCAACCTTTGAGCGTATGATTAAAAAATTTGTATTTTGTCACAAAAATTTACGATGTGTTGAAGTGCGTGGCAAATAAGGTTTTCTCGGATAATCAATCATAAATACTTTAGCATCTGAGAAGAAATACAAGTAATTATTAGCAAATTTCTTAAAATTTTTGGCTTAATAAGATAATTTGTGGTACAAAGTTGATTTTTCTGAAATATTCTTTCGTTATCTTCTTTAGTGTAAAAAGTGGCTCTCTATTACTAAAAACGATATTGACTGTTTTATTGAAGGGTGCTATATCTGATGAATAATACAAAATTAATAATAAAATGACTCAATATAATATAAACTTTTCTTCTCACGACCAGTCTGAATCGTCACCGATGCCGATATACTTATCTCATCTTCAATCTTTAATATTTTTGGCAGATGAGTTAGTCTTACAACATACGGAAAATCATTTAGATAATCTTCAACAAGCTATTCTTAAGGGAACTCTAAGCGGACAAAAGTACGCAGAAATTGCCAAAAAAAATCGTCGTTCTGAAAAATATGTCAAAGATGTCGCCTGTAAATTATGGAAAATTCTATCGAGTATTTTAGGAAAAGAAATTCGTAAGTCCAATGTTAAATTTATTCTACAAAGACATTATTGCATCTTATTTATTCAGAAAAATAGCGACAATTCTACGCAGGGTAAACGCATCTTAACTTAGCCCAAAAATATGGTATGATAAAACTTTGACTAATTTCCTAAATAGTTGATTGATATACATTGATGGCTAAAGGCTTCCAAAAATCTGTAGAAACCCAAGGAAAACAGAATTTTTCT
>JBGTGT010000133.1:0-106847 GCA_041746575.1 Microcystaceae cyanobacterium
CTAAGCCGTGGGTGTACCATGAACTGACGAAGGTGGTTCCGGTTAACCATCCCCCCAACGCTAAGTAGGCACAGGGGAATAATAATAAACCTGACCAACCAACGAAAACGAAGCGATCGCGCTTTAGCCAGTCGTCGAGGGCATCAAACCACCCTCTTTCTGGGGCGCGTCCCACTGCAATAGTCATGACGCTATTTCTCCTAATGAACTTAAAATGAGCTATAAGAGCGTTGATTTGGAGATACTCTCACTTTCTTTTTTCTCTACGGTGACTTAGAGTCCGTAAACAAACAAAGAGAAATGTGAGAAATCTTTACTTTTCTTAACTTAACATTATCTTAAAACAAACCGGAGGGTTTTGTCAGCCCAAATCTAAATAAAATCTAAAGATTATCAGTCAGTGACCCAATAGCCAAAGCATTGCTTTTTATTGGATAATCAAGCATAGACCCTTAATCAAGAACGCTTTATGATTTCAATTGACATAACGCTTAAATACTCTCCTATTCCCATTTCGGTACAACGTAAAGACCAAGAAAGCGCAGATGCTCTTTATAAAACGATTATTCAAGGGATGAAGTCTTCTACCCCCCAATTGATTGAACTGACCTGTGATAAGCAAACCGAAAAAAAGGTGGCGATTTTAAGCGACCAAATTAGTGCAGTGATTGTTTCTCAGAAAGATGGTGCGACGGCGGCAGGAAAACAAGCCGGATTTTTCACGCTTGTTGAAGCCAATTCTTAAATGTTGGAACGTGAGTGGGCGTTTTTGCCCACTTTTTTTATCCGGCGAGATGCCAAAATCCTACAACTCCCTTATTTCCTAACGAATTTACCGAAGAGTTTTCCCGTTAACATCTCAAATTCTGGCAGTTTAAGCAACAGGGCTAATCCGCCAAACACGACAAAGGCAATGATTGTCCCTATTCCTAACTGTAATATTTGCCAAATTAAAAGATCTTCTGTGACCCATTGCTCCCAAAGCTCACTGAATCCCCAACTCGCTAAACCGGCCACCACGCTACATGCCACTAACGCGATTAGGTAACGTCCCCATTGTTTGAGGGGTAGCCCCCCTAAGCGACGATTTAAAAGGCTTAGAAAAATTCCCATTGAAATAATATTAACCCCCACCGTTGCCAAAACCAGTCCGGGAGTTTGAAAAGATTTTACCAACAAAAAATCCAGTAAACCATTAAGAAAAATGTTTAAAATACTAACTTTAAAAGGCGTTTCCCCATCCCCCAACCCATAAAAGACCCGTACTAAGACGTCTCTTCCTAAATAAAAAAACATCCCAATCCCATAGGCCATCAAAACGGGAACGACAATTTCAGAATCTTCGGTGGTAAAGGCACCCCTTTGATAAATTAAACGAATGATTAGCTTACCCAAAGCCATAAAAATCGCCGTTAAAGGTAACATCGTTAACGCTGTTAACATCATCCCTTGACGAATTCTAATTTTTAATTCTGGCCAATTCTCCGGAGAAGCTAAACGGGAAAAGACCGGCAAAAATGGCACTAGAATCATATTAGAAAGAATGCCAACGGGGGTTAACACAATAAAATTGGCATATCGCATGGCCGCCGCCGCATTTTCAATCGAAGACGCGAAGAACAAATCGGTTGAAACATTAATATAAAGCATCCCCGAAGAAAGGGTGGCTGGTGCCATCACTTTAATCACATCTATTACTCCCGGAAGTCGCCAATTAAAGCGCAATTTTAACGTTCCCATTCCTGACTTCCACTGAGCAAATAACTGCACTATCCACTGCAATAATGCACCGATTAAGGTGCCTCCTGCTAAAACGAATCCTCCTAATTGGATATATTGGGGTGTGCTAATTTGATCCCCTAACTGCCATGCGAGAATTCCAACTCCCAATACGACTGCTACACTAGAAAATAAGGGACTAATACTCGGTAACCAGTATTGATCGGCGGCGTTTAAGGTACCAAAGCCAATGCCAATTAACCCTGCTAGTAGGGCTAAAGGTGCCATAATTCTTAGTTGTTGAATGGCTAAATTTCGAGTGGTTTCTGCTAAGTCTGGACCGACAATACGAATTAATAAAGGGGCGAAAATTATTAACAAAATTGTTAGTAATAATAAAACCACGCTCACTAAGGTGGTAACTGTTTCCACTAAAGGGGCTGCTTCGGATTTATTTCGTTTCTCTAAAACACTGACCAAGGCACTATGAAATGGACCGTTAATTCCCCCTAATAAGATTAATAAAAATCCCGGAATAACATAGGCATAGGCATAGGCATTAACCACCGAACCTACGCCAAACACTGCCGCAATCGCCTGTTCTCGAAAAAGTCCAAAGACTTTACTAATCAGCGTCGCTAGTGCGACAATCTTAGCAATTCCTGCTAGAGAGCGGGAGGGTTTTGAGGGCTTTGTCACAGAGTCATTCAACCACTAAAAATCAAGTTGATACTATAACGATTAATTCCTTTTGTATAGTCCCTCTCCGACGCTTATTCCCCGTACTCTTTATCCCGTAAGCGTTTTTGTTGACGAATGGCTTCTTGAAATGAACCGCCTGCAAACCCGAGGGCTGCTGCTGTAACGATAATCGTTTGTCGTCTCGTTTCTTTTTGCGCAATGTGGGCGATCGCTAAACCAATCATTGCCCCGATTAGGGCAGTTATCAAACCATTAAAAATGACTGTGCGTATATTCATAATTTTATACCTTGACGAAATAGAACTTTTATTTCTATTTTAACGAAGATTAAAGAGGGAATTTATTACAGTTTATTAAAGTGACGCCGCTTTTTTAAATAAAGAAAAATGAATAAATTAATAATAAAATCGTCCCAACAAAGAGAAGGTGGTTCATCCAATCGTTAAATGTCCAATTTTTAAACATTATTTTTTCGGTTAATACAAACCGGATCTAAATCATTTATTAAAACCCAAGTCTATCCGATTTCTCTGTAAACGTCTAGACAAAAATGTAAAGAAAATGTCACAATTAATCCAATAGCTTAATCACAAAAGGGAACGAAAGGCATGAAAGTTGCGATCGCTGGTGCAGGGTTAGCGGGAATGGCTACTGCTATTGATCTCGTGGAGGCGGGATGGGAAGTTGAAATTTTTGAATCTCGACCGTTTGTGGGGGGAAAAGTAAGCAGTTGGACAGATAACGAGGGAAATCATATTGAAATGGGACTTCATGTCTTCTTTGGCTGTTATTATAATTTATTTGACTTAATGCGAAAGGTCGGTGCAATTGACAATTTGCGATTGAAAGAACATACTCATACTTTTATTAACGAAAACGGAAGAATCGGAGAACTAGACTTTCGTTTCATTACGGGTGCGCCGTTTAATGGGTTAAAGGCTTTTTTTACAACGTCTCAACTTTCAACCTTAGATAAAATCGCCAATTCCTTAGCATTGGGAACGAGTCCTATTGTACGAGGGTTGGTGGACTTTGAGGGGGCAATGAAAACGATTCGGGATTTGGATAAAGTGAGTTTTGCAGACTGGTTTCGTCAACATGGGGGCAACAATAGCAGTCTAAAACGAATGTGGAATCCGATTGCTTACGCTTTGGGATTTATTGATACGGAAAATATTTCAGCCCGTTGTATGTTGACAATTTTTCAGTTTTTTGCTGCAAAAACAGAGGCCTCTATTTTAAGAATGTTGGAAGGTTCACCCGATACTTACCTACATCAACCCATTGTTAAATACCTAGAAGAAAGAGGGACGAAAATCTACACCCGTCGTCAAGTCAGAGAGATTAAATACAGCGAAAAGGGAGACAAATGTCATATTGATTCCTTAATTGTTGCTAGTGGGGATAATTTAGAGACCGTTACAGCAGATGCTTATGTCTGCGCTTTGGATATACCGGGTATTCAGCGATTAATTCCGCAAGATTGGCGCAAAATGAGTTTTTTTGACAATATTTACCAATTAGAAGCCGTTCCCGTGGCAACCGTACAACTCCGCTTTGATGGCTGGGTAACAGAATTAAATGACCCAGAACAACGAAAACAATTGGAAAAAGCGGTGGGAATTGATAATTTGCTCTATACGGCTGATGCAGACTTTTCCTGTTTTGCCGATTTAGCCTTAACCAGTCCTGCCGATTATTATAAAGAAGGACAAGGATCATTGTTACAATTGGTATTAACCCCCGGTGATCCTTTTATTAAGGCGAAAAATGAAGAGATTGCGCATCATGTCCTTAAACAAGTGCATCAATTATTTCCTTCTTCACGAGAACTTAAGATGACATGGTATAACGTAGTTAAGCTAGCGCAATCACTGTATCGGGAAGCCCCCGGTATGGATGTTTATCGTCCCTCGCAAAAAACCCCTATCGGGAACTTTTTCCTTGCTGGCAGTTATACTCAACAGGATTACATTGATAGTATGGAAGGGGCAACTCTTTCGGGAGGACAAGCCGCAAAGGCAATTTTAGAGAAAAGCGAAGAGCTAAAGCAAGGGAATGAGAAAATGATCAATATGGCAGTTTGAGATTTCAGGGTGAGCAAATCAGTCAAAGCGTTTATTTTTAGATGAATTCGTTCACTAATTATCTGAGAGACTGGTTTTTGGAGATGTCCAATCATGACAACCGAGTGATGGTATTGTTTTCTCTCTAAGTTAAAAACGCTGAATCTGTCCTGCTGTTTAATGTTAGAGATTAATAACAAAAAGACGAGTTAAACCCTAATTTCCTGCCCAATAATGTTTAAATTCACTTGACGAAGACCGAAAGGGTGACCCTCGATTGGGTTAAGACTGATACAATTTATCCAGTCCACTATAGCCTAGGCCTTAAAGTGAGGACAGTCTCCAAGGCTGAAACCCTGATTTGTGCCTTTAGCGGGTGCGTCGCTCTATAGATGATGTTCTCGTTTGTCGTAATTGTTGTCAAAATTTACAAAAATTTCCAATTTAACATGATAAAACGGGACTTGCTCGGACTATAACTATATAACGAATAGATGTATTAAACGAGGAGTAACGAATTTGAAAAAAGTAGAAGCCATTATTCGTCCTTTCAAGCTAGACGAAGTTAAAATCGCCCTAGTTAATGCCGGAATCGTTGGTATGACGGTTTCAGAAGTACGGGGATTTGGTCGTCAAAAAGGACAAACTGAACGCTATCGGGGTTCAGAATACACCGTCGAGTTTCTCCAGAAACTAAAAATCGAGATTGTCGTTGAAGATAATCAAGTTGAGATGGTGGTGGATAAGCTAATTTCCGCCGCGCGAACGGGGGAAATTGGAGACGGTAAAATCTTTATTTCTCCTGTAGAGGAAATTATTCGGATTCGGACGAGCGAAAAGAATCTAGAAGCAATTTAACGATGATAGGGAGACTAGGCTATTTGAGTTAGATTGGTAGCCAGTTTCCCTTTTTTTTGCTCATTCAATTTTAGCGAATTGTTTCAAAAAAGCGATCGCTCCCCCGTTAACAAATGTCCCTCAAAAAAGACGGGTGACTTCCCTTTCATCTACGTTCTCAGCAAAAAACGTAATGCGAGATGACACTTAAAGTTAGGGGATTAAGATAAAATGTCAAACGAGAGGATAAATTAATAACCATTGACCCCGTAAGGTCAAGAGCCTATCCCCTGCGTCCTCCTTTAACTTTTTTATTCATTCATTTTGAGAGAACAGCGTTATGGGATTATTTGATCGCCTAAGTCGAGTTGTCCGAGCTAACCTGAATGATATGGTCAGCAAGGCTGAAGATCCAGAGAAAGTGCTAGAACAAGCGGTCGTTGATATGCAGGAAGATTTACTGCAACTACGCCAAGCCGTCGCCAGAGCCATTGCCGAACAAAAACGCACTGAGCAACGCTACAATCAGGATCTCGCTGAAGCCAATAAATGGGAACAACGTGCCAAACTTGCCCTAGCTAAAGGCGATGAAAATTTAGCCCGTGAAGCCCTTACCCGCAAAAAAACCTTTACAGATACGGCCACAACCTATAAAAATCAATTAGAATCCCAAAGTGGTCAAGTTAAAAACCTGCGAGATAATCTAGTCGCCTTAGAAAGTAAAATTTCTGAAGCCAAAACCAAGAAAAATATGCTCACCGCACGCGCCAGAGCGGCAAAAGCCAATGAAGAGTTACAAAAAACCATTGGCGGCATCGATCCTAGCAGTTCTACCTCTGCTTTTGAACGGATGGAAAACAAGGTATTAGAGATGGAAGCTCGTTCTCAGGCAGTGGGAGAATTAGCCGGTTCGGGCATTGAACAACAATTTGCTCAATTGGAGTCGGGAAGTGATGTAGAAGACGAATTAGCGATGATGAAAGCTCAACTGAGTGGGAATAGTCCTAATACACCCATTTTAGAGGGAACAACCGATACGACTTCCGCCAGTGCCACCGATCAAGAACTTGAAGACTTACGCCGACAATTGGATAATTTATAAGAACCGGAGGGACAGGGGATTTAAGTCGTTCCCCTGCATACCTCCTCTTAATCATCAATTGGAGGAACAGCAATTGTGAGCAATGTCATCGAAATTACGGATTCTCAAGTTACACCTGCCGTTTTTGCAGGAGAAAAAGCTGTTTTGCTCTATTTTTGGGCATCTTGGTGTGGACCTTGCCGTTTAGTGTCTCCGTCTGTGAGCTGGGCGGCACAGGAATATGGCGATCGCCTCAAGGTCTTAAAAATGGAAATCGACCCCAATCCTGAAACGGTGAAAATCTACAAGGTCGAAGGGGTTCCGGCTTTAAGGCTCTTGAAAAACCAAGAAGTTATTGCTTCCCATGAAGGCGCAATCACTAAAGACAAGCTAAAGGAATTTATTGAGGCTAATTTAGGTTAAAATGCAATTTGCCCAACGATTACAGGCATTTCAGCACAATGTATTTGCTGATATGGATCATGCCAAAGCACAGGCGAAAGCAACGGGAAAAGCGATTATCGATTTATCGTTAGGATCGTCCGATTTAGGGGCAAGTCCGACGGTTATTGCTACCATTGAACAATCGTTACGTAATCCTCACACCCATCAGTATTTACTCTTTCAGGGGACACAGGACTTTCGGACGGCAGTCGCTCAATGGTATAGTAACCGCTTTGGGATTGTCGTAGATCCGGAAACAGAAGTGTTACCTCTGATTGGGTCTCAAGAGGGAACGGCGCATTTACCCTTAGCGATTCTTAATCCGGGAGATTTTGCTCTATTACTCGATCCGGGTTACCCTTCTCATGCGGGAGGGGTCTATTTAGCGGGTGGACAAATATATGGCATGCCTCTTAAAGAAAGTAATCAGTTTTTACCCGTTTTTGAGGATATCCCCCAAGATGTGCTTCAACAGTCCAAAATGATGGTATTGAGTTATCCCCATAATCCCACCACCGCGATCGCATCCCTCGCCTTTTTTGAAAAAGCAGTGATCTTTTGTCAGGAGCAAGATTTGGTGCTAGTTCACGATTTTCCTTATTTTGATATCTATTTTGAGGGCACGCCCATTCCTCCTTCTATTTTCCAAGCAGATCGGCAGAAAACGTGTTCAATTGAGTTTTTTACCTTCTCGAAATCTTATAATATGGGGGGCTTTCGCATTGGCTTTGCGATCGGTCATGCTCAACTGATTCAATCGCTACGACAAATCAAGGCTAGTGTGGATTTTAATCAATATTTGGGCATTTTAAAGGGTGCAGTAACGGCATTAACAGGAGATCAATCCTCCGTTGCTACGACGGTGAGCATCTATCAAAAGCGTCGAGATGTTTTTGTCAAAGCCTTACAAAAAATAGGATGGTCTGTTCCGCTTCCAGCAGCCACTCTTTATGTTTGGGCAAAATTACCAGAATTATGGCAAAATGACTCGATTGGATTCTGCCATCAGTTATTAGCACAGACAGGTGTCGCCGTTTCGCCGGGGATTGGTTTTGGTGAGGCAGGAGAAGGGTATGTTCGTTTTGCCCTAGTACATGATATCGCTATTTTAAAAGAGGCAGTGGCACGAATGACGACCTTTTTAGGATAAAGAGAAACATTGTTATAAAATGAAACTTCCTCAACAAAGATGGTCTATTTTTCCCGAAAATCCGCAAGCCGTGCAAACGTGGGTAAAGTTAACAGGGTTATCGCCCCTGATGGCGCAAGTTTTATTAAATCGCGGCTTAATTACGCCGGAATCGGCTCAAGTTTTTATTAATCCTGAAATTCAACGCTTATCTTCTCCTTTGAGCGAATTTCCTGATTTAGAGAAAAGCGTCACTTTATTGACTGAAGCGATCGCCCGTCAAGCTAAAATTGCCATCTGCGGGGATTACGATGCAGATGGTATGACCAGTACGGCTTTATTATGGCGTGCCTTGAAGCATTTAGGGGCAAAAATTGATTACGCAATTCCCAGTCGCATGAAAGACGGTTACGGTATCAATCAGCGTATTGTGGAGGAATTTGCGGCGTCTCAGGTGCAATTAATTTTGACGGTTGATAATGGTATTTCTGCCTATGAACCGATTAAATTAGCCAAAGAATTCGGCTTAAATGTGATTATTACTGATCATCATGATTTACCTGAAAGATTACCCCCTGCTGATGCTATTTTAAATCCTAAATTACTGTCTGAAAATTCAATTTATTATGGATTAGCAGGAGTAGGCGTCGCCTATATTTTAGCCGTTACGACAGCCCAAAAATTAGGTTTATTGGCGGGTTTAACGAATCAATTACTTGAACTTTTCACCTTAGGAACTATTGCCGACTTAGCTCCCTTGACTGGGGTAAATCGTCGTTGGCTCAAACGGGGGTTAAAACGCCTACCAAATTCTCAATTAGCTGGCGTTCAAGCTTTGATGCAAATGGCAGGAATCAGTGAAGAACAAAAACAATTAAAACCTGATGATATTGGCTTTCGTTTAGGGCCAAGAATTAATGCAGTAGGACGAATTGGCGATCCCCAACTAGTGATTGAGTTATTAACAACAGATGACCTTGGAGTTGCTTTAGAACGAGCAATGCAATGTGAACAAATTAATCGAACAAGACAGGAACTCTGTGAACAAATTGAATTTGAAGCTGTTCATTTAATTCAAAATACACCGATTTTATGGCAAAAAGATCGTGTCTTGGTTATTGTGCATGAAGGATGGCATCATGGGGTTATTGGTATTGTGGCTTCTCGTTTAGTGGAGCGGTATGGCGTGCCGGTTTTTATAGGAACGTATGAAGAAAACGGATGCGTTAGAGGTTCAGCACGAGGAATTGAAGAATTTCATGTTTTTGAAGCGTTAGAATTTTGTAATCATTTATTAGGGAAATATGGTGGACATAAAGCGGCCGGAGGATTTAGTTTATTGACGGAAAATTTGGTGCAATTTAAGCAGCGTTTAAGTGTCTTTGCTCATCAATGCTTAAAACCTGAATATCTCAAACCTTTAATTAAAATTGATGGGGCTGCAAAATTCCAACAATTAACCGCTCAATTGTATCAACAAATTGATCAACTTCAACCGTGGGGAATTGGCAATAATTTTCCTATATTTTATACACAAAATGTTAGATTACTTGAGCAAAGATTATTGAAAAATAAGCACATTAAGGTTGTTTTTGCGCAAGATGATTTAGAAAATAAAATATCAGGAATTGCTTGGCGTTGGGCAGAACATTTTCCGTTACCAAATTGTTTAGATATTGCTTATAAATTAATGGAAAATCACTGGCATGGCAAGGTTAGTATTGAATTAGAATTGGTTGGGATTAGACTCCCTCAAGAGATAGCAACAAATTCCAGCAAACCTAAAGCGATCTTTAATTATCAAGGGAGAATTTATCATTGTAGTTTTTGGCAAACGTTACGAGAATTAAGGATTAGAAATGATCAAGGCAAAGTGTTAGTCGTTCGCCAAGGTAGTCGGACAGGTTTACTGGGTATGAGTCGGCAAACGGCCGAAGAAGTTGATATCACTCAACCACCTTATTATTCTTTAATTAAAACCGCATTGACTGCTTTAAATCTGAAGTTGTAATTTTGTTGAAAGTTTAAAGAAAAAGTTTATGAAATGTGCTTGACTTCTTTGACTTTACATGATACTATCTAGATAATAGGAAAAGAGTGCGTCCGATTATCTCTTTTTTAACCTTACTAAACCTTGAAAGACGTTCATTAAGAGATGGCATAAAATTTGAAAAGAAATAAAATAAACAGTGATAGGCATCAAAAGCAGATAGGACTTCATCCTCATATCGTCAAGATTATTATCTTGGGCGGCAGGTCATAATAAAATAGTTAAGCACTGGTCAATTTTCTGCCCTCGACATTGAGAATTTAATTAAAGAATAGGGAAATGATCATAGAAAGCTAAAAAGAAGGAAAAAATTTCATAAAATTCCTGTAAAATGTGCTTGAGTTATTTGACTTGACATGATACTATCTAGATAATGAGAAAAGAGTGCGTCCGATTACCTCTGTCCTCAAAAAATTTTAACCCTCAAAGAGTCTAAGACCTCTTGAAAAATAAAAGCAGGTAGGTAGGTTAAAACAAGCATCAATCACAATGCCCCTTCCTTCATCCGTCAAAAATTAACTTGGGTTAAGTTCAGTCAATACGGGTAACCCTTACAACGTAAGTTCGACGGAACTTGAATGCCTAAACTTCACACTCAGTATGCTTTACAGGCGATATAAGTTGAATTCTCATTGTCAACTAGCAGAACTTAATGGCAATGAGTGAGAGATTAGTCAGCAAACCCTAAATAAAAGGCGATTATTATTAATAGACTTAACTTATTGACATCTCCTTTGCTTTGGACAAAACCCCAAAAGAAATACTGCATAAAGGCTTAGAGATTTGTATTTGTGTCGAACTCACGTCTTACAACAAGATGAAAAAGCATTATTCTAAAGAGAAAATCGAAGATTATGTTACTGGCAAAAATGACAAACATATTACTTTATGGCATATCTTTTAATCTTAGTGGAGACTGGACACGTACCACTACTCCTAATGTAGAAGTAGCAGTAGTTGAAGATGTTAATAACGACTGGCAAGCCAGATTATCCAATGGTACGTCTTTTGGTTATAACGGAAATTGGACAAATACGACTAATCTAAGTGCGCAATTTGTAGGAATTAATGATCTTAATAACGATGGATTCAACGACTTAATCTTACAGTTTGATCGCAATGAAGAACGCCATTAACAAGCTCGTTTATCCGATGGAAATTCCTTCAATATTCCTCAAAGCAATCTCCAAGAAACGAAAACAATTGCTATTGATGATTTACTGGATGGAGGAGATAGAAACAATAATTTAAACGAAGGAGTAAGTGATGATATCTTAGTTGGAGGTATTTAAATTGATACCTTAATAGGAAGAATCGGCGCAGATACCTTTATCCTAGAATTACGAAATAATGTTAACAATCAAACCAATGAATTAACCGATTTTTCGAGTGCTCAAGGCGATCGCTTATTAATGAATTTGGTGGTGGATTAGCTGAAGGATTCTTAAACCCTGAACAATTCCATCTGGGTTCAGAGGCAACCACCGCCGCTCATCGTTTTGTATACAATGCCACCAATGGCAATTTATTCTTTACCCCTTCAGGTAATATTAATAATCTCATCTACCCGATTGCAACTTTATCAAACGTTGCAGAACTTTCTGCCACTGATTTTGAATTAGTATCCTTATAAACTGTATCCAAAAATCAAAAAACAATTTTTGTGTCATCCTTAATTTTAACTTCAGACAGGTAGAGAATTTTTGATGCTGAGGTAAAGGGCGGGCAGAAACGCTATATTTTATACCTTTAGACGAATAAAAAACCTCAAAATTCACTCCTGAGAAAGAGGCATCGCAAAAGAAAATAGATAATCATGTAAGGTAATTTATTACCTCAAAAAAATTAGCTTATTGGCGTTCTTCTTATTAACAACTGTCCAAAAATATGATGCCCATAGAACCCTCTCCTCTCAATTTAAGTTTTCAGCCTAAACCATTGAGTGCTACGGATTTAACGCCTTTATCTTTTGCCATTGAACCGATTAAACAGGACAGTTCTCTCCCCAATTCAGAAGCAGAAAATCAATCCAGTCCTTCTCCTAAATTCTTATCATTGCAATCTCTTAAAAATCAGTTTGATCAAATTTTAACGATTGGATCATTTTCCGAAGAAGGTAGCCAAAAGCTCAAGAACACCTACCTTATCTTGATTTTTTTACTACTTGCTTGTTTAGGAATTGGCTTAAGTATTCAGGCTCAAACCAGTTGGATCAAAGATTTTTCTTTAGATGTAGCGTCAGAAATTGTGGGAATTCTTCTGGTTATTTTTTCCGTAGATCGAGTGATTGATGCTGAGCGAAAAAAGAGAAAGAAAAAGAAAGAATTAGTGGCACTTCACCAAATAAAAAATGCTCTTGTTCGTCAGACTCACATTTTGCTTGACATCACCCAATACCCCTTAGGAACATCGCCAGAATCCTCTCCATTTTTTTTGGAAATAACGCCCATAAAATTCTTAAGTGAGATGATTAATCAACTCTCTACGGGTTCTACTGATTCCAAGGTGCTTAATCGTCTTTCTCAAAATACCACTGAGATTATCCGTTTTAGAGATTTTCTAAATAGTATCTTAGAAAAGTATTCCTATTTCCTCTCCCCTGAACGAATTCATCTCATCGAAAAAGCTGTTAATGCCCCCTTAATTTTATCCTTAGAACAAGACCATGACTCAGTATTAAATGATAATCCTCAATCCAATCTAGATGTCAATGCAGAAACATTACATCTGCTACTGACTGATTATTCAACTCGCTTATCTGAGTTAGTTAAAATCTGTAACAGTGAGCCGATCAAGCCATAAACTTCTTGCTTAAACAACCATTCTTAGAAAAAAGGAGAAAAGTAAAAAAGCATGAAAAGTAGCATTGAATTTCAATTGTTTGCCCCTTATAATAAAGAAGCTTCCCTAATAGGGTCTTTCTCGGATTGGCAAGATATTCCCATGAAAAAAGATGATCAAGGATACTTCCGGACGCAAGTAGAATTAGAAGATGGAACGTATCATTATAAATTCCGTATTCGCTCCAAAAGTTGGTTTTTTGAACCTGATCAATGGGTAGAAGTTGTAGATCCTTATGCCACGGATGTAGATGATAGCAACAAAACGGCTATTATCCATATTAAAGGAGGAGAAAAAATCATTGACACTTATGTCTGGCAAAACGATCAACATCCTTTACCGGCTGATCACGAATTGGTGATTTATGAGTTACATATTGCCGACTTTTCTGGAGGAGAAAATGATCCTAATCCTCGGGGTTGCTATCAGCATGTTATCGAAAAACTAGATTACTTATGTGAACTGGGGATAAATGCAATTGAATTAATGCCCGTCAAAGAATATCCCGGAGATTATAGTTGGGGTTACAATCCACGTTATTTCTTTGCCACTGAAACCAGTTATGGTTCAACCGCAGAATTAAAACATTTGATTGATGAATGCCACGGCAAAGGCATTCGAGTTTTGATGGATGGAATCTATAACCACTCCGAAGCAGATAGTCCTTTAACTCAAATCGATCACGACTATTGGTATCATCACGAACCTCGTGATCCAGATAATAACTGGGGACCTGAATTTAACTACGAGCATTATGATGAAAACTTAGACATCAAACCCGCTTGGAAATTTGTGGGTGATAACGTCCGTTTCTGGATCAAAGAATATCATATTGACGGTATTCGTTATGACGCCGCTCGGCAAATTGCCAACTATGATTTTATGAACTGGATTGTTAAAGAAGCCAAAGAAGTTGCTGGCGCAAAACCTTTTTATAATATCGCTGAACACATTCCGGAAACACCAAGCATCACCAATCTCGAAGGGCCGATGGATGGTTGCTGGCACGCCAGTTTTTACCACACCATTAAAGCCCATGTTTGCGGGGACACCTTTAATTTAGAGGAACTCAAAGACGTTATAGATGCTAAACGCCAAGGCTTTCTAGGAGCCACTAATGTCATCAATTATTTTAGTTGCCATGACCACGAACGGTTAATGATAGAATTAGCGAACCGTGATATTTTTGATGAAGCGGCTTTTAAACGAGTGAAATTAGGCTTTGCTTTGTTAATAACCGCAGTGGGTGTTCCCATGATTTGGATGGGAGAAGAATTTGGTGATTATCAACCCCTTGATATGGAAGCCACCAAAATTGATTGGCAACTCTTAGAAAACGAAAATAATCAGCGTTTATGGGAATATTGCAAAGGACTCATTTATCTTCGCAAAACTCATCACGCACTCTATACCGCTAATATTGACTTCTTCTACGAAGATCCTGACTCAAAAGTCATCGCCTATACTCGTTGGAATGATGAAGGTTCTCGCATTGTCGTGGTTGTAAACTTCTCAGATAATTACTTAGCAGATTATCGAGTTCCTTGTTTTCCTGCTCAGGGAACATGGCATGAATGGACAGGAGATTACGATCTAACTTCAGACGATGATCAAATTGTTGTGGATTTACCCGAATACGAAGCAAAAGTTCTAGTTTGGAGCTAACGATCTCAGAAAATTCTATCCTTGTTTTTAACTCCTAATCCAACCTTAGGGGGATAAATTCTAAGGGAAAAACTGGAATGCTAAAAGTAGCCAAAAGGCGATCAAACCCATCAATTCACTCACTAGATTATCAGGTTAAACATGGATTTTGGAATTAAAGGCAAAGTAGCAGTGATCACCGGTGGCGATTCGGGGATAGGAAAAGCCACCGCCAAATTTCTGGCAGAAGAAGGGGTAAAAATTGCCCTATTAGACAAAACAACTGACCAACTTAAAGCCAACGCTGAGGAGATATCTAAAATAGGGGAAGTTATTCCTGTAACAGCAGATTTAACAAATATTGAAGACATCGAAAATGCGAAAGAGCAGATTCTAAATCGCTTCAATACTGTCCATATTTTAGTCAACTGCGCTGGAATCACAGGAGCAACCAAAGACTTTTTAGAATTAACCGATCAAGATTGGTACAAAACCCTTGAAGTGGATTTTATGGCGGCAGTTAGAGTCTGTCGTTCATTTATTCCGGTGATGCAAAAAGAAGGTTGGGGAAGAATTGTTTTAATTGGCTCCGAAGATGCAGTGCAACCTTATCCCGATGAGATGCCTTATTGTGCGGCTAAAGCTGGTATTCTTAATTTAACTAAAAATTTAGCGCAAACTTACGCAAAGCATAATATTTTAGTGAACTCCGTTTCTCCTGCTTATATTGCGACTCCGATGACAGATGCAATGATGGAAAAACGCGCCAAAGAAAAAGGGATCAGTTTTGAAAAAGCGGTTGAAACCTTTTTAGATGAAAAACGACCTCATCTTGTCCTACGCCGTCGAGGAAAAGCAGAAGAAGTGGCCGCCGTGATTGCTTTTCTTTGTTCACAACATTCAAGTTTTGTGGTCGGTGCTAATTATCGAGTAGATGGGGGTTCGGTGGCAAGCGTTGCTCAATAAAGCGAATCAAAAATTAAGGGAAGAGATGATCGTAGGGAGTTAGGCTTAATCGATCTTTGCTCACCTATTTTACGCTCAGAAAGTTAAGATCATCATAAGACTTTTGATAGAGTATGAATTAATATCGCTCGCTCATCTTAACTCCCTTGAAGGATGAAATAACGAAATAACTGATTTATTCTAGAAGCAGTCAACTTAAACAAAATCTACTCAATTTCTCTTTCAATATGGCTCAGAATTTAGACCAGACTCAAACAGATCGTTCTATCAATGACAGCAACCTTTCTTTTTTAAAAAAAGTTCAAGCCGAAGCGGGATTACCTGATATCTACGATGCTAGAGATTTGACTATTATCGTCTATCGAACCATGCGAGATTTGATGGATAATAAAACGGCTTCTGGGGTAGAGTCCGAACTAAAAGTACCTGCCGAACAAACAAAGAATAAACGGTTGAATTTAGAGGTGGCAGAACTTTGGCGTGATACCAATCCCTTTGTGGCTTGGATTAGTAATCTTCGTCCCTCTCTTCAATTTGATGATAAAACCTTTATTTATCGGATTTCGCAAGAAGGCAGTCTTCCGGCAAATGTTAGTGCAGAACAAGTGATTAAAGCCGTCTTTTTTGCCACCAAAGCAGAATTATCTTCTGAAAAAATCGCTGAAATCGCTAACTGTCTCCCTGGCCAAATTAAAACTTTCTGGGAAAACGCCTAGTCCAGTCGAGAATCCATCATTACGATTATTTTAGTTATCCTCCCCTTGACAAATTAAGCCTCATTAGTTATCATCGAGGAATAAGTGGGTGAGGAGTAAGCAAAGAAGACATTTGGGGTCGAAACACGGACAGACTCCCAGGTGTCTTCTTTATTTTGAGCTGAAATTTTCTTTCGCAGTCCCCCCCTAAAAATACTGAGAAATATTGGCATTTTAAGGGGGCTAGGGAGAACCAAAGTAAAAAGCGCAGCAACGTGGTAGTAAAATAATATGGGTACGGCAAAGCGAATAGAAGTCTTTTGGTTTCTAATGTGCGCAAGATTGGGTAGGTGGTGCGTTCAAAATAGCAAATTTAGAGACAAAGTCAGGCAGGAAAGTTTCAGTTACAAGGAAGAAAACGTTATTTTGCTCCTTTCTCAATTTTCTCCCTTGGTTAAATTTTGATTCCGTTGAACGCCTGTTGATACACTAGAAAAGCTGTCAAGGCGACCTTCGTATTTTAATCTTAACCCCTATGCCACCTTCTATTCTCAGCCTGAATCTCGGTTTGCCTCACCAAACTTTAGCGGTTACCCCCCCCCATTCTCTCTCCTTACAGGGTACAATCCGCGTCCCCGGTGATAAATCCATCTCCCATCGTTCGTTGATGTTAGGCGCGATCGCCGAAGGAGAAACCACCATCGAGGGGTTACTATTAGGAGAAGATCCCCGCAGTACGGCCAGTTGTTTTCGCCAGATGGGAGTCAAAATTTCAGAGCTTAATAGCGAAAAAGTAATTGTTAAAGGGGTAGGTTTAGGAAATTTACAAGAACCCGATGACTTTCTCAATGTGGGTAATTCTGGCACAACTATTCGTCTGATGTTAGGATTACTGTCTTCCCATCCTGATTGTTTTTTTGCGCTAACAGGGGATAGTTCTATTCGTTCTCGTCCGATGTCTCGCGTGGTTCAACCCTTAAATGAGATGGGGGCGCAAATTTGGGGAAGAAAAGGCAATTCTGTGGCTCCTTTAGCCGTTAAGGGTCAAAAGCTCATGCCGATTCATTATAGCTCTCCGATTGCTTCAGCACAGGTTAAATCTTGTATTCTCTTAGCCGGTTTAATGACGGAAGGGGAGACGACGGTGACTGAACCGGTTTTATCCCGTGATCACAGCGAACGAATGTTACAAAGTTTTGGCGCAAAATTAGCCATTGATCCTGATCGTAACAGCGTAACGATTACAGGCTATCCTAAGCTAAGTGGACAACAGATTATCGTCCCCGGTGATATCAGTTCAGCGGCCTTTTGGTTAGTGGCTGGCTCGATCATACCCCATTCAGAACTATTGATCGAAAATGTGGGAACGAATCCGACTCGTACGGGAATTTTAGAAATTTTAGCAAAAATGGGCGCAAATATTACGCCAGAGAATGAAAGAACGGTAACAGGCGAACCTGTCGCAGATTTACGAGTAAAATCAAGTGTGCTTAAAGGATGCACGATTGCCGGAGACGTGATTCCTCGTTTAATTGACGAAATTCCTATCTTGGCGGTGGCTGCCGTTTTTGCGAAAGGGACAACAACGATTAAAGATGCGGCAGAATTAAGGGTGAAAGAAAGCGATCGCTTGGCAGTGATGGCGAATCAATTAAACAAAATGGGAGCGAAAATTACAGAATTGCCCGACGGATTAGAAATAACCGGTGGAACTCCCTTAAATGGTGCAAAATTAGACAGTTATACCGATCATCGTATTGCCATGAGTTTAGCGATCGCAGCTTTAATGGCCAAGGGAAAAACGACGTTACATCGTGCTGAGGCGGCATCGGTTTCTTATCCCGAATTTTTCAGAACTTTAGAGCAAATTATTCGCTAAAAATCCCTGATAAACTCTTAATTCTCGACTCCTATTTCTCAAAAAAGAGATAAAGCTTTTCTTAGATCACCGAGAAATGATAGTCTGGAAGGGATGTCGAAAAAAGTTAGATCCATTAACCCTTAAGATAAGCCATAATGACCGCCACCCTTGATGCAGCTACAAAAACCCGTCGTGTTGTCTTTCCCTTCACTGCTATAGTTGGCCAAGAAGAGATGAAATTGGCACTCCTTTTTAATGTCATCGACCCGAAAATTGGCGGTGTAATGATTATGGGAGATAGAGGAACCGGAAAATCGACTACTATTCGAGCTTTGGCGGATTTATTGCCAGAAATTGAAGTTGTTGCTAACGACCCTTTTAATTCTCACCCCGAAGATCCCGATTTAATGAGTGATAGTGTTAGAGAGCAACGGGAAGCAGGAATATCCGTCGATATCGCTCACCAAAAAGTGATTATGGTAGATTTACCCCTTGGCGCAACGGAAGATAGAGTATGCGGGACTATTGATATTGAAAAAGCTTTATCAGAAGGGATAAAATCGTTTGAACCCGGATTGTTAGCCAAAGCGAATCGTGGTATCCTTTATGTTGATGAAGTAAATTTACTCGACGATCACCTTGTCGACGTCCTCTTGGATTCAGCCGCCAGTGGCTGGAATACGGTAGAAAGAGAGGGTATTTCTATTCGTCATCCGGCGAGATTTGTCTTAGTCGGCTCAGGAAACCCAGAAGAGGGGGAATTACGACCTCAATTGCTGGATCGTTTTGGAATGCACGCCGAAATTCGTACTGTTAAAGAACCGGCATTACGCGTGCAAATTGTCGAGCAGCGCACCGATTTTGACCGAGATCCTCTTTATTTTTGCGATAAGTATCAAAATGAGCAGGAAGACCTGCAAAAACGCTTGGTTAAAGCTCAAGAACTTTTACCCAGTGTTAATATTGATTATGATTTACGGGTAAAAATTTCGGAAGTCTGTTCCGAATTGGATGTGGATGGATTGCGAGGAGATATTGTCACCAACCGCGCGGCTAAAGCCTTAACGGCCTTTGAAGGACGGACAGAGGTTACGGTAGATGATATTCAACGAGTCATTACTCTCTGTTTGCGCCATCGCCTGCGAAAAGACCCTCTAGAGTCCATTGATTCAGGATATAAGGTGCAAAAGGCATTTGGTCGTATTTTTGGCGTGGACATAGCATAGGTGCGTAGGATTTTGAAAGGCATCGTGTATAGTTGATAGTTAAGAGTAAGCTATTTCACAAATGTCTCAATGAAATTCCCGATACAATTCCTATATACAGGGTATCGCAAAGCCTTAAACCATCCGCAATATCGTTGGTGGGTGATTTTGGGAACATTGGTTTATTTCCTGAGTCCGATTGATATTTCCCCAGATCTAATCCCTATTATCGGGCAAATTGATGATTTTACCCTATTGACACTCCTTTTTACGGGTTTATCCCAAATCATTTTTGAATCTCGTCAATCCTCCAATCTTGATCCCAATCCAGAGCCAAAATCCGTTGAAACCATTGATGTAGATGCCGTTAAAATTGAGTAAAGCTCATTTTCTTGACCCTTGAATTAAAACTTCATTTAGGAAGCGTAAAGATGACTAATCTAGCGAAAATATTACTGGTAGACGATGAACCGGGGGTTCGGGAGTCTGTAAAAGCTTATTTAGAATATAGCAATGAATTTACCGTCAATGCGGCGAGCAATGCCAATGAAGCGTGGGATTTGTTACAAAAAGAAACGCCTGATTTGATTATTTCTGATGTGATGATGCCAGAGGTTAACGGTTATCAATTTTTAGAGAAATTACGCAATGATCCTCGTTATCAAACTCTGCCTGTGATATTCTTGACAGCAAGGGGAATGACGTCTGATCGCATTCAGGGGTACGATGCAGGATGCGATGCTTATCTTCCTAAACCCTTTGATCCCGATGAATTAGAATCTATTGTCAAGAATCTATTGAAACGACGCAAATCCCAGCAGGAATCCCAAGGAGATGAAGGCAAATTAGAGGAAATTTACCAAGAATTACTAGAAATTAAAGAAAAAATGGGTAATTCTGGTGGAATGACTACCACTCCTCCCCCTTTCAATATTGAATTAACCCCAAGAGAACAAAGTGTCTTAGACTTAGTGGCAGAAGGGTTAATGAATAAGGAAATTGCTTCCCGTTTAAACACCAGTGTGAGAAATGTTGAAAAGTACGTTAGCCGTCTGTTTAGTAAGACAGGAACGAATAGTCGTACTGAATTGGTTAGATTTGCTTTACAACATGGACTGACGCAATAACCCGACTCTTTGCATTATGCCAGAGAGAGTCCAGCACTTTCTAGGTATTCTAATAATTGGTTTTCAGAAATTTGAGAAATTCCTAAACGTTGTACTTTTTTGAGTTTATCTCCCGGACTTTTGGCCACCACTGCGTAATCGGTTTTGTTATTAGGAGAATTAGCGATTTTTCCGCCTGCTTCTTGAATTAGAGATTTAGCCCGCTCTCTTTCTATCTTTGATAATGCTCCTAAAATGACAATTGTTTTGCCTTGGAATTTGTTCTCTACTTTTACTGATTCTTTTTGGTTAAGTTGACTCTCTTCGTCGGGTTGTTTTTCTAAAGTCTCAGACACAAGTTTAGATTCAATTACTGGTTCTTTTTCGGATGGAATTATTTCTTCATTTTTCGGTGTCTTTGTCAAGCTTTCTTGACTGTCTTGCGGTTTTTTTTCTAGTTTTTTAAGTTCTTTCGTAAAGGTTTCAATTTCTTTTTGTAGCTTTTCAATTACTTGATCTTTTTTCTGAACAGTTTCCTGCAATTTTTGCTGTTCATCAAGTTGTTTTGTCTGTTTTTCTTGATCTTTTTGTAACGCTTTCAATTGAGATTTAAGATCCTCTTCCGATTTTTGAGTTGTTTTTAGTTGCTTTTCAAGCGTTTTTAAAGCTTGATTACTTTGTTGTAATTCTTCAATTTTTGCCTGTAAGTCAGCTTCTCGTTTTTGAGTTGCTGTCATTTGCTTTTCAAGATGGACAACTTTTTCAATTTTTTGTGTTTTCTCTTGTTGTAAGGTTTGAATCGTTTCCTGTAATTCGGCCTCTCGGTTTTTGGACTCATTTAATTGTTGCTCTAAATGACCAAATCGTTCTCTTTCTTGTTGTAAGGTTTGAGTCGTTTCATGTAATTCAGCCTCTCGGTTTTTGGACTCATTTAATTGTTCTCTTTCTATTAATTGTTCTCTTTCTATTTTTAACTCCTCTTGTAATTCTGAAATCGTTGATTGAGACGTTTTGAATTGCTTTTGGATTTCCTTTGCCTGACTTTCTGCTGTCGTTAACTGTTGTGTTAATTGCTCGCTTTTTGTTGTCAATTTTAGCAATATTTTCTCTTTCTGGGTAACGGTATCTTGCTGTTTTTCTAATTGTTTTTGTAGAGACTGGATCGCATTTTTCTCTTGATTTAATTGTTCTTGAATAGTTTGTTTTTCTTTTTTTAGTCCGTTAAGTTGCGCTTGAAACTCTTTCTCGAGTGCTTCTTTTTCTTGGAGAATACTTGTCAATTGATTTTGGGACGTTTTTTCTCGTTGATCTTTTTCGGATTGAATCTTCTTCAGATTTTTCTCTAAGTCAGCAATCTGATATTCTGTTTGTTGAATTTGCTGTTTAAAGTCCGCTTCAGTTTTCTGTAATTGCTGAATTTCTTGAGTTGATTTTTTGATCTGTTGTTGATAGTCTTGTTTTGCCGTTTCCAAAGAATTTTCGAGGGATTGAATCGTTTCTTTACGTTCCAGAATTTGACTAACTAACGTTTCTTTTTCTGTTTCTAGCTGAGCAAGACTTAGCTTTGTTTGGTGTAAATTACCTTCTATTTGCATCCCGTTTTCATGCGCTTGACTTAACTCCTTTTCTAATTGAACTTGTGTATTTTTTAACTGTTCCTGTTGACTTAACAACTTTCCTTCTTGTTGAGAGACACCCATACGCCATAAACCAAAGGTTAATGATCCTATGAGTAAACCGATTACCCCAGCCATTCCATAAACAAGCTCAGTCGTCATTTGTTTTCTCCTATTAACACCAGCACGAAAGCCTTCTTATCTCTTGAGCTTTAATGCTATCTACTATTTATATCAATTTAACGATCTTTTCTTAAACTTTAGGGATTAAAAACTTACAAAACTTAATACCTTCTTAACCCAAATCGGGGAATTTCGAGGCATTAGCTTAGAATGACATTGCAGAAAGATTGCCACTCTCTACCGTCAGAATCTGCGAAGATTTTAACCATTCTGCATCAAAAGAGTGTAAATGCGTGGTCGTAATAAGGGTTTGATAGCGATCTTGAATCGTTTCTAATAAATGATTTTGTCTTTGGGGATCTAATTCTGCTAAAACATCATCTAACAATAATAAAGGAGGTTCTCCAATCACATCTTCAATTAACTGCAATTCAGCTAATTTTAAGGCTAACACAAGAGTTCGCTGCTGTCCTTGAGAGCCATAAGATTTAGCGGGTGTCTCGTTAATAATAAAGAGTATATCATCTCGATGGGGTCCGACAAGGGTTGTCCCTAGTTGTTGTTCTGCGAGGCGACGCTGTTCAATTTTACCTAAAAAGGCGTCTTTTACTTGCGTAGGATCGTCTTCTTGCCAGTCAACATTAGGTTTATAAATGATTTCTAATTTTTCCGTTTGGTTACTAATATTTCTATGGATCGCTTGTGCAAGAGGCGTTAAACGGTGTATTACTCTTGATCGTCTTCTTGTAATACGAGATCCCATTTCCGCTAACTGATAATCCCAGAGTCTTAATTGGGTTATATCACTTGCTTCATCGTTAAATTGAGACAAATTTCTCTCTTTCTTGCGCATTGCTTTAAGAAGAGCGTTCCTTTGGCGTAAAATGTGAGTATATTGCTGAAGAATGTAGGCATAAAGGGGTTCAAGCTGAGTGACTAAGGTATCCAACCAAAGACGTCGGTTATCGGGTGATCCTCTCACTAAATCCAAGTCTAGACTGGAAAAGATAACCCCATTTAACATTCCCAAAAAGTCCATCTGTCGCCGCATAACTTCGTAATTAAGACTTAGGGTTCTTTTACCTGTTTCTCGGAGAATAATGCTCAAATCAACTGTTCCGTACTTTCTTTCTAAGTTTGCTTGTATATAACCGATGTTTTCTCCTTCTGACACCAATTCTCGATCACGACTCACTCGATGACTTTTAAGAGTTGCCAAGAGTTCTACCGATTCGAGTAAATTGGATTTGCCTTGGGCATTATTTCCCAGTAAAATTGTTTTTTGTCCCTCAAATCGAATAAATTGATCCAGATAATTGCGAAATGAGCGTAAATGCAAAGTTTTTAGATACATCAACCCGTAATCAGTGACCCGTTTAACAGTAACCAGTGACCAGTTTAACAGTAATCAGTAAAATTAAAGAAGAGAAATTATCCAATCATTAATCTAACATTCAAAATTTAAAATGCATTATCGAAGATTTGGCAAAACGGATCTCTTTCTCTCATTATTTTCTTTAGGAATGATGCGCTGTTTAGCGTCTCCTGAAATCTTAGAAAAGACAGTAAAAAAGGCGATTGATTTAGGAATTAATCACATTGAAACGGCTCAAGGATATGGCAAAAGTGAGGAATATTTAGGGTTAATTTTACCGACTTTAGCCAGAGAAAAAATATATATCACCACCAAATTAACCCCCACGTCCGATCCCTCTTTAATAGAACAATCTCTTGATCAATCTTTAGAAAGATTAAAAGTTTCTTATGTTGATTGTTTAGCTGTTCATGGTATTAATACGCCAGAGCATTTGAAAATTATCACTCAAGAGAAAGGCTGTCTAAACGTCTTACAAAAAGCCCTGAATGACGGCAGAATAAAACATTTAGGTTTCTCAACTCATGGCAGTTTAGCGTTAATTTTAGAAGCAATCAAAACCGACTTATTTGAATTTATCAACTTACATTATTACTATTTTTTTCAGCGAAATAATCCTGCGATTGACTTAGCTATTCAAAAAGACATGGGAATTTTTATTATTTCTCCTGCTGATAAAGGCGGTCAATTATATACCCCTAGTAAGACCTTGAAAGACTTATGTAAACCCTTTTCTCCTTTACATTTAACCTATCGTTTTTTATTAAGCGATCGCCGCATTACTACCCTTAGTTTAGGCGCAGAAAACGAAAGTGAATTGATTGAACCTTTGAAGTTATCTGAGCAAGATTATCCTTTAACACCACAAGAATCAGCGATTTTTTACAAACTAGAACAACAGCAAGAAACCCAATTAAATACCGATCTTTGTCGTCAATGTTATCAATGTTTACCCTGTCCAGAAAAAATTAATATTCCCGAAATATTGCGCTTGAGAAATTTAAGTATTGCCTATGACATGGTTAATTTTGGACAGTATCGCTATGGAATGTTAGAGAATGCAGGACATTGGTTTGCAGGAAAAAAAGGGGATAAATGCACAGAATGTGGTGACTGTTTACCCCGTTGTCCAGAAAACTTAAAAATTCCCTCATTATTACAGGATAGTCATCAACGTTTAAACGGATCATCTCGTCGCCGTTTATGGGATTAATTTAAGAAAGAATACTGCCTACTATTTCTACAGTTATACAGTTAACTGTAATTTAGAGAAACATTAATAAATTGTATTCAATCAATAGACCCTATAGATAGATGATATCTGAATCAAAATAGAGGAAACTAGAAGGAATTATAGCAGATCGCCAGTCGATTCGAGTACATTAGAAAAAAGACAGTTTTGATTGATTTTCTGTTGACTACTTCCCCAAAACCTAGAATTTTGTATCTTATTAAATCGTTATCTGCTGTAAATATTTAATTTACCGTTGGAGGTAAGAACACTTTGTTAAATGCTCCTAGCTATTTACTTAACACCTTGATTGTTGGTATTTCCGCTTATATCAGTGCTATTTTTTTACTTCGTTTGTCTGGTAAACGCACGTTATCAAAGTGGAATGCTTTTGATTTTGTCGTGACAATTGCGTTAGGTTCTATCTTAGCCACCACCCTTGTCTCTACTAAAACATCTTTCTTTCAAGGAATGCTAGCCTTTAGTGTGTTGATCTTCTTTCAATATATTATTACTTGGATAGCCGTTCGCTCTCCCGTTGTACAGAAATTTATTAAAGCAGAACCCACTTTGCTATTGTACCAAGGAAAATTGCAATATTCTGTCCTTAAGCAGGAACGAGTGAATGAAGCAGAAGTTTTTGCTGCTTTACGCTCTCAGGGAGTAGCATCGACAGAGACAGTGGAAGCCGTTATCTTAGAAACAGATGGCAGCTTTAGTGTTATTAAACAGGTCGGAAATGACCCTCATTCAACTTTGTCGGCTTTGAAGGATGTTAAAGGTTTCAGTTAATTGTTATTCTTTCCGTTTTCAGTTAAACTCTATTTTGCTTTATAATGCTGATCAATTTAATATTTTCATACTAATATCCAACCAATGAGACTGAGTAATCGTAGCACTACTAGAGATATAATCAACTCCTGTTTGTGCAACGGAACGTAACGTTTTTAAAGTAATATTGCCAGAGGCTTCTATCTTAATCTTTGGATTCGTTTGGCGAATCATTTCAACCGCCTTTCTCATCAATTCTAAATCCATATTATCTAACATAATAATATCCGCGTGACAGTCTAGAGCATCTTGGACTTCTGCAAGCGTACTGGTTTCCACTTCAATCGTTAGAGGATAAGGCATATTTGAACGAATTTGAGTAATAGCAGTTTTAATACTACCTACTGCTTGAATATGGTTATCTTTAATCATAACAGCATCATCCAAACCCAGCCGATGATTCACAGCACCCCCCAGTTGCGAGGCGTATTTTTCTAGGATACGATGGCCAGGGGTTGTTTTGCGAGTATCTACGAATTGAGTGGGCAAATTTGCAATTTCTTGAGTATAACAGTGGGTTAAGCTGGCAATTCCACTCAGCCGCATCAAAAGATTCAGTGCCACTCTTTCTCCCATGAGTAAACTATCTAAAGAGCCATTTATTTCGGCAAGGGGTTGATTAGATGTCACTGTTTCCCCTTCCTTGATAAGAGGAGTAAATTGGATAGAGGGATCAAGTAAATAAAAGATTCGATTTGCAATAGGTAATCCCGCAATCAAACCCTCTGCTTTAGCCGTTAAAACAGCTTTTTTTGCTGATAATTGCTGAGTTAAGAGTCCTTGCGTCGTGCGATCGCCCCGTCCGATGTCTTCTTGTAACCACTGTCTGAAGAGAGAATCCAAGATCAGCCAAGGGGGTAAAGAAAATGCCATGTTATAATCCCTAAAACGTCCTAGGAAAATCATAGCAGAAAGGTTACATCCATTCTATATTGGCAATTTCGGCGTTATTATCCCTTAAAATTAAATTTTATTGGTCTATGTTGAATCCATTAATGAATACAATTATTGAGAGTTTACAAGATATTCTCAGTAGTCTTATTAAACTTATTCCCGCTTTACTCACGGCATTAATCATTTTGTTTTTAACCCGATATGCCGCCCAGTTTTTACAAAAATTGAGTGAAAAAATTGGTTCAAAAGTCCTCAAAAGTTATTCATTACAATCCCTTTTTGCGAAAACATCCTATGTCTTAGCTTGGGTAATAGGCGTTATTCTGGCGGGAGTTGTTGCTTTTCCGGGCTTAAATCTAGGGGATGTGGTAGCAACTTTAGGATTAGGCTCAGTTGCCGTTGGTTTTGCTTTTCAAGACATCTTTAAAAACTTCTTAGCAGGCATTTTATTATTAGTGCAAGAACCCTTTCAAATTGGCGATCAAATTATCGTTGACGACTACGAAGGAACAGTGGAAAGAATTGATATTCGTACAACGAAAATTCGGACGTACCAAGGGGAGCGAATTCTAGTGCCGAATTCAACCATTTTTACCAGTGCTGTCCAAGTCAGAACAGCTTATGAATCCCGCAGAACGGATTTAGCCGTTGGAGTAGATTATAATACGCCTTTAAGCGAAGCTAGACAAATTTTATTGCGTTCTATTCAACAAGTTGAAGGGGTTTTAACGCATCCTCAAGCGGAAATAGATTTAGTTGGATTTGGGGATAGTTCGATTGATTTTATTGTTAGATATTGGACAAAACCGCAACAGGCAAACGTACGTCAAGCGCAAACTAAAGCGATGATTCAAATTAAGCAAGCATTAGATAAAGCGGGAATTAGTATTCCTTATCCTATTCGGACATTGTACTTTTATGATCAACAAAAGTTTAACGAATATATGAATCAGGATGATAGCCAAAATGCGGCCTGAGTAACGTAAAAAATATTAAGGATGATTAAGTGTGAATTGACTGCTTCCTGCGTCAAAACAACAGGGATTATGATTGATAAATATAAAGAATCCCTAACTGACTTTCTGTCGAAAAGGACGTTTTTTTGCCGTAAAACGGGGTAAATGTTGAGACTCTAACCGTTCATTACCCCCTAAGAAAAATAACCAGACAATGACGGCTATCCAATGAATAAACGTGATACTCCAAAGAGAACCCGTAAAGCGGTAGGCGACCGTGCAAGCTAACCCTAATAAACCTGTTAAAATCAGAAAAATTGGCTTCAAAAAGGTCGGATAACCCCGACTATACAAAGTGACAGCATTTAGGGGATGATAAACCATAAAAATGATAATCCCTAGTAATGCCCATGTATTCCAAAGGTCAGAGGGAACGTCTTCGAGAGGATGGGGAAGCCATGCGACTCTCATGATTAATTCTTCCAACAACGCAGGGGTAAAGAAAGCAATGAACGCACCTTTAAGTAAAGCGAAGTTATTAATATTTTGACCTGACCAGCGTAAGAAACCCGTTGTAAAACCAATAATTAAAGCAACTATCCCATAGACGAGTAAAATTCCCCCTGTTATCAGCCAACCTTGTCCCTTCGGAAATATTAAACTCCCCATCAACATCCGACGCGCCGCCACAGAAACAATCGGTACTTCGCCAAAAAGTGAAGTAGGAGCGATAGGAACAATTGTTCTATCCCATCCTCCAATTTGATTGGTGCGTATAAAATGCAACTTTGCTCTATTTTCCAGAAAAATATGGCTGATAAGGTCATGACTTTCCCTCGGTAACATCGAATGCCAGCTTAATAGGGCATTTCCAATGGTTTCCTCTTGAATAAAGGCATATTTCTTTGTTTGTTTAATCCCTGCCAATGTATCCGCATTTTGTTGCCAATCTGGGCGTACCACTTGTTTCGGTACAAGTTTCGCTTCCAATTGTCCAAAAAGACTAGCAAAACGATAAAATCGTAATGTTTGAGCATCTTCTGGCTTATTTTGCAACCAATCTAAGATTTCTGGTTTTTGTTCAACTTTTTGTTTGAGTAAGCTTAGGGCAATATACAACGCCTGATTAGAATCTTGAACGCAAGACGCCGCTGGAGTAACGCTAGCGTTTCCTGTGCCATCTCCTGTGCGATAACGGGCGGCCATGACCTTTAATTGACTTATCAATTCATTTAGCGGCGAAAAAACCACCCCCTTAAAATTATAATCCGCCATCACGTCCGCATGAACAATCACATCAGAAACGGGACGAGTGTAACTCCATCCCCTTTGTAGATTGCCCATGTAATTTTGCCAAGAATGGGTACCAGAAATAATTCCTGCCGGATTATGGGCATAAATCTGCTGATATTCCAGATTATATTGCAATTCTTTGGTAAAGGGGTCGCGAATCACTTCAGCAATACCATAGGAAAAATGACCTGTTACTGTGCCTAATAATGCAGATTCACCTTTTTGCCCCCCAATTCCACCAAAAGTATGAATTATTAAAGATTTATCTCCTTCTTTTATTTTATTTTGTGTATAATCTTCAATTTCAACTAAAGAGCGTTCACTTTTTCCTTTACGACGAGGGGTATCTTGCCAATTCTGAGTATTAATATAATAGGAAGCGGCATATTCTCCCATTATTGTTTGTTCTGGACTCAATTGAAAGAGTAATCTGGGTTTTAAAGCTTGAACCGTAAAGATACCTTCTTGATCCTTGGCCCCATAAATATACCATCCTTTTTCCCCGACTAATGATGATTCTAATTGATAGGGAGTCGAATAAAAACGCCCTGTGCTGGATAGGGGTTGCTGAGGAATGCGAATAATTTCTTTTTCTCCGTCAAATCGCTCTGTTTTCGTATTATAATGCACCACTTCAAAATATTCACTGCTACAGGGGGAGACACCCGGACAGGTTTCAGGTACACTTCCTTTGGAGACTGAACCGATAATCTCGACAAGTCCCACAAAGCGTCCAGTTATCATAATCGGCGGAATTTCGATTTTTAAAAAGATTTTCCCTGTTCTGTTGAGATATGACTGAACATCTTTTAATTTTACGACAACATCGTCCTTGGGTCTTGCCCCTGCTAAAGATTGCAAAGGTCCAACCTGAGAACGACCATTTAAGCGAATTGGATTCACATTGCCACGGCGGACGCTTTTTTTGGCCGCCTCATCAAAACGAATATCTGTCGTAACCAACTTAATATAATCGTTTAATTCAGGCTTATCTTGCCAAGTCAAAGCTAATTTTTGCCCAATTAACCCTTTATTCGGCGCATTATAAATTTCTATCCATACCCCATCTAATCCTGTAAATTGCGCTTGCATTTCTGCAGGAGTAGGCAAAATAAGACGACCTAGCCAGTCTCCATTGGGTTTGTACCATTTTTCATCAACCGCTTGCTGTAAAGGGTAAAATTCGAGTTGATTAAAGGACGCTTGAGACGTTACCCCATAATCAGATTGAGATGACGGTTTTTCGGAGGGAGAATTAAGCCAAAATAAAACAATACTAACTAAAATAGCAATAATTACCGCAGGAATCCAAAAGCGTCGCTGATTCAACATTTTATCTCAAAGGTGGGAGGACGTTAGCGTTAATAATTAAGTTAGGGATCCAGAAAAGAGTCAATATTTCAGATTTTTGGGCGCAGGCTGTTGTTTACTGTAATAATTGCGCATCTCCCGGTTGAGACAGGGGAGGCTTAGAAGGCGTTGGCGGACTGGGAGAAGGTTCAGGTTCCTTTTCGGGAGAATTTCCTGTATTTTCTAAAGATTCAGGTTTTTCTATCGCATAAATACTAGAAAGTAAATCCACTAACTCCAACCGTTGACGACGAGTAAACTGATTAATGACCTTAATATCCTTTTGCATCGGATTTTCCGTTAAAGTATCCGAACCCGGATATCTATCTGCCTTCATGGGTTCATTTACTCCCAAATAATCTGCAAAGGTCAACTTCCAATCAAAACGATAACGCATAATGCGTCTCTGTACATCCCGATGGTAACGCACCATACGACTCATTAAAGTATGTTCTGGATCAACTTTTCCCGTTTCTTGGCGAACATATTGATTTTCTAAAGGAATTTCAGGGAATTTTTGATAAACAATGGCGGCGGTATCTTCAGGACGGATAATTCCTTGGGCTTGCATCGTATTAAACTGTCCTACGCTCAAAGTAAGGCTGATTCCTAGTAAAAAAATTAAACAATAATCAAGCCCGATTTTTTTGATAAAATGAAGCATCATCTCAGGATTTAAGGAAAATTGTGGCATTTTCATTTCAAGCGATCGCATCTTGTCAACAAACCCAAGCCAGAGCCGGGGTTTTTCACACTCCTCATGGTATCGTAGAAACGCCCCGATTTATGCCGGTTGGCACATTAGCTACCGTCAAAGGATTAACCCCTGCCCAATTACAGGATGCCCAAGCGCAAATGATTCTCGCCAATACCTATCACCTCCATCTCCAACCGGGTGAAGAGATTGTGCAGAAAGCAGGGGGATTGCATCAATTTATGGCGTGGCAACAGCCCATTTTAACCGATTCAGGGGGATTTCAAGTCTTTAGTCTGAGTGAATTGTGTCAAATCCGCGAATTAGGGGTGACCTTTCGTTCGCCTAGAGATGGCAGAATCATTGAAATAACACCTGAAAAATCCATGAACATTCAAAATACCTTGGGAGCAGATGTTATCATGGCTTTTGATGAATGTCCTCCTGCTCATGCCAATAGGGACACCGTAGAAGCGGCCACAGAACGCACCTATCGTTGGTTAGAACGCTGTATCAAAGCCCATCAACGTCCCGATGAGCAAGCGTTATTTGGTATCATTCAGGGAGGAATTTTTCCTGATTTACGCAGCCAAGCAGTTAAAAATTTAACCCAATTCGATTTACCCGGTTATGCCATTGGTGGGGTGAGCGTAGGGGAAGAACCTGCTTTAATTCATCAAATTGTGCGACTAACAGCCCCTTTATTACCGAAAGCAAAACCACGCTACCTAATGGGAGTGGGGACATGTCAAGAAATGGTGATCGCCATTGCCTCAGGGATTGATCTCTTTGATTGCGTGATTCCGACTCGTTTTGGTCGTCATGGAACGGCAATGGTTCAAGGAAAGCGATTTAATCTCAAAAATGCCCAATTTAAAGAGGATTTTACGCCATTGGATTCTGAATGTCCCTGTTACACCTGTCAAAATTTCAGTCGTAGTTACCTCAATCACTTGGTCAAATCGGGAGAAATGTTAGCATATATTCTCTTATCGTTGCATAATGTCACGGAATTAATTTGTTTTACCCAAAAGATTCGAGAAGCTATTATTAATCAAAGGTTTTTAGAAGAATTTGGTCACTGGTTATAGGTCATTATATCGAATGTTAGCAAGAGCGATCGCTTTGCTTATTCCTCAGGGAGTGAAGGAGATGTTTTACAATGATTAACGTTAATTGATCAACAAAAGGCTAGGTAAAACGATGAATGACGACTTAACCAAACGCAAACTGCTTTCAGCCCTTAGTCATGGTTCAATCTTTTTTAGTGCAACCTTCGTTTCAGTGGGAATTCCGTTGGCTCTCCTCTTCATTTCTGACGATGAAATCGTGAGAGGGAATGCCACAGAAGCCCTGAATTTCCATTTTAATGTGTGGCTTTATGGTATTATTTTTGGCATCCTCACCCTCATTTTGATTGGCTGGGTCTTGTTAGCGATTTTAGGAGTTTTCAACCTTATTATGCCCATTATTGGCATTTTAAGCGTTTGGAAGAATCCTAATTCTGTCTATCGTTATCCTTTTATCTTCCGCATTCTTTAACGAAGGTAATACCCGAAAGAACTTTCAACTTTTTTGACTCACTCTATTGACAAAAACGCCGTTCTTTGTCAAATTCAGGGTCTTGCCAAGAAAAAGCAAAATGACTAATCGCACGCAGCTGGGGAAAGCTTGAACGAATTGCTTCCATTTGACTCTCCAAATTAGGACGATTATCGTAACTTTGTGACCATAACCCTGCAATCGCCGGAATAATCTTCACTTGACGCGGTGACATTTCCATCACCCGTTTCACTTGAGCCACAATACAACGACTATCCCGACAGACACCATAAGCCATTGGATGCCACTCCATCGAAGCCGGAAATTGATCCCACGCTTGTAAACGAGAATCAAAGCCCCTTTCCCCCACTAATTGATTACCATCAGGAAAAAAGACCGCCCCTGACGGAATTCCGTATTTCTGAGCAGTTGAAGCCGCAAACGTCACAAAATCTACTACCCCTTGAGCGGCATGGGCAACCGCTAAAAACCAAATTTCTGTTTTTAAGCGATTGAGACGGCTGTTTAAAGGTTCTTTCTGCTCATTAGGCGGTGGGGTGCGTCCTTGCCACAGGGGAGAACCCTCTTTGGGATAAAGCTTATCCACCTCACTCACATCTTTGGCCGTAATATAACCTTGATTAAGATAACGGGTTAATAAATCTCTTCCTTTTTGATTGACTGCCCGATTGAGGAATCTTTGACGGGAAGCCTCGCCGTAAATCCATAAATCCTTAACATTTCCCACCGCAGATTGGCTCCCTGTACCTCTCGGATAGCGAACGTAGTCAAACAAAATCCCATCCGGTCGTCGTTTTAAGATAGCATTGAGCAATTGAGCATAATCTGCCTTCGCTTGTGGGTGATAGGGGTCAATAAACGCCTGAGATTGGTCATGGACAAAGGATGTACTGTTTTCTCCCTTGCCATTACGCGCTAAAACACTTTGTTTTTCGGGTTTTCGACTGTAAACATAACCAAAGTTCAACGTAAAAACCCAAGCATAAACCTTTAAACCTCGTTCATGACCTTTTTGAATCACCTGAGCGAGCAAATCCGTCTTTTCGTGCCCTTCGCTACGTACCACGCTATCCCACACCGTCGGATTATCGGCTGGAGGCAGTAAGACCTGACTATCGGCAAAGGCTTCAACATAAACCCTATTATAACCCTTATTGACAATGCGATCTAAAGTCCGATCAATTGAAGCTGGACGTACATCACAGGGATAAAGACGTAACCATATCGCTTGCGTAGGATAAACCGAGCTTTGTCGGCAACGACGTAGAGATTCCCCATCTTCACGCACTAAGACTTGATATTCCTTTTGAGCATTCGTATTTCCTTTCAGAGAAGCTTCTAATAATTGGGCTTTTTGGGCGATCGCTTTTTCCTCTAATTGACAATAATCTCCTCTTGCGGCATCAGCAGAAGCGATTAAAGAATTTGGGCTAATAAAATAGATAATCAGGGCTAAAAAGCTGTTTAAAAGTCTCAATTGAACTTTCATTATCGTTATGGCTTAAATGATGAGGTTTAAGAGTCAAACATCAAAAGGATTGATTCCTAATTACGGCTTCAATCTTCCACTCTGCGCTTAATCGTTTCTTCCTTCGTCAAAAGTCCTTCCGCTTGAGCTAATAACGCTAAGGTATAGGATAATTTTTGGAGAGCATCGGGAGAATATTGGATTAAATTTGTCGGTTTTAAGAACGTTTCGATGCTAATCGTTGCCCCATGTCGCCAATGACCGGATGCGGGGTAAATTAACGAAGATCCCCCTAAATAATCCCCAGTGGCTTTCGGTGTATTTTGTCCCAAAAAAATTGCCCTCGCTTGCTGAATTTTATCCACCCAATCCCAAGGCTCAGCCACTGATAGTAACAGAAAATAAGGCTGAATTTCCTCGCTCCATTGAATCGCCGTCGTCAAAGAATCCACCACCACAATTAAACCATAATGGGCTAAGGCTTTCTCTGTCAAAATACTCGAAGGAGAATCCGGCAGCCAATCCAAGATACGCTGTTGTACCCGTTGCGCTAACCCTAGGTCATCTGTCAGTAAAACCAAAGCAGAAGTCGGGTATTGTTCAGCTTGTGCAATCAAATCCGCCGCAATATAGCGATCTTTTGCTGTCCGATCAGCAATAATCACCAAATCCGTCCTTTCTATCGGAGTGTCAATAGTAACCACCCCATTAACCAGCTTCTTTGCCAGTGTCACTTCCCAGTCGCCCGCTCCCGTAATCACCTCAACCGGAGGAATTGTCTCCGTGCCATAGGCCAACGCAGCGATCGCCGCCGCACCGTCGATATGATAAATTTCTTGAATACCCACCTCTTGGGCGGCCACTAAGACGGCAAAATAATGGCTGTGTTTACTATCTAATGGGGTCACCATTATCCGTTGAGGAACCTTGGCAACCTGTGCTGGAATCGCTTGTGTCAACAAAGATCCGACATTTTCGGCATAAAAACCGGCACGCTTCACTGGATGGTAACGCCGTCCTAATACCCCCTCATCCTCCGCAAAATGAACCCATGCTTTAGGAATCCGTTGTTGATAGAAAACCGCTAACTGACGACAACAACTGCGTAAGGCTTCCACTAATCCTTGAGGAATCTTCTGATAAGCCGCATCCAATTCTGTACTACTAATACGAATGGGAGACACCCCCGCAGGCATCCCTTGATCCCCTTGTTGTTGAATTTTGAGCAAAATATCTTGTACCGTCGCCGTTTTTGCACGAAGATCAGCCTCATAAGCCATTTCTTCTTTGCCTAGCTTATGTGAATGGCGAATTCTTTGTAATTCCGCCCGTGCCTCCCTTGGCTGAATAATGATTCGCAGCATAGCCTTAGAACCCTGTGATTCCGATGGTTGGCAATGAGTTGCAAAACTCTCCTCTATAGCTTAACTTGGATTTCTGTGGAATCGCAGTTCCCCCCCCCATGGATATTCAATCAAGGAAAAATAGACCTTGTGCAAAAAAAGACAAGCCTGCTATAATAACGGATCGGACTCTATACAATTTAGGATAACTTAGTAACCAAATTCGGGGAATCACAGTGGCGAATATCAAATCATCCATTAAACGCATCGAAATTGCAGAGCGTAATCGTCTGCGCAATAAATCCTACAAATCTGCCGTCAGAACCCTGATGAAAAAATACTTCATGGCGGTGGAAACCTATGGAGAAAACCCTTCAACGGAGCAAATGGCCGAAATTCAGCAACATCTAGCCACTGCTTATAGCAAAATTGACAAAGCGGTTAAAAGAGGCATATTTCATCGCAATAACGGCGCACGCAAAAAAGCCCGTCTGGCTAGAGCCTTAAAGCCCATCACGGCAACCTCCGCTTAAAATGAAGGGATCCTACCCTGTCCCCTAAACAGATCGGATGCCCATGGGGAATAATAATTCGTTAAAATCATAATGAGAACGATTCTCCGCCGTCTCATGCTCGCCATAGGACATGAAATTAATAGACACCCACGTCCATCTTAACTTCGACGTTTTTCAAGCCGATTTGGACGCTTTACAAGAGCGTTGGCAAAAAGCTGAAGTCGCACATTTGGTTCATTCCTGTGTCGCACCGCAAGAATTCCCCCAAATTCAGGCACTAGCTAATCGCTTTGCCGAACTTTCCTTCGCTGTCGGCCTACATCCCCTTGACGCTAACCAATGGACAGCCGAGATGGGGGATGAAATCCGCTCCTATGCGCAATCTGATTCGAGGGTCGTAGCGATTGGTGAAATAGGCTTAGACTTTTATAAGGCGGATAACGCGGCTTGGCAAAAAGAAGTCTTAGGATCTCAGTTGAAAATTGCTCATCAATTGGGTAAACCGGTTATTATCCATTGTCGGGATGCGGCAGAGACCTTGAGAGATATTTTGCAACAATTTAGGCAAGATCAAGGTCAAATCAAAGGAGTGATGCACTGTTGGAGTGGCAGTCCCCAAGAAACTCAATGGTTTTTAGAGTTAGGATTTTATATTAGTTTTAGCGGCATTGTGACCTTTAAAAACGCCGAAACCGTGCAAAAATCTGCCCAAATCGTCCCCAGCGATCGCTTACTGATCGAAACAGATTGCCCTTTTTTAGCCCCAACACCCAAACGAGGAAAACGCAATGAACCGTCCTTCGTGCGCTATGTGGCCGAGTTTTTGGCAGAATTACGAAGGGTTCCTTTAGAAAGCTTAGCTCAGCAAACCACCGAGAATGCGTGTCGACTGTTTCAGTTGGACGTAAATAGTAATTTTTAAGTAGTAACCCCTTAATTCTCTCCATACTTCCCCTAAAACCCGTTACTTTATCACCCAAAAGATGATTAATTCAACCTTTACCCTCCTGCCCGATTTAATTGAAATTCAACGTTCTAGCTTTCGTTGGTTTTTAGAAGAAGGTTTAATCGAAGAACTCAACAGCTTTTCTCCTATTACGGACTATACAGGCAAATTGGAACTTCATTTTCTAGGAGAGAACTACAAACTCAAAGAACCCAAATATGATGTGGACGAAGCCAAACGACGGGATGCTAGCTACTCAGTGCAAATGTATGTTCCCACGCGTCTAATCAATAAAGAAACGGGCGAAATTAAGGAACAGGAGGTCTTTATCGGCGATCTACCCCTAATGACAGAACGGGGGACGTTTATCATTAATGGGGCAGAACGGGTGATCGTTAATCAAATTGTGCGATCTCCCGGCGTTTATTACAAAGCCGAAACCGACAAAAATAATCGTCGGACGTATTCTGCCTCACTGATTCCCAACCGAGGGGCATGGTTAAAGTTTGAAACCGATAAAAACGACCTAGTTTGGGTGCGTATTGACAAAACCCGTAAATTATCGGCGCAGGTTCTCTTAAAAGCGATCGGTCTGAGTGACAACGAAATTTTAGATGCGCTACGCCATCCCGAATATTATCAAAAAACCCTAGATAAAGAAGGTAATCCCAGCGAAGAAGACGCTCTCCTAGAACTTTATCGCAAACTACGCCCCGGTGAGCCGCCTACGGTCAGTGGAGGACAACAACTGTTAGAATCGCGCTTTTTTGACCCGAAACGCTATGATTTAGGCAGAGTTGGTCGCTATAAACTCAATAAAAAACTGCGGTTAAGTGTTCCCGATACCTTACGGGTATTGACCCCCAACGATATTATGACCGCCATTGACTATCTCATTAACCTTGAATTCGATACAGGGACAGTAGATGACATTGACCACTTAGGAAACCGTCGCGTGCGCTCTGTTGGTGAATTATTGCAAAACCAAGTCAGAGTCGGCTTAAATCGCCTTGAACGGATTATTCGAGAGCGGATGACCGTTACCGAATCCGATGCCTTAACCCCAGCTTCCTTGGTCAACCCCAAACCCCTTGTTGCCGCCATCAAAGAATTTTTCGGGTCTTCCCAATTGTCTCAGTTTATGGATCAAACCAATCCCTTAGCGGAATTGACCCACAAACGACGGATTTCTGCCCTTGGACCGGGCGGCTTAACCCGTGAACGGGCAGGCTTTGCCGTGCGAGATATTCATCCCTCCCACCACGGACGAATTTGCCCCGTAGAAACCCCAGAAGGACCCAATGCCGGGCTGATTGGTTCATTAGCCACCTTTGCACGGGTCAATCAATATGGCTTCATTGAAACCCCCTATTATAAAGTCGAAAATGGACGAATGCGGCGAGATATTCCTCCTGAATACTTAACGGCCGACGAAGAAGATGATTTGCGGGTTGCGCCGGGGGATGTCGGGACAGATGAAGAGGGAAATTTTCTCAGTGATTTAATTCCCATTCGCTATCGTCAGGAATTTTCGACGACAACCTCAGATCAAGTAGATTATGTAGCCGTATCGCCGGTGCAGATTGTTTCAGTGGCAACCTCGTTAATTCCCTTCCTAGAACACGACGATGCGAACCGTGCTTTGATGGGATCGAATATGCAACGTCAAGCCGTTCCCCTCCTACGTCCTGAAAGACCCTTAGTCGGGACGGGACTAGAAGCCCAAGCCGCGCGGGATTCAGGGATGGTGATTGTTTCACGAACTCACGGCGTCGTCACCTATGTGGATGCTGATTTAGTCAAAGTCAGTGTTTACGATTCAGAAACCAATCAGCCCATCGGACAAGAAATCGAATATGAACTGCAAAAATATCAGCGTTCTAACCAAGATACCTGTCTCAATCAACGTCCTCTGGTCTATCAAGGAGAAGAAGTCGTCCCTGGCCAAGTTCTAGCTGATGGTTCGGCCACCGAAGGGGGTGAATTAGCCCTAGGTCAAAACATCTTAGTGGCTTATATGCCTTGGGAAGGGTACAACTACGAAGATGCCATCTTAATCAGTGAACGGCTAGTTTATGACGATACCTATACCACGATTCACATCGAAAAATTTGAAATTGAATCGCGTCAAACGAAACTTGGCCCCGAAGAGATTACGCGAGAAATTCCCAATGTCGGCGAAGATTCCCTGCGCAATTTAGATGAAAATGGCATTATTCGCGTGGGCGCGTGGGTTGAATCGGGAGACATCTTAGTGGGCAAAGTAACACCCAAAGGAGAATCGGATCAACCCCCTGAAGAAAAGCTGTTGCGGGCAATTTTTGGAGAAAAAGCACGAGATGTGCGAGATAATTCCCTACGAGTTCCTAACGGCGAAAAAGGACGGGTGGTGGATGTACGGGTCTTCACTCGTGAAAAAGGCGACGAACTGCCTCCCGGTGCCAATATGGTGGTGCGGGTTTATGTCGCCCAAAAACGCAAAATTCAGGTTGGAGATAAAATGGCCGGCCGTCACGGCAATAAAGGAATTATTTCCCGCATTTTACCCATTGAGGATATGCCTTATCTGCCCGATGGTCGTCCTGTAGATATCGTCTTAAATCCCCTGGGTGTACCGTCTCGGATGAACGTTGGACAAGTCTTTGAATGTCTGTTAGGCTGGGCTGGCGAAAACCTAGGCGTGCGCTTCAAAGTGACCCCTTTTGATGAAATGTATGGCGCGGAAGCCAGTCGGGAAACGGTACACGGCTTACTCGAAGACGCCACCAAAAAACCCAGCAAGGATTGGGTATTCGACGACAACCATCCCGGTAAAGTGCAAGTCTTTGACGGACGCACGGGAGAAGCCTTTGATCGCCCAGTAACGGTGGGCATGGCCTATATGTTGAAACTGGTTCACTTGGTGGATGATAAGATTCACGCCCGTTCTACTGGCCCTTACTCTTTGGTCACCCAACAACCCCTAGGAGGTAAAGCCCAACAAGGGGGGCAACGCTTTGGTGAAATGGAGGTGTGGGCATTGGAAGCTTACGGGGCGGCTTATACCTTGCAAGAGTTACTTACCGTTAAATCCGACGATATGCAGGGACGAAATGAGGCGTTGAACGCTATTGTCAAAGGGAAGCCGATTCCGCGTCCGGGTACGCCTGAATCTTTCAAAGTCTTGATGCGAGAACTGCAATCTTTGGGTTTAGATATTGCCGTTCACAAAGTTGAAACCGAAGCAGACGGGAGTAGTCAAGATGTCGAGGTCGATTTAATGATTGATACCCAACGACGCGCCCCTAGCCGTCCTACCTATGAATCCCTATCACAGGAAGACTTAGAAGAAGAAGAAGTGTAAATAGTGAATAGTTAATAGTTAAACAGAAATCATTCATTTTTAGCTATTAACTCCTAACTATTAACTCAAACTTTCTAACGCTCAACTATTAACTATCAACTCATATGACTTTCTACAATCACATCGTTGACAAAGGCCATCTCAAAAAACTGATTGCTTGGGCGTATCGTCAATATGGTTCAGCCCGTTGTTCTCAAATGGCCGATAATCTTAAAGATTTAGGTTTTCGCTACGCGACCAAAGCGGGGGTATCCATCAGCATCGAAGATTTAACAATTCCGCCCATTAAACGGGAATTACTCGACCGTGCAGAGCAGGAAATCCGTGCCACCGAAGCCCGTTATGCCAAAGGAGAAATCACAGAAGTCGAACGGTTTCAAAAGGTTATTGATACATGGAATACGACCTCCGAATCGCTTAAAGATGAAGTCGTTCGCAACTTTAAAGAGACAGACCCTCTGAATTCGGTATATATGATGGCCTTTTCGGGCGCAAGGGGAAATCTAAGCCAAGTGCGCCAATTGGTGGGAATGCGGGGCTTAATGGCCGATCCTCAAGGGGAAATTATTGATATTCCAATTAAAACCAATTTCAGAGAAGGGTTAACCGTCACGGAATACGTCATTTCCTCCTACGGGGCGCGTAAAGGGTTAGTCGATACTGCCCTGAGAACCGCCGATTCGGGCTACTTAACCCGTCGTCTGGTGGATGTGGCACAGGATATGATCGTGCGGGAAATTGATTGTGGTACAACTCGCAGTGTAACGGTCACCCCAATGAAAGACGGCGATCGCACCTTAATTCCCTTAGGTGATCGCTTAATGGGACGCTTATTAGCCGAGGATGTGGTCGCTAAAGGCGAAGTAATCGCCCGTCGCAATGACTGTATGGACGAAGCCCTTGCCAATAAAGTGGGAGCGGCAGTAGATTGGGTCAAAGTGCGATCTCCCCTGACCTGTGAAGCGGCGCGCTCAGTCTGCCAATGTTGCTACGGTTGGAGTTTAGCCCACGGTACTCCGGTAGATATGGGAGAAGCGGTGGGGATTATTGCCGCCCAATCCATCGGTGAACCCGGAACCCAATTAACCATGCGGACTTTCCACACAGGAGGGGTCTTTACCGGGAAAGTTGCCGATATTGTCAAAGCTCCTAATGCCGGAACCGTGAAATGGAGCAAAGAACTGAGTACCCGCAAAACCCGAACCCGACACGGCGATGATGCAGAATTAGTGGAAATTGCTGGGGAAATTACATGGTCACCGTCAGGAAAAGGAAAGTCAAAATCCTATCCGCTAACCCCCGGTTCGCTAATTTTTGTAGCCAACGGGACAACCGTCGTGGCTGAGCAACTGTTAGCAGAAATTACCTCAGCCAAGGTACAGAAATCCACTGAACGGGCGACCAAAGACGTAACCGCCGATCTCGCAGGGGAAATTATTTTCAGTGATTTTGTGCCAGAGGACAAAACGGATCGTCAAGGCAATATTACCCGCATTGCGCAGCGGGCAGGTTTACTCTGGATTTTACAGGGAGATGTCTATAATCTACCGCCGGGAGCAGAACCCCTAGTGGAAAATGGGGATATGGTTGAAAACGGGTCAGTTTTAGCAAAAACAAAGTTAGCCACCGCCAATGGGGGGGTCGTGCGTTGGGAAGAAGGGAGCCGAGAAATTGAGATTATTACTGCCTCGGTATTACTGGATCAAGCGAAGGTCAAACGAGAAGCCTTAGGCGGGCGGGATCAATATATTATTGAAACGGCCGATGAACAACGATTCCTACTCAAAGCGACCCCTGGGACGAAAGTGCAGAACCATGCCATTGTGTCCGAATTGGCCGATCCCCGTTACCGAACCTTAACAGGGGGACTCCTGCGCTACGGTGGCGTTGAAGTGGCTAAAGGAAGCCGCAAACAAGGGTATGAAGTGATTAAAGGGGGATCGTTGTTGTGGATTCCCGAAGAAACCCATGAGGTCAACAAAGATATTTCCTTGCTACTGGTAGAAGATGGCCAGTATGTTGAAGCCGGCACGGAAGTGGTGAAGGATATCTTCTGTCAATCCAGTGGCGTGGTTGAAGTGATCCAAAAGAACGACATTTTACGAGAAATTATCCTTAAACAAGGGGATTATCACCTTGATGTCGATCCGGATTTACCGATTGAAGAGGGTCAATTAATTCAACCAGGGACAGAAGTATTACCCGATGTGACCGTTGAACAGTTAGTGCAGGCCGAATGGATTGAAAGTACCGAAGGATTAGGGTTACTCTTGCGCCCTGTTCAAGAATATTTGGTATCTGATGAACCTGCCGCCCCCTCTCAAGGCTCAATTAACGATGAAGGCGGACGGACGATTGAATTACGCTCGGTACAACGTCTCTTTTATAAAGACGGAGAACGGGTAAAATCCGTTGAAGGCTGTCAGTTATTGAGTACCCAATTGGTTTTAGAAATTCAAGGGGAAGAGCATGAAAGTATCGCCCATTTAACGGCAGATATTGAACTTCTCGATGACGAAACAGAAGACTGTCAAAGGCTTCAGCTGGTCATCTTAGAATCACTGGTCTTACGGCGGGATATGGACACTGATCCCTATGGCGGATTGGTGCAAACCAAAGTTCTGGTTACAGATGGACAGAAAATTCAAGCCGGTGATGAAGTGGCTAGAACGGAAATTCAAGCGACGGAAGCGGGTCAAGTACGCGGTATTAGGAGCGGTATTGAGTCAATTCGTCGGATTCTGGTAGTGCGGGATCTGGATAAAATGATGATTCCTGTTGCCGGTAAGCCGATTAAAGCCGTCAATGCCTATGTTGTGGAAGGGGAAGCGATCGCCGATGGCGTGGTTGCCCCGGAATCGGGACGCATTGTGGCTATTCATCCTGCCGATAAAGGCTGTGAAGTCGAATTGCGCTTAGGTCGCCCCTACCGGGTGTCAGCCGGTGCCATTTTACATATTGATGACGGCGATCTGGTACAACGGGGGGATAATTTAGTTCTCTTGGTCTTTGAGCGGTCAAAAACAGGAGATATTATTCAAGGGTTGCCTCGGATTGAGGAATTATTGGAAGCTCGCAAACCGAAGGAAGCTTGTATTCTCGCTCGTAAATCGGGAACCTGTCAGGTGGAATATCAAGATGATGACTCGGTAGATATCAAAGTGATTGAAGCCGATAGCACAATCAGTGATTATCCTATTTTGCCGGGGCAAAGCTTACTGGTATCAGACGGACAAATGGTAAATGCGGCCGATCCTCTCACGGATGGACCTGCCAATCCCCACGAAATCCTCGAAATTTTCTTTAGCTATCATCTGGATGAATTAGGTTGTTACGAAGCATCCCTCGTTGGATTAGAGAAAGCACAAAAATTCCTCGTCGATCAAGTACAAATGGTCTATCAATCCCAAGGTATTGATATTGCCGATAAACACATTGAAGTGATTGTCCGCCAGATGACTAGCAAAGTTCGTATTGACGATGGCGGAGATACCACTATGTTACCCGGTGAATTATTGGAATTACGCCAAGTAGAGCAGGTGAATGAAGCAATGTCCATTACGGGGGGTGCGCCAGCGCGTTACACTCCTGTATTATTGGGAATTACAAAAGCATCCTTAAATACGGACAGCTTTATCAGTGCGGCCAGTTTCCAAGAAACCACTCGTGTCCTAACAGAAGCCGCCATTGAGGGCAAATCAGACTGGTTACGGGGCTTAAAGGAAAATGTGATCATTGGTCGTTTAATTCCGGCAGGCACAGGATTCCATGCTCAAGAGGACGCGATTACTGATAATGGAGAAGATAACAGTTATCGCGATCGTTCCTATAATGCTGATCAGGAGCGAACGGTTGAAACTGGCAAATTTCCGCCTCGATTGGGCTTGAATGAAGATGAGGATATGATCCTCGATGATAATATCGCTCGTGCTTACACTGAGGCAGATTTGGGGTCAGAATTTGAGCCGACTTCGGATGTTGATGACGAGGATGGGGACGATTTTGACGATTATGATGAATAATCTTTGATGGATTTAGGGTAACAGAGGGTCAGAAGATTTCAACCAATCATTCTTGCCCTCTTTTTTTATTGACGGAGTTGGATACAAAGGTTAATACTCAATTCGATTTACATATTTATTATGAAAAATAATTTATACCAATTTAAATAGGGGCTACAACAGATAGGGCATCCAAGATGAAGGAATAACCAGTGAGGGAAGCAACTATTTCGGCGTTAACTCACCGATAAGTTCATCTACTTTGGTTTGTAGTTGCTCTAAGATCTTGAAAGAAGCCCACTTAAGATCCGTCTTGAGATGTTCCCATAACCGCTCAATCGAATTCAATTCAGGACAGTAAGGCGGATTTAGTATTACTACTGACCCTGACACCATACCAGATAATTCTACTTCTTTTGTCATGACTAATCTCACGGCAACAACTAGCCAGATAAAAAAATATGCTTGTAATCTTTATGGATTAAGAATATGGGTTGAATATGGTTTCCGACAATGTCAGTAAGCCAAAACAATATCAGGCGATAGATGATGCTATTCGCACCGCTCAATTTATCCGTAATAAATGTTTAAGGCATTGATGGATAACAAAGGTGTGAGTAAATATGATTTATCAAAATACGGACTGATGGTTATTACTGCCAATCTGTTCTTTTTCGTGAAGTAAAAGGCGAATATAAAAGTCAACAAAGAGCGTTAACTAAAGGAGATAACAATGGGAATTTATTAGAAAAGAACCAGCCGAGGCATGAGAGAATTAAAACCGTGGTTTCTTCTCTCTAATTTACCCAATTTAGCTGAGACAATTAATATCAACAAGCTTCCTTTCTACCAGAGGGGCAACGAGCTATGACTCTTATACAGCAGGCTATTTAGCTCCATCATTACCCCGTCATTAGCTCAAGTTAAAGCGATTATCCCTCAAATTGGAATGAGGCTTTGCAGGCTTATTTGAGACAGCAGAAAGAACAAGAAAGAAAACAACGAATCGCTTTCTTCCTTAAGATTAACTCCAAGTTAAAAAGTGTTCTTGTGTTAAGTATTTAGGTCTAAGTGCTTTTTGAATATACATTTTTTGATGTTCCTCTTGAGTAAAAGGAGCATAGTTCTTGTACGATAAAAGTTTAGCTCCTTTGTCAATAATACATTCTTTTTTACTTTCAAAATCACTAATTTTAAAAACTGTAGTGGTATCCACTTTTGCGCCCCCAAAGAAAGTTTCGGTTTCACCCTTTATCTTATCATTGGTCTTAAAATCAAAATAACCTGAAGATGTTTCACCAAATTCATCTTCTAACACGCCCGAAAAATCTATTCTTTCAACTTTCCATGTCTCTGGATCAAGCTTAGTTTTGTCTGTAAGAGGTATTTTTTTTGACATCCAAGGCTTTCCTTGACCATTGAAATTATCATATTCTTGATCAGCACTGTCACAATTGCTATCTTGCCATGTAAATTTTATAAAACTATCTTTAGCACTAAATGGATCTTTCTTGATGCTAAAAACAGCATTTATAGTTACCATATCAAGTTTAGGGACTCCTTTTTTCTGGGCCTCATCTATACATCCATCTTTAGTAGCATCGTTCTCTAAGTAAGTTGAGTTTCCCATAAAACTAAATGAGCCATTGAGTGTTGTTGCTTGTGCAGGCTGAGCAATAATAGCGGATACAAGCAATGCAGAAGTGATATGAACAACGCAATTAATTGGAAAAACTTTCATGGTAATTATTAAGAAAAACAACTTGAGCTTTAACTTGATTGTTGACTACTCACTAATTACTCAGAAGAAAAAACGTACTTTGTGACACTTCGACTAAAATTTGTTACAAAACGCAATGTAAACAGCTAAAACTTAGGGTTTCTTCATTTTCCCAATAAATATACTAAATTTTGTATTTTCTTTGTCACGGGGTTGTCACTCCATCAGGAAGGTCAGTTTAACTCCTTTTTAGGACAAGAAAAAACAAAGGGTGGACATCTTTGCATTCATTCACTTTAAGATAAATTTATGATAAAGACAGAGAGGATACGCCATCAATGATCGATCTCTACTATTGGGCAACGCCGAATGGGCATAAAATCACCATTTTTCTCAAAGAAACTGACCTCCCTTACCGACTTCATCCCGTTAACATCGCCAATGGAGAACAATTTGACCCTGATTTCCTGAAGATTTCTCCTAATAATCGCATTCCTGCGATCGTAGATCTTAACCCAACGGAGGGGGATGAACCGATTAGTGTGTTTGAATCGGGGGCAATTCTGCAATATCTAGCGGAAAAAACAGGACAATTTCTTCCTAATGATGTCAGGGGACGATTTGAGGTCATGCAGTGGCTATTTTGGCAAATGGGGGGACTTGGCCCCATGCTTGGACAAAATCATCATTTTGTCAGTTATGCGCCCGAAAAGATACCTTATGCTATTAATCGCTATGTCAAAGAAACTGAAAGACTTTACGGGGTGTTAGATGAATGTTTGAGCAACAGGGCGTTTATCGCAGGTGACTACTCGATCGCAGATATGGCCGTTTATCCTTGGATTGTTCCCCATCAGCAACAGCAACAAAACCTTGAGGAATTTCCCCATCTCAAACGCTGGTTTGAAACGCTCAAGGTGCGTACTGCCGTTCAAAAGGCTTATACCGTTGCAGAGTCCCTAAAAACAGAGGCAACGATGACCGAAGATGCTAAAAAGATTCTTTTTGGTCAAGGAAAACGCCAAAAACATTAATGTTCCGTCTCATCCGATCTCGTATCGTCACCCTGCTCGCTGTTTGCGGGGGATGGGGGTAAATTTTGCACAATTCTCGCCCCGTCACCCTGCCCGCCGTTTTCAGGGGATAGGGGCAAATCTCTGACAATGACTGTATAAATCTCTGTTGGCATTTCAATATTTGCTTTTTCTAAGGCTTCTTTAATCGCTTGAGCAACGTCAGATGTAATATTTAAAAATCCTGCGCGACGGGAATCTACCCAAAAGCGTACCTCTAAATTGACCGTACTCGCTCCTAATTCCCGCACTAATACATCTGGGAGAGGGGTGTTTTCCACCTGTGACAAAGTTTCTAGGGTTTGATGAATGACAGCTTTGGCTTGATTAATTTCTTCTTGGTAATCAATCCCCACCATTAAAGAACTTCGACGACGAGGAGAAGCCGTATTGTTAATAATACTGGCTTGAAAGACCTCCTGATTGGGAATATATACCAAACGCCCATCATAGGTTCTTAAAGTCGTCGCCCGCAACTGAATTTGCGTAATCGTACCTTCATAATCCCCAATAACGACTTGATCGTTAATCCGAAAAGGATGCGCCGCTAGTAAAATGACCCCAGAAATGTAATTACTCAAAACATCCTTAAGACTAAACCCGATGGCGACGCTGGTTAAACCTAAAGCCCCTAACATTGCGCCAAAATCCAGCCCTAAAACCCCCAGCGCAATAACGCTACCCATTACCCAAACGGCACCGTAACTGAGCCTTCCTACCAAAATTTCTGCACTCGAATCCCCTTCAGTCTGTTTTGCCCATGTAAATGCCACATAGCGCACCCCTTTCGCCACGCCCCAAGTCATGCCAGCGACAATAATTGCCCCTACCAACGCCGGAAGATGATCAATGGTATTGCGAAGAAATTGACGAACCGTTTCATAGAGTCGTTGCCCAACATCAATCGCTAAAGGGGGCTTATCAAAGGCACGATTGAGCTTTTCTGACCACTGTTTTGCCAATTCTTCGGCGGATAAGCCAAAATCAAGGGCATCCTGCTCTGTTACCGTCATTAAAACCCGATTATTGAGTTGTAAAGTAGACAGTTTGCGAGAAGCGTCCGATTTAACAGTAACTTTGTCAATCGGGTCAGATTGCACCAAAAGACTAGCAATACGGCGATTAATAATGGCCGCTCGCTCCCTTGCACTCACTTTTGCCAAACCGCCCACTTGAAAAATAGGCCGTCCCCGAACGAGAATATCAGAAAAATACAAACCCTCTTCAGGCGGATTGACTTCTACGATCGGGGGTGGGGGACTTGGGTCTTCTTCTTGAGTTAGAGCGACGGGAAGATTAATCCAGATAATTCCTGTAATCCAGAGAGAAACAGAGAATAAGGGGAAATAAAATCTTATTAAGCCACGTACTTTCATCAGCTTATCGTTATCGTTAGTTTTTTAAAGTTTATTTTAGGGCTAAAGCCCCCACAACGAAATTACAGCAGTTTGCGACTTAATGATCTCAAATTCGGTTAAATACCCGTAGTCAATCAATAGAACTGAATACGAGGTAAAAGGATTGAAAATTTGAAGCAGGAGGTAACACCCTTATTTAAAGTCTTCCCCCCATCGGTTTAACGGTCACAGGGCGGTGGAATTTATTACCTATTTTGACTGACTGTTACGAGAAGTCTCTTGATTAGAGTAGGTTTTAACATTCAGAATCGCTTGAGCGGCATATTGATCGTTAGGACGTTCATTGAGAGCTTGTTGAAACAAATTAATCGCCCTTGGGTAGTTTTCTTGTTCTGTGGCATCGTAACCTAATCTCATATAGCGATCATAGGATGATTCTTGCTCAGTTCCCGTTTGTTCATCTTTGTTCATACTATCTCTGATATTCCAGAAAGCGATCGTCGCTTGTCTATCATTAGGACGTTCATAAAGCGCACTTCTAAAATGACTCATTGCCATCGTATAATCTTCCCGTTTTTGTGCCGCATAACCGAGTCTCATGTAGCGATCATAAGGACGTTCTCCCACATATAAAATCGGTATTGAAAGGGAATCTTTTGGGCTAATTTCTTCTCCTCGATTGAGATAGGTTTGAACATTGCGAATGGCTTGGGTGGCATAATAATCTTCAGGACGTTCAACTAGGGCTTGATTAAAGTTTTTTAGTGCCATTTGATAATCCCCTTGGGCAGTGGCATCATAGCCTTTTTCCATGGAGCGATCATAATCACTTTCTGCGGTAACTGAATCTTGATCTTGACGCTCATTAATGACATTACGGGTATTCCAATAGGCGATCGTTGCATCCCGATCTTGGGGAACTTCATAAAGCGCATTCCGAAAATAAGAAGCGGCAAGTTCATAATTTTCCTTTTGAGCCGCCGAATATCCTAAGCGCATATAGCGATCATAACTGGATTCTTCGGCAGCTTTCTCGACATTATCGCTGATATTAGAGGGTTTTTGATTTGGATTGGATGAATCTTGATTCGGTTGCTCAGTAGGAAGATCGGTGGGAAGAACCGCCGGGGACACTTGAGGATATTGGGAATTTTGCCGGTTAGGAAGAGGAGATTCTTGGGCTAAGACAGGGCTTATTGATGACAAGGAAACAACCATCAATACAGCAGATAAAAATTCAAAGTTTTTGTGCTTCATATTTCTTAAACTCCTAATTTATAAACTTGTTTCTACTTCTAGACTCGCAAAAAATACAGACTAAAATCATCCTTCAAATGAAAGAAATTATAAGAGACTTAACCAACCACAGTATGAGTCTGAGCAATTTCCGATTGCTTACCTTCTCTCTATTTCTCTCAGAAAATAAAGAGAATCAATCTTTGCTTGAAACAATAATAAAGGACGCAAATTGTCTTGCGCCCTAACAGAGTGATTAATTAAGTTGGAAAGAAGAATGATTAAAAAATTAGATTTAACCTCCCACAGCCAATATTCCTGCCCCAGCAGACGCAATCGCCGAGATTAACGCTGTTGAAAATAGCCACCATGCCGCCACAGCTGCCGCTTTTCGAGTGGCTTCGGCTTGTTTTTGAGCTTCTTCTTTTACTCTCTCAAGTTGAAGTCTTGCAGTCTGTTGAATTCGTTCAGCGCGTTGTAACAGACGATCGCGGGTGTGCTCTACTTGGGCAACCATCCGTTCTGCCTCCGCCGGCGAAATATCGTCACGGGACTGTAAAATAGCGACAACCGTATCCCGATTAACCTGAGAAAAGCGATCGCGTAAGGCGTCAAATCCCGCTTGAGGATCATCCATTAGCGTTTGTAAGTCGTCCCGAATGCCACCGTAATTAAGTTCAGGACGCTCTAAACTGTCGAGATAAATGCGGATTTTATCTAAAATACGGTTAATTGCTCCTTGTACTTGTTGTTGGATCGCTTCTATTTGTTGAACTGCTTGATTACGCACTTCTAAGATGCGATCAATAATCCGATTGACCTCTTCCTCCGAAATATCATCCCGTTGAGACAATAACGCCACCAGTGTGTCTCGATCAAAGTAGGACAAGCGTTCTTGGAGACTTTCGAGTCCCATTTTCGGATCATGGAGAAGTAACTGCACGTCTCGTTTAATCCCTGCGGGACTGAGTTCTTCTCGGTCCGTAGAGCGCAGATAATCAGCTAAAGTGGCTTGAAATTCCTGAACTTGGCGACCGGTTCGTCTTGCCAATCGTTGCGGGGCTTGCGCCCAACTGTGTAAAGTACCAGTCACATCATCAATGATACGATTGACATCGGCTTCACTCAAATCTCGGCGTTGACTGAGTAATTGCACCAATGTATCGCGATCCATCATTGCTAATCGCTGTTTAATGGCTTCCGCACCCATTTGTGGATCTTCAAGGAGGAGAGTTAAATCTCGTTGAATGCCTTCTGGGTTAAGTTCAGTCTTGTTGGTTTGTCTCAAATAATCGGCAATTCCTGAGGTAACTTTTTCGTATTGCTGTTCCACTTGTCCAGTCAATTTTGCAGGAATAGAACGAATAGAAGTCCAATTTTCTTCAACTTTGTCAAGAACTTCATTGATTTGTTCTTCACTCAAGTCTTGGCGTTGATTCAGCAGTTGTACTAAAGTATCTCTATCAAAACGAGATGAGCGGTTGCGCAAGGCGGCCATGCCTAAAGAGGGATCATCTAAAAATAATTGAAGTTCCCGTTGGATGTCATTCGGATTGAGTTCGTCTTTACCCGTATCTTTAAGATAAGCTTTGACTTTTAGCCATTGTTGTTCAATTTTCCCTTGGATAGCGGCTTGATTGTCTTGGGACTCTTGGATCACTTGATCTCGTACTCTCTCAACGTTAGAAACAACAAAAACCCTTTCTCCAATTTCAATATCGTGGCGTTTTTCTAGCATCCGTTCGAGAGTCGGATAATCGAGTTGTGTCAGACGATGCCGGAGTCGGTCTATCTCCGTATCTGCATCTTCTAAGATAGGTTTGAAGATAATTTGCACTTTTTCGGCATCTAATAGGTCTTCTTTGGACGTATTTGAAAGATGTTGTTCTACATCAGTCAAGAGAGCGATCGCTTTTTTCCGTTCAATAGCCGCCTGTGCTGTATTTAGAACTTCTAGGCGGATTTCTTCGAGGGCATTCGCCGTTTTTTGGATTTTTGCTTGGGTTAAGAGTCCTTTTTCTTTCAGGAGTGCCACAAAAGTAGAACGAGAAATCGACTCTAATTCTCCCACCGTTACTTCAGGAGAGGCATCAGGATCATAAAGCAGGTTGCGGAATTCACGGTTGAGGATGTCCGATCTTAATTGCCACGGATAGGTATTAAGCAGATAAGCTTTAATATCGGCTTTTATCGCTTCGTCATTGGTCGTTTCGCCTTTTGTGACTTGATTGGCCAGTTTATTCGTCTGTTCTCCTAATCCTTCTTTGATTTGATTAATTTGATCGACAATTTTATCAACATCTAATTGCGAAAGATCCGTTCTTCCCATCGCCAAACTGATTAGGGTATTCATCCCCATCGTTAGACTCTGTGTCAGCCAATTAGATGAGTCAGAAGAGCTAGGTTTTCGGACTTCTTTAACTAATTTAGTTAATTTGTCAGTAAATTCGCTTCCTAATAGTTGCTCACTCGGCGCTGTTTTAATGTAGTCCCCTAACTCTCCTATATCATTTTTGGAGGTGGGTAAAGATTGGGTGATATTGCGCCAAACCGATTCCAGTTTATCTGCCACACGGTTAATATCTTTTTGGGAGAAATCACTTCGATGAGCGATTAATTCGACAAAAGTTTGACGATCAAGAGAGGGAATTTGTCCAGTTTGGGCAATTTTCTTTAATTCGTCTTGATCTAAGAGTTTTTCAAAGTCAGCGGCCAATTTATCAAAATCAAGAGACTGAGGACGCACTTTGGTAAAATAATCTTCTAAATTCTCTCGTACTGTAACCGGATCGAGTGCCGCTCCTAATTCTCGACGGATAGCGGCGACTGACGCTTCTGCTGTGTCTACCACTTCTTTTCTAATCGCTTTTGCCCCTAAGGCCGCAGTGGCTGTTCCCATCAAGGACTGAAAACCAGCGGTGGCCGCATTCACAACTGAACCGACCAAAGAGCCAATGGTAGCAGAACTCACGATCACTAAAAGGGAAAAATACGTCCCCCAAATCACCAAACCGACGATTGCGCCCGATAACGGAGAGATAAATAAACTGAGTTTAACGGCTAATAAAGAAGCAAAAAATAGGGCAACGGTCACACTTATCAATGTGCCTAATCCTAATACTAAACTAATGTTATGGAGAGTATCGCCAAAACTATCTTCATTTTCATTTTCTTCTGAGGATGACCCTCCTGCTAAAGAAATGCCAGCCGCCACCCCTAAATTGGTCAAGAGTAATTGAAAGGCAAAAGCTAAAACAACGCCAGCCACTAAGGCGGTAAAAAATTGCGGGCCACTAAACACTAAGGCCGCATCTTCCGGCGAATTGACAACTGGTTCATTTAAAACTTGCGCTAACAGAGGAGCGATTGAATTGAGCATCATGATCTTCATTTTTGCAACTTAATTGAAGGAATTAACGTTATTCCTTAAATATCACAATCCTAGTTCAGCGTTTCTTTTATTTTCTCCCCAAAAAGAAAGATATTTTCTTTATCAATCTATATCAAAAGGTATGTGTTGTGATGGGATGGGTGCGAGGTGACTCACCTGCTTGCTCTATTCTGCCGAATTAACAGCCTATTGCCGATTGCCCCATCTTTATCTTAAGTTAAATTGACAGCGATTCTATGGACTAAAATTATGGTGTTAACGCCTTCGACGATGCTTCCTTTGGGAACCCTTGCCCCTGATTTTGCGTTACCGGATACTGTAACGGGAAAAACGATTTCACTAACGACATTTGAAGGCAAAGACGCTTTGCTGGTCATGTTTATTTGTCAGCATTGCCCTTTTGTGAAACATCTTCAGGTTGCATTGGCTAAACTGGGACAAGACTATCGAGATTACGCGTTAGGAATAGTGGCGATCTCTGCTAACGACGTTACCCATTACTCCAGCGATTCCCCTGAAAATCTCCAAAAAATGGCACAAAGCTTAGGATTTACCTTTCCGGTATGTTACGATGAAAGTCAAGCCGTGGCTAAAGCTTATACCGCCGCCTGTACCCCTGATTTTTTCTTATTTGATGCTAATAGAATCCTTGTTTACCGTGGACAGTTCGATAGTAGTCGCCCCGGTAATGAAATTCCCGTCACGGGTGAAGATTTGCGACAGGCAATTGATAGTCTCTTAGCCGATGAATCAGTGAAAGAAGAACAAATTCCTAGTATTGGCTGTAATATTAAGTGGAAAAAGGGAAATGAACCTGATTACTTTGGTTAATACGTTAATTCAGAACTTTATGTTTTTGTTAATCGTAAGCTCTTTCGGGTTGATGGCATTATTCAGAAACTTATGGTGATCGCCCTACGTCTCTAGCCTGTTATTCTTTTAAAACGATACGCCATGAAAGCTTTAGCATTCTTGATCTTGTTAACCGTTGCCCTGCCAATGGTTCGTCCGGCGATCGCTCAAGATCCCCCGGCAAAAACCTATCAACCCGGATTTTGGCAACCGGTGACTCGCTTTAATGCCGAACAGCCCGTTGAAGTGATCATTCAAAATAACACTGATATTCAGATTGAATATGATATCACGGAACTAGAATCTACCAATCCCACATCCCTTCCTGCTGGCCAAACGGGAAGATTACAAGGGTTCGGCAATTCTGCTGTCATTGTAATTTACTCTTTAGTTGATAGTAGTAGTGACTTTACCCTCCGTTTTGATGTTACAGTTGATGAGGCAAAAAATCTCGTCAATGTATCGGTTCTCAAAGAAAAGCCCACTTTTTTTGGTCATCGCGCCGTTAACTTACAAAAAACAGGGGCAGTTTTTGTCTATTAAAGGGTAAGGGATTGAACAAAGTTTCTCAAACCCTATAGAGATGTGCCATAAAACGTCTCTATTTTTTTTATTTTTCAAGACAAAAAAAGCAGGTTTATCCTGCTTCTGTGTTGGGAGATACAAAGCGAATCTTAAAATGAGGAGAAAAAGATCATTGAGCCGATTAAGATATTATTTAAGATGCCCACCATCAATAGGGTTGAGAACATTAGCATCACTGGAAAAAGCTCAAGAGCGATCCCTTGGTTCCTATTATGTAACAAAACATTACAAATTGCAAACTTTTTTGCAAGTTTATTGACATCCATTTTTTTGTATGATAATCATTAATCATGTTAGAGAGTCATCAAATCAAGGAACAAGCCAGAGAAATAGGCTTTCATCTGATAGGAATTGCCTCACTTGAATCTCAGGAACAAGATAACGCTGTTAATCACTTAAAAACTTGGTTAAATAAAGGATATCAAGCTGATATGGCGTGGATGAGCGATCCTCGTCGTCAAGAGATTTGTCAAGTCATGCCGGATGTGCAATCCGTGATCTCGGTAGGGTTAAATTATTACACCCCTCATCAACAGCCGCAAGAGGCGGAATACGCTAAAATTTCCCGTTACGGATGGGGCAGAGACTACCATCGAGTAATGACGAAAAAATTGAAAGCTCTCAATCGATGGTTGCAAGCACAAGATACGCAGATTAAAACGCGTTATTACGTAGATACGGGGTCAATTCAGGATAAAGCATGGGCGCAACGCTCTGGATTGGGCTGGATTGGCAAAAATAGTAATGTGATTAGTCGTCATTATGGCAGTTGGTTGTTTTTAGGTGAAATTCTGATTAATATCCCGCTAATCCCCGATAAACCCCATAGCGATCATTGTGGTACTTGTACCCGTTGTTTAGATGCTTGTCCAACGAAGGCAATTCCTCAACCTTATTTTGTGGATGCTAATCGCTGTATTGCTTATCATACCATCGAAAATCGCTCAGAAACTTTGCCAGAAGACCTAATTTCCCACTTTAACGGCTGGGTGGCTGGATGCGATATTTGTCAAGAGGTGTGTCCTTGGAATCAACGCTTTGCTAAAGAGACGGATATTAAAGATTTTCAGCCCTATCCCTCCAATATTAAGGTCAAACTCAGGGAATTAGCCCAGATTTCCGATGAAGAATGGGATCAACGCTTTCGGGGGTCGGCACTTCGACGGATTAAACCGTCTATGTTGAGACGTAATGCTTCTGCTAATTTATAGTATATTAAAGATAGATAAAATTGGTCACAATTTAACTTTCCCATGGTTTTAAAAGTCATTGTCTTTGATTTCGATGGCACAATTGCAGATACTTATGATGCGTTTGTTGAAATTGTTAATGAACTATCAGGAGAGTTTGGCTATCGACCTGTTGGACTTAACGATTTAGAACGATTAAAAAATCTTAGTTCAAGAGAAATTGTCAGAGAATCTAATATTTCTCTAATCAAAATTCCCTTCATTCTCAAAAGAGTCAAAACTGAATTAAATAAAAGGGTCAAGAAACTAACCCCCATTGAGGGAATTCAATCCTGTCTTATTTTCTTAAAAGAAAAGGGCTATCATTTAGGAATTATTACTTCAAATAGCAAAGAAAATGTCACTGCTTTTTTGGAAAAAAATAAATTAGCAGAAACCTTTGATTTTATTTGCTCTGGAACAACTTTATTTGGTAAACATAAGATTATCAATCAAGTCTTGAAAAAGGGTAAGCTTCAGCCCAGTGAATTAATTTATATTGGCGACGAAACCCGTGATATTCAATCTGCTCAAAAAAGTAAAATTCAGGTGATAGCCGTAGGTTGGGGCTTTAATTCTCCTGAAGTTTTAGCCAGATATCAACCTGATTTTTTAGCGAAAACACCTCAAGATTTAATCATAATTGTTCAACAATTAGAGAGCAATATGCAACCCGTTTTATCCTAAAATTAATCTAAGTATTAGAATAGAAAAATTCAAATGTAACTCAGCTTATTATTATCGTGTAATTTCCATGAATGATTTAACTTACTACACCTTAATGGCGAATTATAATCAATGGATGAATCAAAAGCTCTATGGGGTGTGTGACCAAATTTCCGATCAAGAGAGAAAGTCCGACAGAGGGGCTTTTTTTCGCTCAATTCACGGAACTTTAAATCATTTACTCTACGGTGATAAAGCTTGGATGGGGCGTTTTACTGAACAACCTTTCTACGTTCCAAATTGGGGACAAATGATGTACGACGATTTTGAATTGCTAAAACAAGAACGCCAAAAAGTTGACCAACAAATGATTGAATGGACTAACAACCTTAACTTCTGAATGGTTAGAGCAGTTGTTTTCTTATACTAGCAACGTCGATCAAAAAACTCGTCTCCTACCGACATGGATTCTCGTTACTCATCTGTTTAACCATCAAACCCATCATCGTGGACAGCTAACAACGCTACTCACCCAACTCGGTTACGATATAGGGGTGACTGATATTCCTTGGTTACCGACGCTACAGGGCGAAGAAGCTCAATATTAATATCTCTGCTCCGTTTCAAGCTGTTGAACGGCCACAAAACACTCACCAGGCAGTAAAATAGGATGATTATTAAAAATCAACTGTCCTCGATGAGTATTGCGATGAATGGCAATGCCAAAGGGACGACGGTTTTGCTTAGAGTGTAGAATACAAAAAGTCCGATAAATACGACGGGCAGACCGTAAAAGGGAAGGATCAAGCAGAAGGGGAATTTCTGCTTCGTGGGTCTGCTTCTCAGTTTCATCAGAGACGTTAATCACCGTTCTAGCTCCTCAAGTTACAATAATTATCGCTATATTATTTTGCTATTTTAATAGACAAATCCTAAAGACGAATAAACAGGATGTTAAGATTCCTCAACTTAAAACCGTTCGTCTATCCTACTCTCGCTCTTTTATAACGGACGAGAACGGTTGACTCCTGTTATAATTGACAAAAAAGCTGACTGAAATTCGTGTGCCGTTGTGATTTATGAGCAATCAACCTGACCGCATCATCATTTTTGATACGACTCTTCGAGATGGAGAACAATCTCCGGGTGCCGCTTTAACCGTTGACGAAAAGCTGACCATCGCTCGCGCACTGGCACGATTAGGGGTTGATATCATTGAGGCAGGATTCCCTTACGCCAGTCAAGGGGATTTTACGGCGGTTCAGTCCGTTGCCCGTCTGTTTGACACAGAAAATAGCCCTCGCATTTGTGGTTTAGCCCGCGCCGCCAAAAATGACATCAAACGAGCGGCAGAAGCCTTAGAACCCGCCGCAAAGCCTCGAATCCATACTTTTCTCGCTACATCAGACATTCATCTTGAATATAAACTGAAAAAAAGCCGTGCCGAAGTTCTGCAAATTGTGCCGGAAATGGTGGCTTATGCGAAGTCTTTTGTGGACGATGTAGAATTTTCCCCCGAAGACGCAGGACGCAGTGACCCAGAATTCCTTTATCAAATCTTAGAGGCGGCGATTGCGGCAGGAGCAACTACGGTTAATATCCCCGATACCGTTGGTTATACAACCCCTAGCGAATTTGGGGCGTTAATTGGCGGAATTAAAAAAAATGTGCCTAATATTGACCAAGCGATTATTTCTGTTCATGGTCACGATGATTTAGGGTTAGCGGTAGCGAATTTTCTAGAGGCGGTTAAAAATGGGGCGCGTCAACTGGAATGTACCATCAATGGCATCGGTGAAAGGGCAGGGAATGCGGCCTTAGAAGAACTGGTGATGGCTCTTCATGTGCGTCGTCAATATTTCAACCCCTTTTTGGGTAAATCCGTTGATTCTACTGAACCTTTAACCAATATTAAAACCAAAGAAATTTATAAAACCTCCCGTCTCGTGTCCAGTTTGACAGGGATGGTGGTGCAACCCAATAAGGCAATCGTTGGGGCAAATGCTTTTGCTCACGAATCGGGAATTCACCAAGATGGGGTACTCAAGCACAAGCTAACCTATGAAATTATGGATGCAGAGTCCATCGGGTTAACGAATAATCAAATTGTCTTAGGTAAACTGTCGGGGCGCAATGCCTTCCGTACTCGTTTGCAAGAATTGGGCTTTGAACTCTCAGAGACGGAGTTAAATAAAGCTTTCTTACGCTTTAAGGAAGTAGCAGACAAGAAAAAAGAAATTACTGATTGGGACTTAGAAGCTATCGTTAACGATGAAATTCAACAAGCCCCCGAATTATTCCGTTTGGAGCTAGTTCAAGTCTCCTGTGGCGATCATGCGTCCCCTACTGCCACCGTAACCCTTCGCACTCCTGAAGGCAACGAATTAACCGATGCGGCAATTGGGACAGGTCCTGTCGATGCGGTATATAAAGCGATTAATCGGGTGATTAATATCCCCAATGAATTGATTGAATATTCCGTTAAATCCGTCACGGCGGGTATTGATGCGATGGGAGAAGTAACCATTCGTCTCCGTCATAATCATCGCACCTATTCCGGTTATTCAGCCAACACAGATATTATTGTGGCTTCTGCGCGAGCGTATGTTACTGCCTTAAATCGTCTTTATCAGGCGATAGAAACTGAAAAACAAGAACAAAAAACCATTGCTTCGGTTTGAGCTTCATCGGGTGGGTTTTTACCCACTCATTGATTGGATTGCTTTTAAGGGCAGGGGATGGGTTGTTTGGTAGTAAACGAGATTAATTTTAGGAGAGCGTGACTTTTAATCCTTAATGAAAAGGGTAAGTTAACATACATAACTCGTTTGAGAATTTCTGTATATCTTCTTGAAATTAATGCAATGTATAATAATAATTATTTACTTAAGATTTATTAAACGCTTCTCTCTGAAACCGGATTGAGAAAACAGCGTTCTCAAGAAAAGATTGCATTCGTCTAAAATTAATCTAGCGATCGCTTACAGCATAACACCTGAGCTTCGAATTACATTATAATGAGTTAAGTCTCTCAAGATTTTTAGGAAATAGTGAAAGTAAAGTGAGAGGCGAGGTTATGGGTTAAGCAAGATTTAGGAAATTTACTTTTTCATTTAGAGAACGAAATTGGCGAGGATATTGATAGTTTCCTGAAGTTTACTTCTATTTGGACTAATAAAAGTGGGAAAGATTAGCTTTCGGCGCAATCTCAATAAATAAGAAATTTTGGTAGAGTATTTTATGATTCAACGTCGACGAAAACGCTCTTTACAAGGCCTAAGAAAGCTGTTATTTTTGGTACTGACAACAACAGCGTTTATGATTTATCCTGTCCTTGCTCAAATTCAGTATCCCACCGTTGAGCAAAATGGTTTATCTGCCAAACCAGAACTAGAAGAAGGAAAAGTTATTCTAAACGGGAGTAAGGGACAATATACGGGATATGTAGTTGTGAAAGCAAGTTTACCTTCAATTTGGCAAACTTTGACGGATTATGATAATTTTGAGAAATATATGCCCAATGTAATTGAAAGCAATCTCTTAGAAAGTCGAGGGAATTACAGAGTTTTTGAACAAGTACAAGTTTTTCGGTTTCTCCTGTTTTCTCGAAAAGCTAAAGTAAAGATTGTCGTCACTGAAGACTATCCTAAACTCATTAAGTTTAAAGTGATTGAAGGCGAAGTAAAAAAGCTACAAGGTTCGTGGCAAATTGAACCCATAGATTCTGATACATATTTAATTACTCATCAAGTCAGTGTAGAGCCTGATATTGAATCGAGTTTTAATCAGGATTTGTTCTTTACTGTTTACGAAGATACAATCGAAAAAACGTTAGCGGTTATTTATCAAGAATCTGCTAGACGTTCAAACGGGCGTTAATTTTTTAACTTTATAAGATTTATATTTATCGTCATTATTTTTCTCTGGATAGAATCATTATAAAGAGCGATCGCATTTCAACCTATCCCCTTCTTCTCCTAGCAATCTTCGTTCAATTCTTTTAGATTCATTCTCTAATAGCCATAATTTCGCTTCTTCACCCTTATTCTATCTTAGGGTTTAAGCAAAAGAATTAGGTTGGGAAGTACACTCTTTTTTAATTATTACCCTGTTTCCTCATCCTAATCAACGCTTGACGTTAAATAGGACAAATATTGCTAGTTTTCACCCTAATAACTTAAATAAAGCTTTTAAAGCTATACTATAAAGTAACTTTAACCATTGTCTCTAAACAAAGATTAATTTAACGATACAAACTTTTTATAACTTCTTTTGAACAGTTCTTCGTCGCTAAAACAGACAAAATGAGCTTATAATTTTCTTGGGCTTTATAAATAAAATTGTTATACTTACAGGAATTTTAATGATTTACCTCCCTAAATTTGGTCGACATTTCTTAATCATATTGGGTATCGTACTTTTTCTCCGTTTAATCGGGATGAATCCAGCAATGGCACAAGACGTAGCATTACGGACATTAACGGTAACAGGACAAGGAATTGAAAGAATTCCCACGACATTAACTCAAGTCCAGCTTGGGGTGGAAATTCAGGGAAAAACAGCAACAGAAGTACAGCAAGAAATCGCTAAACATACCTCAGCCATTATTGATTTTTTACGCACTCGTCAGGTAGAAAGGCTAGAAACAACTGGAATTCGTTTACAACCTAACTATCAATACGATAATAATCAACGGCAATTAGTGGGTTATATTGGCGAAAATACGGTTAGTTTTCGTCTTCCAACCGAGAAAGTAGGAGCTTTGTTAGATGAAGCTGTCAAAGCAGGAGCAACTCGCATTGATGGGGTGAATTTTACGGCGACTGAAGAGGCGATTTCTGAAGCACAAAAAGAAGCCCTCCGTCAAGCTACGATAGACGCACAGCAACAGGCGGAGGCAGTTTTAAATGCTTTAAATTTTAAGGCGAAGGAAGTTGTCAGTATTCAAGTCAATGAAGCTAATGTGCCTCAACCAAGAATGATTCAAGCAGAACAACAGTTCAGAAGTGCTGCTAAAGATAGCACACCCGTCATTGGTGGAGAGCAGAGCGTGAAAGCTTCTATCACTCTGCAAATTAGCTACTAAAATTTTTGAGCCGTCATACTTAAACAGTAGAAATTCAAGGCACCGTTAAATAGCGATCGCTGATTCTAAAAAACTTCCGTAACTTTGCCCCATCAGTTAGCCTATCCGTCACCATAGAAGAAGGAAAGCCATAATTATAATTAAGCCCAATGTTACAACACGATGTCATTATTATCGGTGGTGGACTCGCAGGATGTCGCGCCGCCTTAGAAATTAAACGCCTCAATCCTGATACCGATGTTGCCGTTATCGCCAAAACTCACCCAATTCGCTCTCATTCTGTGGCCGCACAGGGAGGAATGGCCGCTACGCTTAAGAATGTTGACCCAGAGGACTCATGGCAAGCTCATGCCTTTGATACCGTTAAAGGATCAGATTACTTAGCAGACCAAGATGCTGTAGCCATTTTAACCCAAGAAGCTCCTGAGGTCATTATTGATCTCGAACACATGGGGGTGTTATTCTCCCGTTTAGAAGATGGAAAGATTGCACAACGTGCTTTTGGAGGGCATTCTCACAAACGCACCTGCTATGCCGCCGATAAGACAGGACACGCCATCTTACACGAATTGGTCAGTAATTTACACCGCAATGGGGTACATATTTATGATGAGTGGTATGTCATGCAGTTAATTCTTGAAGACGGAGAAGCCAAAGGCGTTGTTATGTACCATATTGGTGAGGGACAACTTGAAGTCGTACAAGCAAAGGTGACGATGTTTGCCACAGGAGGGTATGGCAGGGTATTTAATACCACCTCTAACGATTTTGCCTCAACAGGGGACGGTTTAGCCATGTCTGCAATGGCAGGTATTCCTCTCGAAGATATGGAGTTTGTGCAGTTTCATCCGACGGGATTGTATCCAGTTGGTGTATTAATTTCTGAAGCTGTACGGGGAGAGGGTGCTTACTTACGAAACAGTGAAGGAGAGCGTTTTATGGAGCGGTATGCCCCAAATCAGATGGAATTAGCCCCTCGTGATATTACTTCTCGCGCAATTACCCGTGAAATTCGGGCAGGAAGAGGCATTAACCCCAATGGAAGTGCAGGGGGGAATTTTGTCTATCTAGATTTAACCCACATGGGAAAAGAGAAGATAATGAGTCGTGTTCCCTTTTGTTGGGAAGAAGCACACCGTTTAGTCGGGGTAGATGCAGTTATCGAACCGATGCCTGTTCGCCCAACGGCTCACTACTGTATGGGGGGAGTTCCCGTTACGACGGATGGTAGAGTGCGCCGCAGTGGGGATAAACTGACAGAAGGATTTTTTGCCGCCGGAGAATGCGCCTGTGTATCAGTACATGGTGCGAATCGTTTAGGGAGCAATTCTTTGTTAGAATGTGTGGTGTATGGTCGTCGCACGGGTGCTAAAATTGCCGAATATGTGAAATATCGTAAGTTTCCTGAAATTGATGAACAGCAGTATTTAGGCATTGCTAAAATCCATATTCAAAGCCTTTTAGAGCAAAAAGGAAGCATCCGCATTAATGAATTACGGCAACAATTTCAAGATTGTATGACTAATCATTGTGGCGTTTTTCGGACAGAAGAAGTAATGCAGGAAGGCATCCATCAAATCCAACAATTAAAGGAAAAATACCTACAAATTTATCTTGATGATAAGTCAACCTGTTGGAATCAAGAGTTAATTGAAGCGATGGAATTACAGAGTATTTTAGTGGTGGGAGAATTAATTTTAACATCTGCGATTAATCGTCAAGAAAGTCGCGGCGCACACTCAAGAGAAGATTATCCCAATCGTGATGATAGCCAGTTTTTACGGCATACTTTAGCTTACTATTCATCTACGGGAATTGATATTCAATATATGCCTGTTGTCGTGAATATGTTCGAACCGAAGGAGCGAAAGTATTAAAAAATCATAAAATCCTGTTTATGGTTTATTATCTCGTGTGAGATAACTGCGGCTGTCTATTTTGTTGAAATTATGATAGGATTAGCGTTCTAGACAACACCCAATACAAAATAACAATGTCAGACCCCATTTACTAAAGTTAAAACAATGGCTCAAGCAAAAAATAAGGCAACTGATAATTATATTCCACCTCAAAATATTGATGCCGAAGAATCTATCTTAGGAGGAATTTTACTGTATGAAGATGCAATTGGGAGAGTGATAGATTTAATTGCCATAGATGCCTTTTACGTCCCCAACCATCGCAAAATCTACGAAGCCATTTTACAGTTACATTCTCAAGGACAACCCACAGATTTCGTGACGATAACCAGTTGGTTAAAAGACCATCATCTCTTAGATGAAATTGGCGGTATGGCAAAATTAACTCAATTGGTTGATCGTACAGTATCTGCTGTTAATATTGATCGGTATGCTTTGTTAGTGATGGATAAATATATCCGTCGTCAATTAATTTCATCGGGTCACGAAATTGTCGAACTTGGCTATGATACCACCCAAGAATTAGATACCGTTTTAGATGAATCGGAGCAAAAAATCTTTCGTCTGACACAAAAACAACCCCAAGCCGGCTTAATTCCTATCTCGGAAACTTTAGTTCAAACCTTTAATGAATTAGAGAAGTTATATCAAAAAACAGCAAGTTCGGGGTTAGTTACAGATTTTTATGACATTGACGCAATGACAGGGGGATTACAACGTGCTGATTTAATTATTATAGCGGGAAGACCTTCAATGGGAAAAACCGCTTTTGGCTTAAGTTTAGGGTTAAGAATTGCGAAGAAACATGAACTTCCGGTTGCTGTTTTTAGTTTGGAAATGTCCAAAGAGCAACTTGTATTGAGATTATTAGCCAGTGAAGCAAGAATTGATAGTAACCGTTTGCGAACAGGTCACTTTTCCCAAAATGAATTAGAGCCGTTAAATAAAGCTATGTCAGAATTAGCTATCCTCCCTATTTCTATTGATGATGCCTCCAATATTACGGTTATGCAAATTCGATCCCAAGTCCGTCGCTTACAGTCTGAAAATAAGGGAGAAATCGGTTTAGTTTTGATTGATTATTTACAATTAATGGAAGGTAGTAGTGATAATCGTGTACAGGAATTATCAAAAATTACTCGTTCATTAAAAGGATTAGCAAGAGAAATCAATGCTCCTGTTATTGCTTTATCACAGTTAAGTCGTGCCGTAGAATCTCGAACTAACAAACGTCCAATGATGTCAGATTTACGAGAAAGTGGTTCAATTGAACAAGATGCAGATTTAATTATAATGTTATACCGCGACGAATATTACAATCCAGATACACCAGATCGAGGCATCGCTGAAATTAATATTGTTAAACACCGTAACGGTCCGACAGGCATCCGAAGGCTAATTTTTCAACCCGAATTTACTCAATTTGAAAATCTACAACAGTATGGCAGTGACTATTAAGCAATTGACGAAAAAAACTTTTTACTCCTTAATTTTTTTAACAGGAATTGCTATCTGTTTGGGGATCATTTTTAGATTGTCAAATCTCGATTATAAAGTTTTTTGGCACGATGAAATTCATAGTCAATTTCATATCGCAGGCTATTATTTTTTTGAACTTCATCAAGGTGTTTTTAACGGAAAAATTTTACATCCTCAAGATTTACAGTATTATTTGCATCTCAATCCTCAACGTGATTTTATTGATACCCTTAAAAGTCTAGCGGTAGATGATCCTCATCATCCCCCTTTGTACTATATTTTTGCTCGATTTTGGTTACAGATATTTGGTGATAATATTGCTATTTTAAGGAGCTTTTCTGTCTTTATTAGTCTGTTGATGTTGCCTGTTGCCTATTTTTTAAGCCAAGAAGCTTTCAACAATCAAAAAATTAGTCTAATTTTTGTTTCCTTGATTTCCCTTTCTCCTCTATTTGTGTTGTATGCACAAGAGGCAAGAGAGTATTCTTTATGGGGGTTATTGATTCTTCTTTCCTATCTCTGTTTATTGAAAGCTCTAAAGGTTCAATCCTTGACATCAAGTTTAAGCAATTGGGGATTGTATACCTTAACAATAATCGCGGGACTTTATACGTCTGCTTTAATGATTTTAGTCATTTTTGCTCAATTTATTTATGTTATTTTAACCACACAATGGACAAAACAACGCGTCTTTTTTTACCCTTTATCTTTATCTCTGACAGGATTTGCCTTTTTACCTTGGTTTCTCATTTTTATCAATAACTACGCTGTTTATAAAGCGGCTAACGCTTGGATGTCTGAGACGATGATATCATGGCAAGAAATACTACAAAAAATTAGTATTAACCTTAGTCGTTTATTTCTTTTGATTAATCCGGATAGTCGTTTAGATATAATGATGATGCTAATCATTCCTCTTGTATCATTAATACTTTATGCCATTTATTATTTAATAACTCACCACGCAACTTATCCCTCTAAAATATTTTTATTAACCTTTGCATTTATGCCATTTTTAGGATTATTATTACCTGATTTACTTTTTGGAGGGATCCGTTCTATCATTCCTCGTTATTTAATTCCTACTTGGCTAGGATTATTATTTATTTTATCTTATACCTTAGGTTTATTCTCTGAGAAAAAAACAGGTCAACAAATTTTAGGATTACTCTTATTTTTCAGTATTATCTCTAATATTATCAATCTTCAATCAGATACTGCATGGACGAAAGATATTAATTACCAATTGCCTCAAGTCGCCCAATTAATTAATGATAGTTCATCTCCTCTCGTAGTTGGCGATGATAAAAGTTACCATCCCGGCACATGGTTTGCCTTAAGTTATTTGCTTGATTCTGATGTAAAATTACAATTACTCTCGAATACAGAAAACTATCAACTGCCCTCCTCTTTCAAAACAATTTATTTGCTGAATCTCCCCGATGAATTTAAGCTCAACTTGCAACCTTATCAAACTTCGACTTTTGAAAAAGTCTTTCAAAATGATGCACTCTGGTTATGGAAAATTGTAAGAAAACAGTAAATTAGAGCATAAAAAGATATCTTAATAATGATGAACGGAAAGGTCTATCTTGTCGGTGCTGGCATTAAAACAATTGATGCTTTAACCCTAAAAGCAAAACAGTTGCTTTCGACAGCAGAAGTCTTAATTTATGATGATCTAATTGATACCCAAATTCTCAACTTAATCCCCCCTCATTGCTTACAAATCTACGTCGGAAAACGCGGTGGTCAACCCAGCACTCCCCAGACAACCATTAATAAATTATTAATTTATTATTGTCAACAGGCAAAACAAGTCATTCGCCTAAAAAGTGGTGATCCGTTTGTTTTTGGACGCTCTGAGTCCGAAATTACTGCTTTGACTCAAGCGAACTGTCCTTACGAAGTTATTTATGGGATTTCTTCTGCCTTAGCTGCTCCTCTGCTTGCCGGAATTCCCCTAACCCATCCTTCCCTTAGTCGTAATTTTACCGTCCTCAGTGGACATCAACCCGATGCGTTAAACTGGAGAGCATTAGCGCAGTTGGATACCCTAATTATCTTAATGGGGGGACGCACCTTACCCCAAATTATCGCTTATTTGAGCCAGAATGGGCGATCGCCAGCGACCCCTATTGCTATCATTCGTAACGCAGGCAGTCCACAGCAACAAGTCTGGATGGGAACACTAACAGATATAGTAGATCAAGTCAGGGATATTGCCCTTTCCCCGGCGGTTATTATTATCGGTGAAGTCGTCACCCTACGAAAAATGTCTTCTCTTCTCCCCTTAACGGGTAAAACAGTCTTAGTTACGCGTACTGCTGAGCAGTCAAGTCAATTTACCCATTTATTGCGGCAACAAGGCGCAACTGTCCTTGAAATGCCTGCTTTGGAAATTGTCCCTCCGTCAACTTGGCAACCGTTAGATGAGGCGATTGCTAAATTATCCACCTTCCAATGGTTAATTTTAACATCCGCAAATGGGGTCAATTTTTTCTTTCAACGCTTAACAACCCTCGGCAAAGATAGTCGTTATTTAGGGCAAATTAAAATCGCGGTGGTAGGCAAAAAAACTGCATCGATTTTAGAAAAGTATGGCATTAAACCTGATTTTACTCCTCCCAATTTTGTAGCGGATTCTTTAGTCGAAAGCTTTCCTGCAACCATCGGAAATTTAAAAATTTTATTTCCTCGTGTGGAATCAGGTGGTAGAGAAATATTGGCACAGAAATTCAGTGAAAAAGGTGCAAATTTCGTTGAAGTTCCTGTTTATCAGTCAGTTTGTCCCCTAAATATTAACCCTCAAGCATGGCAAGGATTACACAATAAACAAGTTGATATGATTACCTTTGCCAGTTCTAAAACCGTACAAAATTTCGTGAATTTATTACAGCAAAAGTTATCATCTTTGCCCCCTTTAACTTTAACAGAATTACTCAATAATGTATTGATTGCTTCTATCGGCTCCCAAACCTCAAAAACCTGTCAAGCTTTATTGGGAAGAGTCGATATTGAAGCAACAGAATACACCTTAGAAGGGTTAACCACCGCAATTGTTGATAGTCAATCTCCTTCTTAACCTGTCCTTTTTACGACGTGTCAGCTACGATTCAAGACGCTTAAGATATTGCAGAAATTCCACCAATTCTTCATCGGACAATAATTGACGCGATCGCTTACCATAGGTTTGAATGAGGTAATTCCGTCCTTGCTCCTGTGTCCAACCTAACCGTTTTAATTCCACATTCGTTTCGGCAATAACGTCAGAAAAGTCCATCGGTTGCGAGAAATCAAGAGGAGGGGTTACCGCCTCAGCCGTTTCGCTTGTTTCTACCTCAATTTCAGGTTCTGCTGTTTCTTCAAAGCTCAAAGGTTTTTCTAAAGTGATTTCAAGATTTTTAGCCGCTAATCCATTTTTTTCTGATGCTGTCTTCGTCTCTGTCTCTGAAGGTTTAACTTCTTCCTGTGCAGTTTCGGCTTCAACCTCTGGGGAGGGAGGAGAATCAACTGCAGTTTCTTCAGATAATTGAACAATTTCTAAAGTTTCTTCAGATAATTGAACAATTTCTAAATCTTCTTTTTGAGAAGAATGACTGGATTTAGTGGATTTTTTCTTTTTTTCTGGCCCAGACGTCGGTAAAAGTTCAGGGAGAGAGGGGGCATCTGGTTCAACCGTCGTCGGAAGAGAAGTGGGTTGAGAAAGCGGAAAAGTGAGATCTAACGTTTCTAATGCTCTTTTTCGGGCTTTGTCCTCTGCTTCTTCGAGCATTCTAGCGGCTGCTAGCCCAGTCCCTAATGTAAGGCCTTGATTTTGCACTGAAACTCGAACCACATATTGACCAGCATCAATGGTCAGCAGTTCACTGATTAAACTTCCTTGAGGATAACATTGACGAAATTGAGTAAGCATAGGAATAACAAATAGTCTTTCTGTACTAAATTGTAGGGCAAAAAGGAGACATTTGGACAAAAAACTTGAGTCCGAGATCACAAAAAATTACAGTAAAAGGGAGATTTCTTGATAGAATAAACAGTTAGAGATCGTCAAGGGATTTGCGGGAGCGAGAAAACTGTTCTCATCTTAGCAATTTAAGGTCAACAATCCGGAATGATACCTATACGGCAAGTTGTTTGCGGAATCGGTTCCGTCCTTCCAAGTCAACACCTTACTATTATTTAGGATTGCGCCTACTGATTATCCCGTTGACCTTTGCCTTTTGCTTGTTTAACTATCAGGGAATCGGGAAATTTTAGCCAGTCAATCTACATTGAGTCAAGTTTTCCTGTTGATTTTATCTTCAACTATGCTTTTAATTACACGTAAATTTTGGCTTAAAAGCAGGTTATCTCGCTTAATTTCCAAATTCTTATTTATTTTATCAACCTCAGTGATTGAGACAAAGGATTACGATACATGGAATTTTCAATCGCCACACTCTTATCCTACTTCAGCGATGACAAATTGGTCGCAGGAAAGATCCTCGAAAAAAAACTCGGTTGCGAGGATGAACAAAGTATCGAAGCCTTACAAATTGTGCTAGATGCTTTAGAAAGAATTGGGATTCTCACGAAAGAACGGGGCAAATACCGTCGAATTTATCCAGAAGGGATTGTAGAAGCAAAGTTACGCTGTTCGAGTAAAGGATTTTGCTTTGCCATTCAGGATATCGAAGATGCCGAAGACATCTACGTCAGAGAAAGTTATCTCAGTCACGCTTGGAATGGCGATCGCGTTTTGGTCAAAGTCATCAAAGAAGGCAGTCGTCGTCGTTCCCCCGAAGGAGAAGTTGTATTAATTCTAGAGCGGGCAAATCCTTCTTTATTAGCGCAAGTAAAACAAGAAAACACTGATTTTCATGCCGTGCCTCTTGATGACCGTCTTTTGTTTGAATTAGCTCTAAAACAAAACGGCGTCAATCTCGATAAAGTGGTCGACCATCTAGTTCATGTTTCCGTCGTTCGTTATCCCCTGGCGGACTTACCTCCTGTGGGGAAAGTCACCCGCATTTTGGGCAGTGATGCCGAAGAAGCGGCCGATACAGACATTGTCTGCTGTAAACACGATTTACCTCACGAATTTGCCCCAGAAGTCCTGAAAATTGCCGAAAATCTTCCCACTGAGTTTAGCCCCTCGGATCTCGAAAATCGCCAAGATTTCAGACCGTTTTTTACCTTTACTCTAGAACCTGAATTGACCGAAGGTTTACCCTTTATTGAAAATGCCTTCAGTATTGAACACCTCGCAGAACAAGATCAGTGGCAAGTCGCACTACACATTACAGACGTTGCCCATTTTGTGCAACCCCAGACATTACTTGACAAAATTGCTAAAAAAAGAGGCACTTCAATTCAATTAGGCGATAAACTCCTACCTTTATTCCCTGATGACGTTATCCGTCGTTGTTCTCTAATTGCCAATCAAGATCGCTTGGCAGTGACCATTCAGTTAACCCTCAATCGCAAAGGGGAAACCGAAGAATTTAGCTTTCATCCCAGTATTATTCGGGTTGATCAGGGGTTAACCTATCAAGAAGCCCAAAATATCTTAGCTGATTCGGATAAAGCCCCCTCAGACCTTTATCAATGGCTTAATCCCCTTTTAATCAACCTTTGTCCTCTGATCAAAGCCCAACGGCTACAACGGGGCAGTTTTGACTTGGTTTCAGAAACGACTTTTCCTTATAAAGATGAAGGCCGCTTAGGAACTGTCTTAAACGACTCTCAATGGCCAATTCGCTCCTTAATTACAGAAATTGCCATTTTAGCAGGCAAGGGAGTGGCCGAACACCTGCAAGCGTTGGAAGTACCCGCCATTTATTGCGCTCATCCCGAACCCGATTGGGAAGAATTAGAAGATGTCATTAAATTAGGGGCAAATTTAGGGCTAGAGATCAATTTATCCCCAGAAGAAGAAATTAAATCCCTCGATTATGCCCGCTTAACCCAAGCCTTCGCTGACATCCCAGCTCAACGAATTTTGAGCTTCATGCTACAAAATACCCTCAGAACGATTAAATATAATAGCCATCCTGCCGCTCACTTTGGATTAGCCTATCAAGATGCCTACACCCACTGTGTTTCCCCCGGCCAACGTTATGCTGATTTACGGATTCAACGGGTGTTAAAATTAATTGCCTCAGAAGGACGCGATCGCCGCACACAGAAGACGAAAATTGGGGTAGATTTACATAGTAGTCGCTGTCACGGCCAAATTAACTGGAATGTGCTTCCGCCGGCGATTCAAGAGGAATTACTAGAAGATTTACATCTCCTCATTGCCCATCTGAACGAACGAGAAAAAGTGGCAGAAGATGCCGAAAAAGACTTAATGGGCTTGAAAAAAGCGGAAAAAATGAAAGAACGTACCGGAAAAGTCTTCCGTGGCCTGATCACAGGCGTTCAATCCTATGGATTCTTTGTCGAAATTGAAGATTTACTGGTGGAAGGATTAGTTCACGTCAGTTCCCTCAAAGATGACTGGTACGAATTTCGTCCTCGCTACAGTTGTTTGGTGGGGCGCAAAAATCGCATCGCTTACCGTCTAGGAGATGAAGTCGATGTAGAAGTTAAAAGTGTTGATTACTACCGTCAGCAAATTGATCTCGTCACCGTTGGCGGGGGCAGTTTGCTCAAAACAGATGACTGGGAGGACGAGTAAGATCAGCGAGCCGTAAACAGTGTGCAAAAAGCGAATTACCCTATGAAAAGAACATTTTTGTCGACATTTCTGCCTTTTTTTCTGATTATTCTTTTGGGATTAACAGGATGCGTTCGCTATGATGTGGAAATTCAATTCCTAGAACAACATCGAGGCGAAATTATTCAAAACATCCAGTTAGGACAACAATTGACCAGCTTAAGTGGATTGGAAGCTCGAAAATGGTTAGAAAGTATTGAAAGCAGAGCTAAACAGTTAAAGGGTTCCGTTAAACACCTGTCAGATTCAGAGATGCAGGTAACGATACCTTTTAGTAATGGTCAAGAAATGGTTGAGAAATTTAATCACTTTTTTAACCCGACTGCCGATCAAACACAAGGAAAGGCAAAAGATAACATCAATCTGTTACCATTGAAAGCAGAAATGGACTTAGATCAAAGTAATTGGTTGTTATTTGAGCGAAATCGTCTTGATTTGACCGTTGACTTGCAAGGATTGGGGGTTTTATCCCAGCAAGGTAATGTCATTTTAAGTCCGGGCGATTTAATTGACCTTAAATTTGGTTTAAATAGCCCTTTAGGCGCAAAAGCCCTAAGCAACGAGACAGCAGAAACCCTGATCGGCATTAATCAAGGACGGCAAGTCACTTGGAAATTGCAACCTGGTCAAATTAATCATCTTGAAACGGTGTTTTGGGTGCCGAGTTATCTAGCATGGGGAACAATTGCCCTTATTTTCTTCTGTATCATGGGCTATTTACTGAAACATCGGCAATTTCCGGGGGTTTCTTCTGCAGTTTAACAGACGATCTGATCCCCTAGCAAAGGCTAGTTATCATAAGTTTATTAAGGATTGATGAGCGATCGTGCCGAAACAACGCCTAGATATTTTATTGGTTGAACGAAATCTTTGTCCTTCTCGTCAACAGGCGCAAAGAATGATTCGTGCCGGAAAAGTCCGTGTTAATCAACAAATGATTGATAAACCGGCTACCGCAGTCGATAGTGAGGCTATTTTAGGTGTACAAGCCAAACCGCCTTATGTCTCGCGAGGAGGAGAAAAGCTCAAAAAAGCCCTAGATGTCTTTAAAATACCAATAGAAGGGCGTATATGCCTCGATGGGGGCATTTCTACAGGGGGGTTTACCGATTGTCTCTTGCAGGCAGGGGCAAAACGAGTTTATGGGGTAGATGTGGGGTATGGCCAAGTCGCATGGTCATTACGGCAAGATGAACGAGTCATTTTAAAAGAACGAACGAATTTTCGGTATTTGACCCCAAAAGACCTTTATGGAGCTGAACTTAGCGCAAATTTGGGGGTTATGGATCTATCTTTTATTTCCTTAACGAAAGTTTTAGAATCGCTTTGGCATCTTCTTATTGCGCCCAAAGAAGTTATTTTATTGATAAAACCGCAGTTTGAAGTGGGAAAAGAACAGGTCGGTAAAAAAGGCGTTGTCCGAAACCCGAAAGATCACGCTCAAGCCATTTTCCGAGTCTTAGAATCGTCTTATGGGTGGGGATGGCACTATCAAGGGTTAGTTTATTCTCCCATTAAGGGGCCGGCGGGCAATGTTGAGTATTTACTGTGGCTGAAGGATACTTTTACAAAAAATAGCCCCAATTTAACAGGAATCGAAGGCGTTACCCAAGAAGCCGTGGGGACAGATTTTTAACCGTATCCAGGGTGCAGGAGTTGAACCTGCCTTGCACGAATTATGAGTTCGTTGCCTCAACCGCTCGGCCAACCCTGGGTAAGGGGTATGTCATAATGAAATTCTATTATAACTGAATAGGTGAAAATATCGAGGATTCTGGTTTAATGATATGGATGAATGGATTCTTTATAAAGAATTTCGCTTTGAGGCGGCGCATCGTCTTCCCCATCATGAGGGTAAATGTCGTCGCTTGCATGGTCATAGTTGGATAGGACGAGTTTATGTTAAAGGCAATACTTTGCAAAAAGAGGGTAGTCAACAGGGTATGATTTTGGATTATGGAGAAATTAAACAATATTTGCAACCGCTTTTAGACCATTTTTTAGATCATCATTATTTGAACAAAACAACAGGTTTAGAAAACCCGACCAGTGAAGCGATCGCTCAATGGATATATGATAAATTAGAATCTCTTAATTTACCGGGTCTTTATGCCGTCGAAATTCTAGAAACCTGTACCTCGGGTTGTACCTATCGTCAGGTTAAAGATTCTGCTCAAGAAATAAATTAATTTCAGGTTTTGATGCCACTTACCTTAAAAATATCTATTACATTAGAACAATAATTTTTGAGTCCAAAGGTAGCGGGATTAACATATTTTTGGTAAGTAAAGTGACGATAATTAATACAAAAACGATCCCATGCGGCCATTTTTAGGTTAAAGACTTTGATAAAAAAGTTTGCTAATCCTAGTGTTAGAGGAATCTGAAAGTAGATAGTTTTATGGAGATATCGGCAAATCGCTTCTACGGTTTCGTTGGCTGTGAGGGGATTCATTCCTAAGACTAAATCTTTGGATTTTTCCTCAGAAGGAGGATGATTGACTAAATAAGTAATCACCGAGGCGATATCTTTAGCATGAATGAAATGAAAACTACCGTCTGCTTTTAGCCAGCGAATTAAGTCTATCCACTTTACCACATCTTTGATTCCTCCAGATAAATGAGAGTAGGGTTTATTGGTTTCTCCGCCAAAGACTAATGTGGGAAAAACGGTTGTAATTTTTGGGAAAATTTCTAATTGATTGAGTTGGGTATAACACTGAAATTTGGTGCGAATATAAGTTGTGCCGATTGCGCCCGCTTCCCTAAGCGGTTGATTATTTTGATCTAAAATACTAGCGGTTGAAAAATAAATCACTTGTTCGCATAAATGGGGATCAAGATAATTGATTAATTCTTGCGTTTTAACGACATTAATACGATAGGATTCTTCTTCTCCTCCCCAACTGGTGGCCGCTAAAATAGCCACCTGAATCGTTTTCAAAAGGTTTTGGTATGGTTCAATATTTTCTAAACCGCCCCGTATAATATGAATTCGAGGATTGGCTTGATAATCAAATTGTAATTTATCTAGATTTCTAATCAATAAATAGAGTTCGTGATCGGTTTTTTGAAGCAAATCTTCAACCATATAGTGACCGATACATCCACTCGAACCTGTAATAAAAACCTTTTTCATATTGATAAATTAAAGCAAATTAATACAAAAATTAAGAGAAAACAAGCTTCTAACTGGTACTAGGCAAAATATCCGTGCTATTTGTTCACCCCTCATTTAGGCTCTTTATAATAACAAACGATGAAGTACGAAACCAGCGATTTCCATTTAAACGACGTAACCAGATTCCGCCTAAAACGGCAGTAATTAAACTTAACCATCCAAGGGTTGATTGTAACAATAAAAAGCCACCAATGGCAAACATTGAACCAAATAAAATTAGGGAGGCGGCTATAATTCTTAAGATATCTTGTGACAAATCTTGAGCCGGTTGTAACGTAATATCAGGTTTAAAGTTCCAGAAACCACTGGGTTTTACTCGTTCATAAAAATGGCTTAAGGTTGCCTCGGATTCGGGAGGCGTTAATACCATAGCCGTTACCCAAAATAAAGTTGTAATGGCAGAAATTGCGCCTAATCTCAGTCCAAAATCGGCGAGCATTTCGCTCAATTGAGGAACAAGGGTAATGACTAAGCCGACACAAAATCCGCCTACCATTGAAGCCAACTCTGCGGCGGCATTAATTCGCCACCAAAACCATCTTAAAATTAACACTAATCCCGGACCAGTGCCAATAGCAATGACGAGGCGGTACATAGTTGTAATATCTTTAGCATAAAAAGCCGCTACTGCACCCAATGCCGTCACGATAATTGAGGCAATTTGTGCCATTAAAACCACTTTTTGATCAATGGGTTCTAATTGTTGAATTAGTTGTCTTTTCTCAATTTCAATTTCTTCGGAAGGGAATTCAAGGGTTTTTAAATGCTCTAGCCGTTCTTTTAAAGCCATTGCTTGAGGATAGGCGAGGGGTAAATATAAATCATTAGCAATATAGGACGCTCCCCAGTTAATTGAAGTAGAAACCGTACTCATAAAAGCGGCAATTAAAGAAGCGACGACTAACCCTAAAAGAGCAGGGGGTAAAAAGTCTAACATCAGCTTAGGATAACCTAATTCTCTATCGGTTAAATCAGGATAAATGACAACGGCGACAAGTGCCACTAATATCCATGGCCAAGTGCGGACAATATAGTGCATAAAATTAAAAAACCAAGCCGCTTTTTCTGCTTCTGCTTCATCTTTACATCCTAATAACCGTTGAACAAATTCTCCGCCGCCATCGCTACGACGAAATGACCACCATTGGACGAATAAATAGGCGGAAAAAGTGGTTGCCGTAATTCCTGCAATATCACTCCACTTGAAGCTTAATCCGTCCCCTTTCACCAGAGGAATAAAAGATAAAATATCTATATCGGTCATCTCTTGAACTTGAGGAATCAATTGATGAATTCCACCCACATGATTGACGGTGATAATGGCAACAATAATTGAACCTAGCATCCCCAAAAAGAACTGAAAAAAGTCGGTTACAACAACTCCCATTAATCCTGAAACACCACAATAAACTAAGACGAAAACGCTAATACCAACAACACTCCAAATTTTGATATTTTCTCCCGGATTAACTCCTAAACTTTGCCATAGTTGTAAAGCATCTACGACTTTTACCATCGCTAGCATGGCATAACCAATGCCAATACAATTAATAGGAACGGCAAATAAAAAGGCTTTAATTAAACGCAGTGTATCCGCCATTTTACCGCCATATCTGAGTTTCGTAAATTCGGCATCGGTTGTCACCTGAGAACGTCGCCAAGAACGAGAAAAAAAGTAAATTAAAATAACATGAGAAACGCCAAAGCTCCACCATTCCCAATTTCCAGCAATCCCTCTAGTGGCAACGACACCACAAATATAAAGGGGCGTATCAATGGAAAAGGTTGTAGCAGCCATACTGGTTCCCGCTAACCACCATGTTAGTTTTCTTCCTCCTAGGAGAAAATGATCGGATTGACTTTCAGATGGATCTTTTTTGCGGTTATTTTTGGCTAAATATAATCCTAATGTCATGGTGATAATTAAATAAATCACCACAATTGCCCAGTCAATCAATTGCATAATATCGTCAGTCTCTATCAGTTGTAAATGACATCTGTTTCTTCTTTCTTTGCGCTAATCAGTCTGTCGAAAATTTAACCTGACTCACTAACCCAAGATTAAGAATAAGCGATTGCTTACCCAGAATAATAGCTTTAAGACGTTTTGACAAGGGAAAAGATTCAATAAAGCTTAAGGATTAACCGCTTGACTCTGCCATATCAAATCTTGATTTTGCCAATATTTCCAGCGATTTTGGGGATTTCCTCTTAAAGTTAAATGATCAACTTCACTCGGAGTCAGCAATAAAAGACAAAAATAGGATGAAGGGGGGATATCGGCGGATAAATTAGTATCAAATCTTTCTGACTCACTTTCTCTTGATTTTGCAGGATGTGGCCATGTAAATTGACTTCTTGCTTTATCAGATAGATTTTGCCAAAGGGTGTGTCTGACGGTTTGTAACTCAGAATTGTCTTCTTCGGCAGATATTAAACTCAGTTTTCCTAAAATGCGGAATTGCTCCCGGGTTTTGGCAAAATACCAACAAATTTCACCCCAAGAATGCTCAGCGATTTGCTCGACTTTTGCGCTTCTTTGATCGGTAATAAACTGTAATTGGTCCCTATGCTCTAAAAATCCTCGAAAAACGAGAGTACGGTTAGCCGGTTGGCCGTTTTTTCTAACGGTTGCCAATTGAACATAACGACTTTGGGGCTGACTACGATTATGATGTAATGCCGCCGATAAGGAAATTCGCCAAGCAGGGAAACGTTCAAGCATTTTAATGATAATTTCCCTCAAGTTTAAGCTAATCGTTTACGTAAGGATTCAGAACGTTCTTTGGCAATTTTGTTATTCGGTTCAACGGTTAAACTTTCCTCGTAGGTTTCTATGGCTTTTGTGGTTAATTGTTTTTTCTCATAAACATTCGCTAAGTTATTCAGAGCAACAACATATTCAGGATAAAGTTTAATGGCCTCTTTATAGTTACGAATCGCCAGATCATATTGTTCCTGTGCAAAATAAGCAAAACCCAGTGCATTGTAAATGAGAGCTTGATTTTCAGGTTCAATTTTCTTGGCACTTTTTAAAGCTTTATTGAATAAATTGACCGCTTGAACATATAATTTTTTGTCAACGTAAAGACTGGCCAATTCATAGTATTCGTGCGCTGTTCCTTGCTCATCTTTTAATTTCTTTTGTAAACGAGAAAATCGGCCTTCTGTTTGACGCGTTTTCCAGATTTGACGCAGAATAAAAAGGGCTGAACTTCCTAAAATAATGATTAAGATGGAAAAATAAACAAGAGGTAAAGTTTCACTATCCATATTCAAATGATGTCAAAATAAGATAAAAATTGAGCAAGATAAGGTTCACGGTTAATTATACCATTAAGGGCTTAATTCCGCCAAAGAGAGCGATTTCAAAAATTTTCATAAAGCAGTCAACATCCTGAAAACCAATCTCTCTGAGCCACTGACATTGATGTTCGACGAGAGTCAAGATATTAGCCATTTTGTCGGCTCGATTGTAATACTGATGATCAATTTCTGCTCTACTTTGCTGAGATCCGTGTTGCTGATGAAACTGATACAGAGAATCGACAAATAATTGGTCAAAGGCTCTTTCCCCTAAAGCACTACAGGATGAAACGTGTTCTAAGTTAAGAAAAATGCCACCGGGTTTGAGTAAACCGTAAATCGTTTGATAGATAGATTTTTTTTGAGCATTGGGTTGATGATGAATAGCAAAACCAGACACAATGACGTCAAATTTTTCAGGATTACCAAGACTGTTAAACCATCCTGACTGACTAAAATCTGAGACGATTAATTGGGATTGTTGCCGATAGTCTTTTAAGTTTTCTCGAGCAGACGCAATCATGGTTTCTGAAATATCTAGAAAATATCCTTTAGCACTGGGATAAGCCTGATAGATTGCCTGTCCTAAAACGCCGTTGCCACATCCTAAGTCTAAAAATTCATTGACTTGTTTTTGTGTTAACTTAATTAACCGTAAAATCACATCAATTTGTTCAGCCGCTAGAGGAATTGCCCCTCGAACTCCCCTTAAAAAAGTCTGAGCAAGTTCTGCGCTTTGCCAAACTTTGTACGCTTTCTCTTGGCTCGATTGCTGTTGCATAGAATTTGAAAAATTAACTAAGAATTTGTTTTTTTCCTAAAAATAGGCTACGATTAAAGAATTGAATAGTAAACTGGCCATGCCATGACCGTTATTAGTCACTATTCCTTCTACTCTACACAACAATGCTGGCGAACTTCCCTAATCTTAACAGCTATTGGGCTTATCTGATCATCGAAGAATTTATCCGACTTGACCGAGATTATTTTATTCTTTCCCCCGGTTCTCGTTGTACACCCTTAACGGTAGCTGTTGCTAATCATCCAAAAGCCAGAAAAATTATTGTTTATGATGAACGTTCGGCCGCTTTTCACGCTTTAGGTTATGCTCACGCCACAGGGAAGTCCGCTATTTTAATTTGTACCTCAGGGACTGCCGCCGCCAATTATTACCCTGCTGTCATTGAAGCCACATCGAATCATCTTCCCCTAATTATTTTATCAGCCGATCGCCCTCCCGAATTACAACAAACAGGTGCCAATCAAACCATCAAACAAGACCATCTTTATGGACAGTATATCAAGCATTTTTTCAACTTGCCCTGCCCCACTCAAAACATTGTCCCCTCTATGGTCTTAACGACGATTGACCAAGCCGTTTATCAAAATACCAAAGGAGTAGTGCATCTTAATTGTCACTTTCGAGAACCCCTAGCCCCGACGCCGCAGAAAATAGACCTAGATTATTTCAACCTTCTTCAACATTGGCAGAATTCGGGTCAACCTTATACTCAATATTCATCTTCGATTGTTTTACCTCAAGATATCCATTTAAGCAAAATTGCCAATATTCTTAATCAAACTCAATCTGGAATTTTAGCAATTGGCCATTTACGAAATTTTCAAACGCAAGAAGCAATTCTTGAACTTGCTCAACACTTAAACTGGCCAATTTTTGCTGATATTCAATCAGGTTTAAGGCTTAATTCAGGTATTCCTCAACTAATTTTCTATTTCGATCAAATTTTATGCCAAGATAACTTTACAGAAATTTATTCAATTGAAACCGTCCTCCAAATCGGCGATCGCATTATATCCCAACGCTTCAATCAATGGTTAAAAAAAGCGAATCTTAAACACTATATAGTGGTCACAAACAATGCTGAACGCCATGATGCTGAACACATTGTATCCTATAAAATTGAAAGTCATATTTCCTCATTTTGTCAGATTTTGACTCAGAAATTACTTCCTAAAAAAGACAATAGAATTTGCCAAAAACTCCAGCAACAATCTCAAGAAATTACCCCAGTAATCAATGACTTTATATTACAAAATAAGACGATTAATGAACCTGCAATTGCTCACTTAATTTCCCGTTATATCCCTCAACATCATGGTTTATTTTTAGCCAATAGTATGGCGGTTCGAGAAATGGATATGTACGGTATTGGCAAGCGATATCCGATTAAAATTGCGGCCAATCGAGGAACAAGTGGTATTGAAGGCACAATTGCTTCTGCTACTGGCTTTTTAACCGGATTGAAACAACCTGTCACCTTGCTCATTGGGGATCTTGCCTTGCTGCATGACCTTAATTCTCTATCCTTGTTGACCTCCCTAGCCCATCCGTTAACGATTGTTTTAATTAATAATGACGGAGGAGGTATTTTTTCTTTTCTACCGATTGCCGAATTTTCAGAGATTTTTGAGCCATATTTTGGTACCCCTCACGGTCACCAATTTCGTTCTGCTGCTGAATTATTTAATCTTAATTATTATCAACCTCAAACGATACAGGAATTTATTGATATTTATACCTTAGGGGTTCAACACGATCAACCCAGTTTAATCGAAGTCATAACCCACCGAGATACAAATTATCAACTTCATCAACAACTGCAAAGAAAAATTCAAGAAACTTTAACTCAAAAAGATTTAATTTGAATTTGGCAAAAAAATCGGGCAAGAGTTAGGGAACAAGAAAAATGATTAACGATAAATTAGGAAACGCCTGACTCCTTTTCTTATTCGATAATTGTTTAGCTTTGATGACAAAGACGACGGAAATAATCACCATAAAGACGTTCTTCAAAGGGACGGTCTTCTAGAAAACAACATAACCATAACGCTTCCCCCCGACTGGTCGGATAAGTCATCTGAGCCGAAATGGCAGAAGGTTGTAATCTGACTTGAAGATTCGCTTGATTTTCCCTAATTAAATTCCAGTAAGTCACTTCTACACTCATACAATAATCTCCTCTTAACCCGTACATATAATTTGATTAGCAGGACTAAACGCTGATATACTTTTTCGATGTTAAACAATAAGACTCATTCTCCTTTAGCTGTAATCTAGCTCTATTAATATCTAACATTAATAGACAAATTTATCTATCATTGGGTTCAGATTTGTAACGAAGATTGAAGAATAATCAACAAAATTAATTTTTCTCTCTATAGACAGAGGCTAAGAAAGGGTTTGATTATCACTCATAAAATGTGAGGAAATGCTAACTTTCAGAAAAATGCTAGGCAATAGTTTTAAAGTCATTAAAACTTGACATTTAGCGTCTATCAGAATTCACCCAAAACGCTTTAATTCCGCTACGGGTTGCGCCTTCATAATCATCCGTTTGGCTATCACCAATATGCCATGCTTGAGAGGGAAGACAATGATGTTTAGCTAAAGCCAGTTGAAAGATTTGTGGGTTAGGTTTAGCCACCCCTGCATAAGAAGAAAGCGTAATACTTTCAAAAAAATGAGCAATTTTTAAACCTTGTAAAACAGTCATCAAGCGACTATCAAAATTAGAGATAACACCTAAACGAATACCTTGACGTTGCCAAAAGGTCAAAGCAGGAATAACATCAGAATAAATAAACCAAGGTTGAACCGTGGCGAAATGATCATAAAGGGTATTAAAAAAGTCTGAAAAATTGGCAAACTGTTGTAAAACGTCTGTCTTCATAAACGTTTGTTGAGCAATCTTTAACCACCATTGCTTTTCAAGGGAGGGAATTTCCGACGCAGGAGACATCGGAAAAGCTAAAGATGTTGTTTCTTTAAAGCTCCGCAAAAAAGCTTGGTTTAAACCTTGATAATCGGTTTTTACGCCATACTGCTCGGCTAATTTGCCATAAACTTCTCCGACAGAACTTTTTAGACCGAAAAGTGTCCCCATCGCGTCTAAAAAAATCACCTTAGGTAAGGTTTTTTCCGTTTCAATAATCTGTTGTAAATTCATCGTTTACAGTGCGCTATCAAAAAACACCCTCATTAATTTCTGTCTCAGTAATCATGATCAAATCCTAACGAATAAACCCCATTAAGTCTTCCGTTCGCCATTCTAACGTATCTCCTAGCATCTTTCCATTGTGATAAGCCGCCAACAGGATTTCTGCTGTTTTTCCCCACGAAATGACCCCATTTTTATCTAAGGCAATCACCCCAAAATCTCGTTTATTCATTTTCCCTTCCTGCATCGACTTTTCCATCGCTTCCGGCAAACTGAATCCATCCGTCACCCGAATCACAATTTTCGACGCTAAACATTCATCAATAATATCCTCCCCAATCCCCGTACAACTCGCTCCTGCACTTGAATTCGCATAATTTCCAGCAGGTATTGCTGAATCACTGACTCTACCGATTCTTTCTAGTCCTTTTCCTCCCGTAGATGTTCCTGCGGCAATATTACCTTGACTATCTAAGGCAATCACCCCGATGGTTCCCCGTCGGTCTTCCTCCTCGTCGATATTAGCGTAAAGGGTAGCCATTTTCCGTTGAAAATTGTCTTTTCGCTCCTCCATCCATTCTTGAATGCGAAAATCAATCAAAGGATCATAACAGGGAATTTGTAACTCTCGCGCTAATTCCAAAGACCCCACATCCGATAAAATGCGGTCAGTTTCTGATTGTAGGTGCTTAGCCATAAAAATCGGATTTTTGACCCTTGCTGTATTAATAACGCCACTAAAACGTTGCTTTGTGCCATCCATTAAGGAAGCACTCATTCGCACTTGACCATCCGATTGTACCACCGATCCCGTTCCTGCATTAAAACGGGGTTCATCCTCTAATAATTGACATCCTAAAACCACCGTCTCTACAGCTGTCCCCCCTCGTTCTAAGAATTGGTAAGTTTGTTTAACGATGACGTGTAACGATTCTCGTACCGACTGTAATCCCCCCTTATCGTCAAGGGAACTCGCACCACCATGAATAATCAGTTTAGGGGTCATCATTGCTCAAAAATAGACTGTTTAGAATAAACCATATTCATATATAACATCAAAGGGCAGAGAGGGGGATAGCAGAAACAGGTCACTTTAACCCCTTTGAATCCGAACTCAGGTTAGAATTGTTTTAAGAAATATTAATAATAGGAGATTTTTGTGGCTCTTTATGCAGACTTACATCGACACCTCGGTGGCTCAGTTGTTCCCCGCATTCTATGGCGTTATTTTCAACGTCATGACGATTTAATGTGCCAAAAATTTCCCCAATATGCCAAATTTGAAGACTTTTATACCCGTGAGCGTCATTCTCTTGACGAATACTTAGAATTACATACCTTAGTGGAGAGTGTGCAAACCGCGCAAACCTTACCCTATTTTATCTATCGTTTAATTCGCGGTGCTTATATTTTTGAAAATCTAGCATACCTAGAATTGCGTTATACTCCCTATTATCGAACTGATGACACCTTAGCACAGGCAGAACGCATCAGTCAGATGACAGATATTGTCAGAATTGTCGGTAAAGCTAGCCAAGTTCCCGAATATCCTATTATTGTCAGCCAAATTCTCTGTATGCACTCCCGCCTTCCCTATGAAGTCAACAAGGCAATTGTGGATTTAGCGGCGACGATGGGAGATTATGTGTCAGGGATTGATATTGCTGGAGGAGATTCCCATTATCAAGACCGATTAGCGGAATTTAGCCAATTATATCGTTATGCGCGATCGCTAGGTCTAAAAACGACAGGACACCTTTATGAAACTGAAAACGGCTGTTATCCCGAGTTAATCCCCTATTTAATGCGGATTGGCCATGGAATTCAAATTCCCTTAAAGTATCCTGAACTATTACCTGAAATTGCTCGTAATGGTCAATGTTTAGAAGTGTGTCCGACCACTTATTTAAAAACAGGAACGTTACAGGATTTAAAAGTCTTAAAAGTTGTTTTTGATCGCTGTTTTGAAGCAGGAGTTGATATTGCCATTTGTACCGATAATGCTGGCTTACATAACGTTCGTCTTCCCTTTGAATATGAAAACCTCTTGACTCATGATATTATTGATTTTACTCAATTAGAAGCGTGTCAAGATGCCGCTTTTCGCCATGCCTTTGCTTGGCCCTATGGACAACGACCTGCCTATTTATTAACGAACCTACTTCAGCAACCTGCTCAAAAATTAGAGATCGAAGATTGTAAATTGTAGATTTATAGTTGCCTTCATTTTAAACTAACTTACCCCTACTAATTAAAACAAAATGCCAGAATGGAAACAGGGAGAATTAATCGAACTTGAAATCACCGATGTCAGTCACTCAGGGGATGGCGTTGGACGTTTTCAAGAACGAGTCGTTTTTGTGCCAAATACAGTCACTGGCGACCATATAAGCGCGCGTTTAGTGCATCTCAAAAAAGACTTAGGTTATGGTCAAACTCAAGAGATTCTTTCCCCCTCTCCCCATCGCATTCGTCCTCGTTGTCTGGTGTCCGATAAATGTGGAGGGTGTCAATGGCAACATATTAGTGACGATTATCAAAAAGAGCTTAAAGTTGCTCATATTTATAACACGTTACAAAAAATTGGCGGATTTTCCCAGATTCCTATCTCCCCGATTCTGTCCCTTGATTCCTTAGCCTATCGTAACAAGGTCACCTATCCTTTAGAGCGTTCTTCCACTGGACAAGTCAAAGCCGGTTACTATCGTCGACAAACCCATCAAATTGTCAATCTTAATCAATGTCCCGTACAGGATTCTCGCTTAAATCCCCTCTTAACGGAAATAAAACAGGACATTCAAAATAGAGGCTGGTCGATTTACCAAGAAAAACGCCACCAAGGCAAATTACGTCATCTTTCCTTTAGAATCGGTCGTCATACCGGAGAAATATTACTCACTCTTGTCAGTACCGATGCTAACCTACCAAATCTTAAGGAACAGGCTGAAACTTGGCTAAAACGTTATCCAAACTTAGTGGGAGTGGCAATTAACGTCAACTCTCGTCAAAATAATCTTATTTTTGGACAAGAAACCTCGATTGTGGTAGGAAAAGGTGATATCAAAGAAAAATTTGCCGATTTAGACTTATATCTCGCCTCTAATACCTTTTTTCAAGTCAATACCGAAACTGCCGAAGCCTTACTACAAACGATTCTACCGTGGTTGAATTTACAAGGAACAGAAACCCTGATTGATGCTTATTGCGGCATTGGCACCTTTACCCTTCCTCTTGCCAAACGGCTAAAATACGCCTATGGTATCGAATTCCATGATGAATCTATCAAAAAAGCCGAATTTAACGCCAAAATTAATCACATTAACAATATTGAATTTATGAAAGGCAATGTAGAAGCGATTCTTCCCCAATTAGCCATTCACCCCGACCTTATTTTACTCGACCCCCCCCGTAAAGGATGCCATCCGGCCGTCATTACCGCCCTACGAAACATTTTGCCCCCCAAACTTATCTACATTAGTTGTCAGCCGGCAACTTTAGCTAGAGATTTAAAGCTTTTGTGTCAAAACGAGTGCTACCAACTTTCAAAAGTGCAACCTGCTGATTTTTTCCCCCAAACTCCTCACGTTGAGTGCGCTGTCCTTCTCGAAAAAAGATAGAAAATCTGCTATATTGGAAGTAGATTGTTATATTAAGATTCCTGTTTGCTCACTAACCTAATCCCTTGATACAGCGCAAAACGTTATTCCAGTCAATCATTCGTAGGTTAGATCTATTCTTTTTTAATTTGTTTTTTCAGCACATCCTTAACGCCTATATTCCAAGGGTAAGCCCTTTTAAAAGGGACATTTTCTTTATTTAAACCCTTAAAATTCCGATTGATTGTTTCTTAATTTTTCCTAGAACTTGATCAAGCCAATGACAAAAAACAGCTAACCCTCAAATTGCCCCGATGCTTCCCACTGAATTTGAATTCTTAATTTGACTTTTTTCCTTTCCATCTAAGTCTCGATAAACTCCGATAGAGGTACGTTCATGATAGCTATTTCCCTTCCGACAGTGAAAAGATGTTGGCGCACCATGAGCTTCACTTCAACATTGTATCTCTGCCCAATTCTCGAATTACTAATTGCAGACATTCCCGATGAAATAAAACCTGAAATTAATTTAGGACTGCAAGAAGCACTGGTGAACGCCGCTAAACATGGAAATAGCCTAAATCCCGATAAAACTATTATCATTCACTACTCTGCTACTGCGAACGAATATTCTTGGGTTATCTCTGACCAAGGTGCCGGTTTTTCTCCCTGTTGTAACTATTCAGACACCCCCGATCAGCAATTAGCGGTCGAAAATGCAGAAAATGGGAGAGGCTTATGGATTCTTCATCAAATTTTTGACCAAGTTCACTGGAATGCCCAGGGCAATCAGCTAAAACTGTGCAAAACCGTCAAATAAAAATTCTAGGTGAGGGAATGATAGATTAAGCTAGCGGTTTCCATGACCGTGGGAAGGGCAAGGTAAAGGAGAAATAGAGCGATCTAGCCACCCCGTTGCTTGCTTAAGGTGAATCAACGCCTCTTCAGGTTGATCTTTCAATAAAAACACCAATGCCGCCCCCATATGCTGTCCTGCTTGAGCCTGACGGTTAGCCTTGAGGCGATGCCAATCTTGAGGTGAAATACTGAGGCGATGGGCGAGAATTTGAGCGATTTCAAGATCAGACAGGGATTCTAAGGCAGAAGAGGAGGAAGATAAAATAGGTTGATTCATTGAAATGTCGTTTAGCCAATTTTCTATCATGTTAACTTAGTTAACCTCAGTTCGAGGAGAAATTTTTGGACCCTTCTTTCCTTCTCGTCAGAGACAAACAAAAAAAGGTGGGCAACCCACCTCGCGTAATTTGGCAAAAAGAAGCATTTTTATGCAAAAGGTCAATTAGAACACTTAATCTAATCCAAGTTGCTTACCTCGTTTGTACTGCATATAGGCAGCAAAAAACAATCCTGCTATGGTAATAAAAATTAAACCGAGGACAATTCCGAGTAATAACGGTTCAATCACAGTGACGCTCCTTCGTGTTGGCTTTAATATGGCTCAAGATTATCCTACTTTACCAAGTCCTGCCCCTAAAGGAAATTGCTAAATGCGTCCCGCTCGTTAAAGAAAGTTTAAATCGTTAGGATTTTCTGACCAAAATATTGCAAAATGTAAAGTGAAATCCAAAATTCTCAAAGACGGTGAATAACCCAGTCGCACAACCCAAAGATATCTTTCCGTCAGTTCTGCTGGCTCTTGTGATGATGGCGGCGACATTGCTGATGCTGTTGTTTAGTTTTTATGTCTATAAGGGGAATGATCCCTATATTCAATCCGTTTTATCCATTCAAGGCGATCGCCAACGCGGCCATGAAATTTTTGAGATTAATTGTGCGGCCTGTCATGGACAGGAAGCCAATGGCAATGTGGGACCCGGTCTCCATGATATTTCAAGAAGAAGGTCTAAAAATGGCTTAATTCACCAAGTAACCAGTGGCAAAACCCCACCGATGCCCAAATTTCAACCAAACACTCAAGAGATGGCAGATTTACTTAGTTATTTAGAAAATCTTTGAGAGCGACCTATCAGCCGTTACTTGCCTATCTCCTCCCGTTAAGAATGACACTGTGCAGAGGGAAAGGGCGATAGTTTTTTTAAGGCGGCTAGTGCGTGTAATTGAACAGAACGCTGAGAATCTTGTGCTAATTCCGATAGACAGTCGAAGGCAGTAAATTGACCCAATTCTCCCAAGGCAAAAGCGATCGCTTGTTTCAAGGAAGGAGAAGTGCTGTTTTTTTGACTGGAAAGCAGAAAATCGATTAAAATGTGGCTAGATTTAGCTTTCAATGCTGGAACTGTTAACCGACCTAAGACCCGAACAATTTCTTGGCAGATTACCTCATCGCTCCACCGTAGCCCTTCTTCAAGATAGTCGAGCGTTTGAGCCGTATTAATCCAATGGAATGCCCTTACAACGTCCAATTTAAGCATAATTGGGGTTGCTGGAGACTTTAAGAGGGGAAAAAGGAGTTCGGCGGCGTCATTCGTGCCAATTCTTGCCAACGCTAAAATGGTTTGCTGACTGACGGCTAAACTCACATCATAAAGAAGCGGTTTGAGGAGATTAAGCAAGTCTAACGTTGACTCTTGGGGACAAGATTCCGTAGCCAATGTCAGAGCAATCACCACTTCTTTGCGGACAATAGCAGCCGGGTCGATTAATTTGTGACGTAAAATTTCTAAAATTTCAGGATCTCGAAAACTGCCTAACGCTTCAATGGCTGTCACCCGAATTTCAGGGGAAGGGTCATCAACCACATTAACCAGATAGGGAATAATCTGACGGTGGCGAATGTGAGCAAGGGCTTTAACCGCCCAAAAACGGTATTCTGCCTGATCTAGGAGATTTCCCAAGGATTCAATTGCAGAAAGTCCAATATGAGCTAAAGCTTCCAAGGTGAGGCTGATTAATTCTTCTTCTTTGGTTTGATGAAGGAATTTAACAAGAATCAAAATACTCTCTGCTCTATCAAATTGACCGAGAAGACGAATAATAAACCAACGACTTTCAAAATCCGTCGTTTCTGCGATTAAGTATTCACTTAAGACGGCAATTCCTTGGTCACCTAATTTTGGATAAAATTTGATTATTTCCCACTTTGTGGCAAAATCTCCCTTGAGCAAAGTTTCAAGGGCTATTATTTGGGTTTTATGCCATTCTTTGTTAGTTAAATCCCAAAGATCCCGATTTTCTTTTTGAGTTGGTAAGGTTTGTAAAATCCGAAATACACAAGTCCAGTCTGATTGTTGGGTTGCCGCGATCGCTTGATCAAGATTAGAAGTCATGGTGATTTGTGTAGAGCGTATCGTCAAAGCATTCTATCATAAGCCAATCTACATTTTATCTGCAAGATTGGGCAGTTCTCTCATCCTTGAGGGATACTGTAAATAGAAGGGAAAGATACAATCGAAAATGCTCAAACCCTGAGCAAAATCTTAGCTCAACTTAACCTTTCGTTACGTCATTATCTGTCCAAAAATATGATCATGAAAAAAATTCTTTTAGGGATGGTCTTACTGATCTTATCGGGAGTCACCGTCGCTTGCAATCAAGTTGATGAAGAAGCACCCAATCCCGAAACCCCTACCAGTCAAACGCTGCCGCCCCCCCCCAATCCCAACCCTGTGGCGACTGCTAGTACGCCCTTTTCGTCGGACTCGACTCCAACAACGGGGAAAGTCAATCTGATTCCCCCAACCACATCTAAGCAAAGACGAGCAGAAATTCTTAAAGGAAGACCTGACCCTTATGCCACGTTTCCGGCCAAAGCTGAGGTCGTCAAGCCCGAAAATCCTGCCTCTCAAAGCAGTGGTAATGCTGAAAAATTCCCGTCCGATGGCAATGCCCCCCGTTCTTTCCGCCCCCCTATCCCGGGTGAAGGCTCAACGTCTCCTGTTGCCCGTTCAAATGGGCGTGGACAGTTATCTCCTCCGTCTGCCCCCGTTATCCCACCGCCCCCACCGAGTCCTGATGAAGCAGAGGCTGTCAATGTGTCTGGGGTAATTCAGTTAGGGGGAACGTCCGTAGCAATTTTAACCGCACCCGGCGAAAAGGGAGTACGCCATGTCAAACCGGGGGATCGCATTGCTGAAGGGCAAGTTTTAGTCAAATCGATTAATATAAGTGCCAGACAACCGTTTGTGGTTTTAGAACAGTATGGACAGGAAGTTATTAAAGTAGTGGGCGACAATACCACTGCCGCCCTTTAGTTTTGACTTCATCGAGTCGATTTAAGCGTTAATTAAGATGCCACCTCATACACATCCACAATGGCTGACTTATCCTTCTCTTCCTTTGGCCGTTTATCGAGAAATTGCGGCACACCTACAGCAAGTGGAGGGGGTTCAGGTCGAAGTATTACCTCAAGATGCCCCCTCTTTTGACTATGGGCAAAGTCAGGTTAAAGGGTTAAGTTTGGGTTATTCTGAGTCCCTAACAGATGCCCAACGCCAGCAAGTCCAATCAATTTTGGATTATTACGCTAAAATTCATGGAAATTATGAAATTAAGTTTTAATTGCCGGAATTAAGCGTATTGTGCCTCTTTTATAAAATTTGCTCCCAACTTTCCGTCCTATGTTAAACTCCTAAGGACATTGTTCTGTGTGATTGAGTGACATTTGACAGGCATAAAACAATATGAGTATGGATGATATTCCTCAAGCGTTGAGGAAACCAGAAAAACCTAAGTCGATTGATGATTCTTGGCTTTCCTTGCCGATTTTTGCGACGATTATAGGAATAATTGCTCTGCTGGGCGGATTAGGTTTTTTTTGGGCTACCCAAGAACGTCCCCCTGCCGTCATTTCTCAAGTCTCTCCTTCAGCGTTGGTAGAGCCTAGTCCGACGACTGAAAATGTCTTAGGTCATTTATCCTACTCAGAAGCCCCAGAGGAAGTTTTAGTTCCCTTGACTGCCGATGGAGGGTTACGCTTACGAAAATCGGCCGCCCAAGAATTTCGGAGAATGCAGCAAGATGCTAGGGCAGACGGGATTATTCTCCTACCTTTATCAGGTTTTAGAACGGTTGCTGAGCAAAATTACCTCTTTTTTAAAGTCAAAGAACAGCGAAATCAAGACGCGCAAAAACGAGCCGAAGTAAGCGCACCTCCCGGTTATAGTGAGCATCATACGGGGTACGCCCTTGACATTGGCGATGGACGAACGCCTGCGACAAATCTTAGTCAAAGCTTTGAAAATACCGCTGCGTTTCACTGGTTACAACAAAATGCCGCCCGTTATAGTTTTGAGATGTCTTTTCCCCTCAATAATCCCCAAGGCATTAATTATGAACCGTGGCACTGGCGTTATGTGGGAGATAGCACGAGCTTAGAAACTTTTTATAAGGCACAACAGTTAAAAAAGAATTAAGAGATTCTTGGCATAGGGTTTCTTAAAGGCTTGCGTAAAGTATTGCAAAAAAAGTTCAATAAATGTTGCAGATGCTGCTTTTCGACTGCCATCTTTGTCATAATTAAAATTAGAAAACAAAAGAGCGAAGGAATTGATCCCTCATTAATTTTTCTTTAATCTTATTCCGTTTTCACCTTCGCATCTATTACAATTGAGAGGTCACAGTTATGATGAAAGCGTTACAGAATTTAGTACAATACGTTACCGAAGGATTTGCTCGTATTTTTAGTCCTAGTGATGATGAATATCCTGAAATTGGGGTTCAACCCTTTGATAGCGACCCCTATGTTCCTTCTAAACCTGAAATCTAAATTCACCGTTTGAAGGGGTTCAAATGAAGAAAATAAGATGAAGTGTAGACACGTCAGTGGAGTTACCCTAACAACTCCACCTTTTGCCATTCCTAATCATTATTTGTTGTAGCATTCTACCTTTGACGAGGTTAATCTAAGGTTGATTTAACGTAAAGTGCGATTTTGGATAAGCAACCTGTCGAACCCCTATTGATCCATAAATCGGTAAAATGAATAAGAACGGGGCAACCCTATTATTCAAAATTGACATGACCCTCAGACTCCCTCAAGACTTTCAAGGCACCTTTGACGTTATCGTGGTCGGTGCTGGCCATTCCGGTTGTGAATCTGCCTTAGCTTGCGCTCGCTTAGGCTGTCGTACCCTGATGTTAACCTTAAATTTGGACAAAATTGCTTGGCAACCCTGTAATCCTGCCGTAGGAGGTCCGGCGAAATCCCAATTAACCCATGAGGTGGACGCATTAGGGGGAGAAATTGGCAAAATGGCTGATCGTACCTATTTACAAAAGCGGGTTCTCAATTTGTCGCGGGGACCAGCAGTGTGGGCTTTAAGAGCGCAGACGGATAAGCGGGAATACGCCGCCGTTATGAAGAATATTATCGAAAATCAAGAAAATTTAGTCATTCGAGAAGGAATGGCTACGGATTTGGTATTAGGTAATAATGAGGAAATTGTTGGCGTACAAACTTACTTTGGAACGTGCTTTCAAGCAAAGGCTGTTATCCTCACCACAGGGACGTTTTTAGGCGGAAAAATCTGGATTGGCGGAAAATCTATGTCCGCTGGACGTGCAGGAGAATTTGCGGCGGTTGGACTAACGGAAACCCTCAATCAGCTAGGATTTGAAACGGGACGGTTAAAAACAGGGACTCCAGCGCGGGTAGATAAGCGTTCGGTTGACTATAGCAGACTTGAACCCCAACCCCCCGATGAGGAAATACGCTGGTTTAGTTTTGACCCTGAGGTGTGGATAGAACGAGAACAGATGAATTGTTACTTAACTCGGACAACAGCAAAAACCCATCAGTTAATTCGGGATAATTTGCATTTATCGCCGATTTATGGCGGTTTTATCGATTCTAAAGGGCCACGCTATTGCCCATCGATTGAAGATAAGATTGTCCGCTTTGCCGATAAGGAAAGTCATCAAATTTTTATTGAACCCGAAGGGCGAGATATTCCTGAGTTATATATACAAGGGTTTTCAACGGGATTACCTGAAAACATTCAATTAGCCATGTTACACACTTTACCCGGTTTAGAAAACTGTATCATGTTGCGGCCAGCTTATGCGGTAGAGTACGATTATTTACCGGCTACTCAATGTTATCCGACTTTGATGACGAAGAAGATTGAAGGGCTATTTTGTGCGGGACAAATTAATGGGACGACAGGGTATGAAGAAGCGGCGGCGCAGGGTATTGTTGCTGGCATTAATGCGGCTAAATTTGTTAGAAATGAGGACATGATTATCTTTTCGAGGGAAGAAAGTTATCTCGGTACACTCATTGATGATTTATGTACCAAAGATTTAAGAGAACCCTATCGAATGTTAACCTCTCGTTCAGAATATCGTCTGATTTTACGGTCGGATAATGCTGACCAAAGATTAACTCCTCTAGGATATAAAATTGGCTTAATTAATCGCCGTCGTTGGCAATTGTTTCAAGATAAACAAGCTCAGATTATTGCGGAAAAAGAGCGGTTACACGAAACTCGTATTAAGGAAAATAATGAGGCGGGAATCGCTATTGCGGCTGATACCCAACAGAAGATTAAAGGCTCTGTTTCCCTTGCGGATTTATTACGTCGCCCCCAAGTCCATTATGAGGATTTAGAACGGTACGGATTAGGGAATATGAGTTTAAATCAAGCCGAAAAAGAAGGGGCGGAAATTGATATTAAATATGCAGGTTATTTGAAACGCCAACAAAACCAAATTGATCAAATGAGTCGTCATCATCGGCGAAATTTACCCCAAGATTTAGATTATATGGCTATTGATACTCTATCCATGGAAGCAAGGGAAAAACTGAACAAAGTGAAGCCTTTAACCCTTGGTCAAGCGTCCCGCATTGGGGGGGTTAATCCGGCAGATATTAACGCTTTACTGGTGTATTTGGAGTTAAAAATGGTGACGAAATAAGCCTCAATGTTGGTTAATTTGAGGTGCAAAATTTGACTTCTCAATTATGCTTTGCGTTTTAGTCAAAACACGCTCGACTTAATAACAATTTTCCCTCAGGCGAACGATAAATTCCTTGCGGTTCAATGATTGGATCTCCTTTTTTCCAAGTGGGTTTATGATCAACGTTAGGGATTTCTTGAACTGTCCCCGTGGGATAGGGAGCAATACCGGAGTCTCCCGGACGTGACGGCAATCCCCCTGCGCCTGTAATCGTAAGTTGTCCCCTTTGGGAGCTTTCTGGGACAATACAACGATTAGAAATGAGTTTTTCGGGGTCAATCAAAGAATCTGGCAATTGAACAAGACTATTTTGAATAAACGTTAAATCGGGGATAAAAATTACCCCTGCCACTGCGCCACTGGCATTAATGTCCACTCGCCCGTTATGATTGAGAATATTAGGGTCTGACACCGAAGAAGTGGGTTGATAACCATTGCCAAAGAAAACGGGGGTATTAAGTCGAATATCGCCCCCTCTGCCATCTCGTGCAAAAGCTAAAATATCACTGTCATTGAAATTGATGATAGAATTAGCAGTTAAAGTAATATTTCCCCCTCCTCCTTCACCAGTCTCTACATTTGTCCGAATATCACTATTTCCTGATAAACGAATATCTTGTGCGACGATGTTAATTTCTCCGCCAGATGCTTGATTGGCGTTGGCACTAATTAAGCCATCTTGAGCTGTGAATAAACCTGTAATATTAAGATTAATATTGCCAGCATTTCCTTCCCCTTGAGAAAGGGTTGTTATTTGACTATTATTATCTAAAGTCAGAGAATCAGCGTTAATTTGAATAAAGCCCCCTTTTCCATTTCTGCGAGTAGCTGCTGAAATTAATGCACCATTAATTACGCTTAAATGGGAAGTTGTTAAATCAATATTACCAGCACTACCTTCACCTTGAGTTGTTGAAAAGATACCTGTTGTAAAATCTTGTAAGGTTAAGGTTATAGCATCAGAAGCATTAATCGTTAAATTTCCACCTTGTCCTTGGTTAAGAGTTGAAGTTGAGATAAATGCACCCGCATTAAGTTCAAGACGTTTTGTAAGAATATTTAAGTTACCTGCATTACCGATACTAAGAGAACCAGTGGAAATTGAACTGGGAAAACCTTGTAAACTGACTAAATCAGATGCTTCAATGAAGATGGCACCTCCTTCACCTCCTTCTCCACGTACAGCTTCGGTTTCTGCTGTTATAACTCCTCTATTTCCTAAGAAAAGATTTTTTGTGTATATATTAATGTTTCCTGCATCGCCTCTACCACTTGTATCAGTTGAAATAATACTAAAAGCAGGGTTATTAAAGTCAAAGGTATTAAGATTAATTGAGTCTGATACTTGAATTATTATGTCTCCCCCTTCAGTAAACTCTGTCTCAGTAGAAACCAATCCACCATTAATAACATTAAAATTTCGAGCTTGAAGAAAAATATCTCCTCCTTTAGTTGCCGAAACATTGACTGCTCTTATAAATGCACTATCAATAGTAATATTATGATTAGCTTGAATTCTTATATCTCCTGACAGTCCTTGACTATTAAACGACACATTACCAATGAAAGAAAATAACTGAGAGGTAAGATTATTTGTTTCAATGACTAAATTTCCACTATTGCCTATAATAGTTGTCTTACCAGATGTATCTTGGTTAATTGTTCCTGTAGAAAGAATCGAACCATTAACGAGATTAATTTCTTCTGCTTTAATTTGAATATCTTTGGCATCTCCATTGCTTAAGGTAAAAGAAATAATGGCAGATTCGTTAGTCAGATTGAGCGTTTTTCCTTGAATATTAATTTCTCCGTTACCACTTCCCAAAATGTCTGGATTAATTAAAGCAAGCTGGTTTAAATTAATATTTCCCTGACTCGCTTTCTCTATTCCTTCAAATCCTAATTGCCATCCATTGCTGACTGGCGTTAGACTGACATTTCCTCCGTTCATCACACTTCCTACTTCTATCCTGCCACCTAGTGCTGTAATAAAACCGCCCTCTAGATTAATATCTCCTCCTATCAAGGCTAAAGTGTTATTAGGTAATACATATAAGCTATCTATACTTTCTATTTCTCCTTCAGGACTTAAAGTCACAGGACGAGATAACAACTCAGTTAATATATTTTTGGTTAGATTATTTACCTCTTCTGGCGTTGTATCTGGCGTAATACTTTGCAAAAATCTATTTAAAGGTTTATCTTTTCCTTGTACGGTAATGGGTTGAGAATTGGTTTGAGTAAATTGTAAACCGATGGGAGTGCTAACGGTTAAAAGCGGAGAAGATTGCGCTAAATTGGCACTGAAAATTGTGCCATCTGCAAAGTTAATTTGATTTGCTGTCGTTGCAATAAATGAGCCGCCTACATTTAAGCTTGCATTTTCACCAAATAAAATCCCATTCGGATTGAGAAAAAAGATATTCGCTGTTCCTAAATCTTGTAGCGATATCAAATTCGACAAGTTAATCTCTGAAAGATTGGGTAGATTCATCAACAGATTATTAATCGTGCTTTCTTTGATTAAGCCTAAAGTCCCCAATAAATTAGAAGGATTATCTCCTGTTACCCGAATTAAGAGATTATTAACCCCATCAGGATTACTTAGAATAATCGTTTGTCCTTCAGAAATACTAAAATCTTGAAAACTCTGAAATAAATTTTCACCTCGGATTGCTCCCCCTTGAATTAATTGTAATAATTCCGAAAAAGGAATAACAATTGCACTTTCTGACCCTAAACTTTGATCAGGAGTCACCTGTGCTAAGGTTAATGGATAATGAATTAACGAACTTCCTAAGAAACTGAGTAAACCTAATCCGATTTTAAAAGGAAACATAGTAATTTAAACTCCTGATGACAGGTTAATTACAAAAAAATAGAAAGCTCTCTCTTAATAAAGAGAGATTAAACGTCATTCAGCAAATTGTATTTTTTACAAGAACAATCTTAGATGATTGTGTTAATAATTAAAACATAGAAAAAAGCTAAATCACTTTGCTTCTATTTCTCGTTCCCTTTTAAGCTCGTTTTAACTGACAATCTTCCTAAAACTGCTATCGTTACTCAGTCTTTTTATGAAGATAATGTAACTTTATTTTTTTGGGTAAGAATTACATTAACTCCTAAGACTCCCATACTAATTAATCCTAACAAATAAGAAGGCTCAGGAACAGAACACATTTCTACGGGTTGAGGAAGGGTAGGATAGGCTGGAAAGTTGGGTATAGGTTCAGTAAATTCCGGAGGCGGACTATTCGGGGGTTGATTAGGTGGCGGATTAGGAATTGTTGTGGTTAAAGCAGAAATTGAGGCAAACCAATAAGGAATAATAGGTGGATTTCCATTCGCACTATAATAAGAAAAACCAGCCAAAGTTCCTGATATAATTTGCCCACCTCCAAAAAATACTAGCGGATCGCTTCCCGTAAATTCCAATGTTTTATAATCGCCTGTGGGAGGAGCAATGCTTCCCATCCCTGTAAAAGATAATGCTTGTGCAGGTAATAAAGGTTGACTGGCAAATCCATCTGACACAAAACTTGTGTTAGTGCTTGCAGGAGGAACAGATGGCATAACAATATTGAAAGCAGGTAACAAAGCAGATTCAATTAAGTTCAAACTCGCAGGGGATTCCCCCATTGAACTTAGAAGGGGGGTGTCAACTAACAGATTAATATTCAGGGTGGCATACCCCGAATCAAAATTATATAAAATTACGTTCGTTTGGCTGGTATCTAGAGTAAACGATATGGGACCTGATGGCACAATTCCCATCCCTAAATCAATATCAATACTGGGTGCGCTTCCCATATAACTGCTTATCTCCATCACAGAAACCCCTGAAACCACGAATTTACCGTTAGCTGTTACTGTTCCTTCTGGACAGGCGGCTTTGGCAACAGGGGTAAATACCCACAAGTTCAAACAAAGAATATTTAAACAAGCCGGTATGATTTTATGAGAACGTTGATACATACATTGATACCTAAAATTTAGGGTAAATAATCTCTAGAAACTTAACAGATAAATTGAGTGAAGTCTATATTTTTTTACAATTTCTTTACGCTTGATGATCGATTAATAATTACGATAGCATTAATTTAGATGATTTTTTATTAATAAACCCGTGTTTAATCAAGCTTGGCGTCGTTCTTTTTTGGTTCTTATCTTTGTAAGTAGTCTAGTTTTGTCTTTAGGATGGGGACAGATTACTTTATCGGACAAAATAAACTTTAATCATCCTGTCATCGCTCAGACAACGGACGTGAATCAAGGGGTGAACGAGGGTATTGAACAGTATAAACGAGAAAACTATACAGAAGCCATAAAAATATGGCAAGAAATTCTATATGCTTCTTTAAATTCTCAAGAAAAGCAAATTGTTCTCGAAAATATAGCTAGAGCCTATCAAAAATTAGGTCAAACGAAAAAAGCTTTGGAATCTTGGTCAAAAGTAGCAGAATATGCCAAAAATGACGAAAGTAAAGTTAAACTAGGTCAAATTTTAACCGAACAAGCCCAACTTTATCTTAATTTAGGTCAACCGCAAACAGCGATCGCCCTTTTATGTCAGTCCACAAATGAAAAAACGTGTCAGCTAAATACAGCATTAGCGATTGCCCGTAATAACCAAGATTTGCCGGGAGAAGTCGCCGCCTTAGGAACTTTAGCTGAAGCTTTCCGTCTCAGTGGCAAATATGACCAAAGTATTCGCACCCTAGAAACCGCTTTATCGCTGTCACCCTCCCTTTATCAGGCTTCTCTAAAACAGAGTTTGGGCAATGCTCTCACAGCCAGAGGACAATTGTGGAAAATCAGAGCAGAATCCGACCAAGAACAGGGTATTTTCCAGTCCGACGCTTTTAAAACCAATGCGATCGCTGATTATCAACAAGCGGAAATTAATTTTCGTTCAAGTTTACAGTTAACGGAAGATCCATTAAATAAACTAGAAAATTTATTAAACTTAATTCGATTATCGTATTATTCACAGAAATTTCAGTTAATTTCAACTGAAAAAAGTGAAATTGACCTACAAAAAGCCTTAAACCTGCTAGAGAGTGTACCCCCAACGGCGACAACTGTTTATGCCAGTATTGATTTAGCTACGCTACCCGACTTTTCATTGCCGCTGGAAAATCCGTTAGCACAATGTCCATCAAAATGGCAACTTTCTGTAACAAAAAGACAAGATATCTTAAAAAATGCCCTAAATATTTCTAAAACCCTAAACAATCCCCGCAGCGAGTCCTTTGCGTTGGGTGCATTGGGTCATTTTTATGAATGCCAAGAAGACCTAAAAACAGCTTTAACGATTACTCAGCAAGCGATTTTAGTTGCAAACCAAAGCCTATCGGCTCAAGACAGCTTATATCTTTGGGAATGGCAAAAAGGTCGAATTTTAAACACTCAGGGACTCGTAAAAGGGGCAATTAACGCTTACCAAGACGCTTACAATACCCTTGAAACCATTCGCAGTGAATTATTAACGGCCGAAAGAGATGTACAATTTGACTTCAGAGATAGTATTGAGCCAATTTATCGTCAATTAACAGAATTACAACTTGAATTGACAGATTCTACCGATTTATCACCACAAGAACGAAAACAATACCTAGCACAAGCATTAACGGTTACCGACAGTTTAAGATTGGCAGAATTGCAAAATTATCTCGGAAATGATTGTTTTTTGCGAATTGATTCCCCTATTTCAAAATCCTTATCTTCCCTGACAGATACTGCAACCATTAATTTATTGATTTTTGCAGATAAAACAGCAATTATCTTAACCTTGCCCGATGAAAACAGCAGAATTCATTGGATTCAGCAGAATCGTGCTAATATACTTGCTATCTTACGTCAGTTTCGTCAGCAATTGCAAGAAGGACAATTGGCATTGGGTGACTACGATATAACCTTATCTAAACAGCTTTACGAGTGGATTATTCAACCTTTTGCGTCTGATCTAACAGAAAATAACATTAAAACGCTCATTTTCATTAAAGATAGTCTTTTTCGTACTATTCCGATGGCCGCCTTACACGATGGCAAACAGTTTTTGATTGAAAAATATGCGATTGCCACCACACCCAGTTTAGCCTTAACTGCTATCGAAGAAAGCACATTTTCTAAGAATAAAGCCTTAATTTTAGGTGTTACCGAAGAAAGTAAGATCGATGGTCAAATTTTCCCTGCTTTAAGCAATATTTCCCTAGAAATTGCCACTGTTTCTCAGCAATTTCCGAACCATCAACCCCTAATCAACGCACAGTTTAACGCCAACACCTTGGCGGAAGCCCTAGATAACGCCGATTATCCTATTATTCATATTGCCACTCATGCACAATTTGGGGCAATTGCGGACGATACTTTTCTGGTTGCCGGAAATAATGCCAAAATTACGATTAATAATTTAGAACTTATTTTAAATCGTCTCAGAGAAGGTTCTGACACCGTTGAACTTTTAACCTTAACCGCCTGTGAAACAGCTGAAGGAAATGAACGATCTGCGCTAGGATTAGCAGGAGTAGCAATACAAGCCGGTGTTAAAAGTGCGATCGCCTCTCTATGGTCAGTATCGGATGAATCCACTCTACAACTCGTCTCAGCTTTCTATGAAAATTTAGTGAATTCAGGGGTTAGTAAAGCAGAAGCCTTGAGACAAGCTCAAATCAAACTCATTCAAGCCAAACAATATCCTGAAATTAATAATCAATATAACAATCCTTTTTATTGGGCTGCTTTTACCCTCATTGGCAATTGGTTATGATCGCTTAAAAACCATGCTTTAAACAATAATAGATTTCCGGCTAAGCCTGACACGATTGGCAAAACTGTCGTAAACGATGTAAAAACAAAGGTTGATGATTGACCAGTTGAAAACAATATTCTTCTACCATAGCCCAAATGGATGCATCTCTTAATTGCTTATTGGCAATAGTATCACTTAGGGACTTAATTTTTTCTTGAAGTTGTGCATCAGATTGTAACATATCCGCCAACACTCTTTGACTGAAATGAACAATAAAACGGCGATGTCTCAAATTTTGCTGAAATCGGCGAGCAATGGGAGGATAAGCTAATAATAAGATGGCTAAGCGACAAATCAATTTCTGATAGCTTTGGGTATCGCTTCGATAGAGATATTTTTTTTGAAGGATACGATCATGATAATTCATGGTTTTTATCCTGTTTGTAGAATTGTAAATGAATTTTAAGTGATTTTACATTTAGTTTAAAACCTGAATGCAAGACAAACAAGAGTATTTTCTGCATTCTTTGTTTCTGCTTTCTGAAGTCTTGATTTCCCTTTTCTGAAGTAATTTTAAAAAAGATCTCTAATCATTTTTTTATTTTTGAGGATTAAAGCAATCTGGATTTCTGAAAACTGAAATTATTAACGCATGAAACGGTAGTGAAAAATGAGAGATTTCATATCAAGATCAAAAAAACACGTCAACGAAGCCACGTCTCTCTTGAAAACAGTCCTTTAATTTTGATGATTACAAAAACTTCAGTTCTCAACTAAGACGTCCTAAAAATTGACGGGAGTATTGATGGAGGTGTGGCTTTTTTAGCCACAAGACAAACAATGAATCCTAATATGAGCTTACAACAATTGGTTTTAGACGCACAGCAATCTCTTCCTAAAACAAGCGTTCGACAGCAAGCTTTAGAGAAACTTATGCAAAAACTCATGCCAGAAATCTCCTCCCACTATCGCTATCAAACGGCTCAGCTCAATTCAGAAATGACTGAGGAAGCTATGCAAAATCTTTGGCTTTATGTCTGTGAAAAAATCGAAACGTATGACACCAATAAAGGGACAGTGATGGCATGGATTAATAACCTCTTGAAATGGCGTATTCTCGATCAAAAGCGGCTTTTTCAGCAAACAATAGGCAAAACAACTTGTATAGAACCTGATAGCTTAGTTCAGTCTCAAGATAAACCTTCATTAACGGATAGTCTGCGACAGATTATCGAAGAAGATCAGGATCAATTGTTTCAGTATCATTATTTTAATAATAATCCTCAGCTTAATTTTCAACAGTTAGCACAGTTAAGGTTATCTGGAATTTCTTGGCAGGAAATTGCTGAAAAGTATAAGGTATCTGAGGTCAGTCTCAGACAATTTTGGTGTCGTGCCGTCAAACGTTTTGCTCCTATTCTTAAGCAAAGTTTACAAGAATAAGTAAAATATTGTGAAAGAAGCTTAATGCTTTCCCTTGTCTAAATAACTCATAAATTCCTTCATCGGATGCAATTGTTCGAGTGGAATTTTTTTGCTATCAACTCTTTTCAGGAATCCTCGTAAGGTGGCTTGTCTCAAGAACTCATTAATCTCTACGATAATATAAGCGATTCTTTCTTCCCATACTTCAGGAGGAATATACACAAAATTGTGCTGAGGGAAAATAGGACGGCATTCAATTTTTCCCCAATTTTTAAGGTTTAAGTCGGCTACATCTAAAAGCGTTTGCATGACGCAATCCCAAGCATCGCTTGTCGGTAAATCGGTTTCTATTTTCCATGATTGAAAATAAAGAAAGACAGCATATACAGCCAATGTGTTGAAATAGACAATATTTGATTGTTTTGATGAAGATTGCTGTTGCTGAAATTGTATCGCTTGTTGATAAGCTTCATTGGGTAAGTTGATTTTGACAGAAGTCATATTACGGCACGAAGTTAGATATTCAAAGTCACCAATAAGACAATTGTAGCGTTTCGGCACAAGTTTTTCAGTGCAAAGGACGACTGTGTTTGTTGTTGAGTTTTGTAACAAGTTTTAGGAGAGGTGTCACAAAGTGGGTTCATGCTTCCGAGTAATAAGTAGAGGAAAAAAGTAACTGCAGAAATTACTCTTCTTCTAGATAAAAATCTAACTTATGGAGTAAAAAATGAAAAAATATTCTAATCAGCTTTTATCTTTTTACATAATAGTTTTTGGGCCTCTTTTGTCTTTAATAGCCATTATTCAGCTTGCTCAAGCAGCTGATTTTAAATTTGAATTTGATGCAGCCAAAAATCCACCACCAGAAATTCCTCAAGGAGCTACAGTTGGAGCAATTGTTGATGTTTTTTTTGAGCAAAAAGTCGCTTTTGGATCAACAGGTTTTCCTAACGGAGCTAATTTTGAAAATCAGTCCTCAAAGACAATTCAAGGTTTCTGGATTAGTTTGAAAGAAGAAAATATAAAAGCAGGTGATGCCATTAGTCAAATGTCTAATCTAATAATGGTACGGGGACATTATTTGAAAGACCTTACTTTTTTATAGATCCTAATACCAAGAAAGCAACTAAAATTGCCTTTGTTGTTCAACAAGGCATGGGAATCGCACCCAATCAATTTCACTTTGAACAGATTACAATGACCCCTAATGATGCGCAGATATTTATGGGACAAGCTTTCGATGATCGAGACAAGCTACTAGAACATCTTAACGACATGGGAGCGAAGCAACTGTCAGGATGTACTCCGCCGCAAACAGAAGAATCAGGGCAAAAGTCTTTATCTTTAAATGCGACAGATAACTCTAACATTTGCCGTATACCTGAATCTTCGCCTATCACAGGACTTTTAACCTTTGGTTTGGTGGGATTAACATCTATTGTGTTTAATAGAAAACGTTTATCAAGTTGAAGACGAGCAATTTCTTAATTTTCCAAAAGACAAACCTCATAAAACCACGTTTAAATCATAACGACGTGGTCATTTTTTTATTTATCAATGATTTGTATTGAGTTTTATAACAGTTTTAGGTTTAGGCGTCACAAAGTCGGTGGATGCTTCCGAGTAATAGCTAGAAGAGACAAGATTGATTGTTGATCTTTTCTATTGTTTTTGCCAATTAGGTAAGAGAGTTAATTAACATGAAAACCCTTCAATATATTCCTGTAAAAAATCGAGAAAACTTTTTCAAAAACCTATTCTATATATTAGGAGCGAGTTATGTCACTCTATTAGGATTAACCCAACCAGCATATAGTCTTGATCCAGAGGGGGAATTTGGTAATTTCACTAGCAAAGAAGCGTATAAAATCTGTAGAGAGAAAAAAATTGGTAATATTGCTGAATGTATTGCTGCTGCACTGTATGTCGATCCTCCCTCTGCTGAATATACAGACATTAATCTAATCTTAAATTATGATTCCTCGAAGTGGACTTTTCGTCCAGATTTAAGTGGTCCATTATGTAGTTTCGCTGTCGGGGGAGATTGTCCTCCTCCGAATGCTGCTATTGGAACTTTCCCCTTACTGGATCATACAGTGACTTTGGGAACGCCTCTACCGGCTTCAACACTAAATTTTAATGATGATCCTATTAATGGATTGGTTAAGGTTAATTATTCACTGGCTACTCCAGTATTAATTACTGAAAATCAAAACTTTCTCAGTCTTTATTTTGATGCTAAAAAACCTTTTTCACCAGATAGCGCTACAGTTACCTATTATAGTGAATCCGGTGACTATGATTTTTCTGAACAAAGTTCTGTTTGCACAACGACGGAGTTTGTTTCCAGTTGTGCTAGTACGACACCTGTAGCAGGACTAGATATTGATGTGACTTCTATTCCTGAATCTTTCTCTCCCTTGCCGCTAATTGCGCTTGGTATCCTCGGCTCAGGTGCAATTGTCAAACGTCATTTAAACTCTACTAAAACAGCTAAACAACAAAGGGAAAGAAATTCTTCTGATACTCACCAACAAGAAGTCAGCAAAGTGAGTTAAATCGCTTCTGAATTAAGTTCAGTGAAAAAGGATTGTTAAGGCTTAATTTTCCGAAAAACAAGATAACCTTCATAAACCACGTTTATCTCTTAACAGCGTGGTTATTTTTTACTTATCAATCTTTTAATTAAGTTTTGTAACAAGTTTTAGGAGCGGTGTCACAAAGTAAGTTCATGCTTCCGAGTAATAAGTAGAAGGAATTAAATGAATTTAATCATAACGTTTCTTCTATTTACCATTAGAAAAATCAATAAGAGGAGCAATCATGCGTCACTTTACTTATGCTAAAAACCAGCAAAAACTTTTACCAAAATGGGTTAAGCTTACTTTTTGGTTAAATAGTTTAACGATTGCATTATATTGTTCAGCTACTCCACCCGCAACAGCCGGAACAATCACACAGATAAGTCAAGAAAATACATTCTCCATTAAAAATGGCCAAGTCCAGACGACAACTACTTTTGAATTTGACGCTCATCCTGATGATAAAGAAACAGTTAATCGAGCATTATCATTACTACCTAAGCGCGGTAATACTTCCACGACAGTTAAAAGTAGAGAATTCATCGATGACCATAGAACAAAAGGTAGAGGAGTAGCTGTATACGGGATTACTAAACAAAATAAAAAATTTACTTTGAGTGAACAAGTATCCGCATCGATTACGCCTAATTGTCCAAGAAAAGCACTAGATTGTGGTCCTGTCTCGATGAAAACAACAACAAAAAATAAAACAACAATTACGGCATTAAGCAATGAAGTTAAAGCAAATAATCTTCCTCTTTTAAGTAATGATGTTGTACCGCAAGTATTAGCAGAAATGTCTATAGATGTCTTATTAAGTAAAGGAACAAAAGTCAGTTTATTTGGTCAAGAATCAAGTCAAAAAAGTTTAGGAGTAAACGACGATAGTAATCTATTGTACGAATTCGATTTAAGTGTTGTTGAAGACGAAATTGTACTTAATCATCAACGGTTAGCTCCACAAGTAACAATTGGTACAAGCAATGATTATTTTTCCCTGACTTTTGATAGTGATGCCCAAACCATTCAGAATCGGATAGCTGACGCTTTTTCTTATAACTCAGCTAAAAATACATGGGTTGTTAGTGAGGATACTAATCTGTTTTCGGTTTCATTAACTCCGCTACAAGATATAGAATCCTTCGATTTGTTAGGAGAATCATCTCAAGAGAAAGATGCGATTGAACCTCCATCTAGTGATGTTCAGTCTATTCCTGAATCATCTTCTGTATTTGGCTTCTTAATGATAGGCGCACTTGGCACAGTTTCAATTATGAAGCGTCATCTGAATTCATCCCAGTCCTCTAACCCAGAAACAACTGAAATTAATCGAAATAGATAAAGAAGTCAGCAAAGTGAGTTAAATCGCTTCTGAATTAAGTTCAGTGAAAAAGGATTGTTAAGGCTTAATTTTCCGAAAAACAAGATAACCTTCATAAACCATGTTTATCAGTAAAAAGCATGGTTCTTTTTTTATTTATCAATCATTTAATTGAGTTTTGTAACAACTTTAAGCTCAGTGTCACAAAGGAAGTTGATTCTTCCGATTAATTAGTAGAGAGACATCATTAGGAGTTATTAATTATGCTTAAACTTACCTTTACAAGTTTCATAATTCTTTTAGCCAGTGCAACAAATGCGACCTCCTTTACCTTAGACTCAATTGATCCAAAAGAGCAACCCATCCAAACACCAGAAATGACCTTTACTTCCGCTATTCTCTTTGAATCCTTAGAAGCAGAGAACGTTACTAATTCATTGCTTTTAACTCAAGAAAACTCTCTTACTCCATTTGAGAAAAATGCACCTAAACCAGCAATGGAAATCCATGAAGCTTCCTATATTTGGGGTTTATTACTCATTGGAGTTTTAGTCGGTATTCAACTTCTTTTTAGTTACCAAATTATTACGACGAAGCCAGAAGATTTAATACGATAAATTATCCAATTCTTTCTAATAAAAAACAATAAACATTCTTCATTTCTTTACCTATCATGACCTCTTCTTCTCTACTATCTTTAATTAACAATCTCTCTCATCCTTCCGTTATTTCCCCTTGGAAGCGATTGATAGATATTGTGGGAAGCCTGATCGGATTATTTATTTTAGCCCTTATTTTCTTACCTGTTGCCATTGCTATTAAGCTAGATAGTCAAGGAACTATTTTCTTTTCTCAACAGCGATATGGACTTTATGGAAAGCCTTTCATCATCTATAAATTTCGCACGATGAGTCATAATGCAGAGGCGATAAAATTTCAGATTCCCAATCAAGCAAACGGTTTAATTTTCAAAAATAAACAAGATACGCGTATTACTAGAGTCGGTCGTTTTCTTAGACAAACCAGCTTAGATGAATTTCCCCAATTCTGGAATGTTTTACGAGGTGAAATGAGTTTAGTGGGAACTCGTCCTCCCATCAGAGAAGAGGTGATTCACTATACATCTTATCATTGGCAACGCCTAAATGTAAAACCCGGAATAACAGGAGAATGGCAAGTGAATGGACGTTCAACCCTTACAAACTTTGAGGAAATTGTCCGTTTAGATTTACGGTATCAAGCGCGGTGGAGTATTGTTTATGACTTAATTATTATCGTTAAAACAATTCGTATTTTATTAAGTCGTCAAGGAGCTTACTAAGCTTAAAAATTGACATACTCCCGCCGCTAATTGCAGATACGCAATCTAACGGGGGATTCTTAAGCTCACACTTAAGAGTTTCTGCTTCACAGACTCTTGACTAGACATTACTGCCCCCGTCAGACCATCTCCACAGACATTTTCTAATACGCTATGCCCTAGCGCGTCTTGATGCATCGCATATTCATATTCTTCTACACCACGATTTCTGATGACTTGTGCTGCTGCCACATCTCTGTGGGTTTTATAGCTGCATTCAGGACAACTATGTTCTCTGACATCAAGGGTTTTCTTGCCAGTATGAAAACCACAATTAGGACATATCTGAGACGTAAAATT
>JBGTGT010000134.1:0-28213 GCA_041746575.1 Microcystaceae cyanobacterium
GAATCTATGGGCAATTACAAGGGATTTAGCCATTAATCTGTACCGAGAAGCGGGTTTTACGAATATGGCGCAAGCACAACGATTATGCAGTTATGGACTAAAGCAGATTTTGGTACTTTTTAGAATGAAATAGCCCTGCCCAGCGTGATGAAAGAAGGGTAATATTCAATCGCCAAGAGATTGTCCTGCTATCCATCCCGTTGTCCAAGCATTTTGAAAGTTAAATCCGCCTGTTATTCCATCAATATCCAAAATTTCTCCGGCAAAAAATAAGCCAGAACACACCTTACTTTCCATCGTTTTAAAGTTAATTTCTTTTAAGTTAACCCCTCCACACGTCACAAATTCTTCTTTAAAAATACCTTTACCCACAATCTTATATTGTCCTTGGATACATTCTTGAATTAATAAATTAATCTGTTTATTAGAAATTTCTGACCAAGTTAAGTCTGGATTAATATCCAAAAATCCAACGAAGGATTGCCATAACCTCTTGGGTAAATTGACAGGAAAAAATCCTTTAATTTGTCGTTTAGGATATTGGGTTTTAATAGATAAAAACGCCTGTTTCAAACGCTCATAATTATACTCAGGAAGCCAATTAATTCGTAACGGTAATTGATAGTGATTATCGTGTAAAATTTTGGCACCCCATGCCGATAACTTGAGAACTGCAGGTCCACTGATTCCCCAATGGGTAATTAAAAGCGATCCCGTTTGTTTTAATTTGTTTTTGTCTTGACTTAATAAAGTTAGTGTCACGTTATCTACACTAATTCCTGCTAAATTTTGTAGTCTTTTATCCTTAATTGTAAAAGTAAATAAAGAAGGAACAGGCGAAATAATCGTATGACCTAAAATTTGAGCAAAGTGATATCCTAAAGGGTGACTTCCTGTGGCAATCAAAAGGCGATCGCATTTGAGAAATTCTCCTGATTTCAAGGTTAAGATAAATTGATTTTCTACTTTTTCAACACTTTGAACGCGACAATTGAGCCTTAAATTGACGCCCGCTTCTTCTGCTGAATTCATTAAACAATTAACAATCGATTCAGAGTTATCAGTAACAGGAAATATGCGGCCATCTGTTTCGGTTTTTAATTTAATGCCTTGAGACTCAAACCACTGAATGGTATCTTGAGGTTGAAAGCGGGTAAAGGCACTTTTTAGGGCTTTATTTCCCCTTGGATAGGCTTGAATCAGTTGGGAAGGTTCAAAACAATGATGGGTAACATTACATCTTCCTCCGCCTGAAATTCGGACTTTGCTTAAAGGGACTTTTCCTGCCTCTAGGAGCATAACATTGTTATTGGGATTGGCTAATTTTGTGGTAATAGCCGCAAAAAATCCGGCCGCACCGCCTCCTATAATAATAATTGTTAAAGTCTCATTTAACGACATATCTCTTTGGTAATTGTTTTAATGGGAACTGAGCAGAATAAATTCTCAATTTCACTTTAAATACTTTTTCATTTTATGGGATCTCTTTTAATCGTTTTCGCTTAGGAATAATATCAGAGGGAACACCCCAATAAGCGGCTGCTTGTCCCATATTATAAGATAAATAAGCGCGCTCCATTGCGTCTAAGGTTAAAATGTCTAAGGTACTCGGCTCAATATCAAGCTGATTCAAAATTTCTGCGCCTAATAATTTAGCAAATAAGGGAATTACTGCGTTACCAATTTCTCTGAATCCGTGCCAGATTGTATTGTGAAACTGAAACCAATCGGGAAACGTATGGAGTCTGGCGGCTTCTCTGACGGTGATACATCTAGGAAGATTATAATGAATCGGACGAGGAGCAGTATAAGCACCTTTATCACTCGCTGTCCCTGCTCTTAACGTATTACATAAACCCTCAGGTGCAAGTTTTAAGAAACGACTCTTTTTTTCTACTGTACCTAGTTCAGTTTCCAAAAATCGCTCAATAGATTTCGGCGTATGTTTTGAACCCAAATGACCATAAACAAATCCATTTGTTTTTCGAGTATGACATAAAGAATAATAGCCACAGGGATAAATATCAAAATTCAGTCTAAAGCCTTGATAATTTAGTTTTTGACTCTCTATTCCCTGATCTCCATCGGTAAAAGCAGGGAATGTTTCTAGATCAGAAATTGCTTCACTGACAGAATTAAATTTTGACAAAGAAGTTGATACACGAGCAAGATTGAAAGTATGAGTCTCCAGAGGATAGCCTACCTTTTTAACATCCTTTCTTGAGCCAATCATAATCAGTCTTTTGCGTTTTTGGGGCGCACCAAAGAAGGAAGCATCTAAAATCTTAATGGGTTGCTCAACCGTATATCCGATCTGATCCAACTTAGCGACTAATTCGGTTAAAAACGATTTATGTTTACCCAAAACTATCCCCGGTACATTTTCAAAGATAAAATATTTAGGTTGTAAATCTTTAATTATTCTCAGATATTCAAAAACAAGGGAATTTCGAGGATCGTCTCGTTGTCGTTTACCTATCTGTGAGAATCCTTGACAGGGAGGTCCTCCGGCAATTAAGTCAATTTCGGCTTTAAATCCTTTAGCTTTGATGGCGTTAATTAAATCTTGGCTATCTAACAATCGAATATCTTGACAAATACTCACACTATAGGGAAAATTAAGATGATGTACCAGTGCATGAATTGGATCAATTTCGACTGCCGCCGCAATATTAAAACCGGCCGCCTCAAGTCCAAGAGACATTCCGCCGCACCCTGCAAACAAATCAATCGCAATGGGTCTATTCATGTACAATCAATCATCGATTATCTGAGCTTATTTATAGATTAACATAAAGCAGAAAATTGAGTGATCGCCTACAAATTGTCAGTTCAAATTTTGACTTAAACATGATATTTTGTAAACAGAATATCGCCCCCAACGTTAACCCCAAATATCCATGAGCGATATATCTTCTTAACCTCTTTCCCTTTTTTAATTTTTTAATGAACGTTATTTTTGCCCAACTCCGAATAAAAATGAGAATTTATAGAAATCGCTTAATTAAAACCCTAAATGGTCAACAAACGCGTCCCACTTCAGCGAAAGTCCGAGAAGCTTTATTTAATATCTGGCAGGGAGAAATTCTTAACTGCTGTTGGTTGGATTTGTGCGCCGGAAGTGGCTCGATGTCCGCCGAAGCATTATGCCGTGGGGCAAATCAAGTGGTTGCTATTGAGCAAAATAGTAAAGCCTGTGTAATTATTCGAGAAAATTTATCTAATATGGCTCAAAATAATCAAAATTATCGAATTTTAAAAGGAAATGTCTTAACCCGCCTTAAACAGTTAGAAGGAGAAACCTTTAGTCGTATCTATTTTGATCCGCCCTATGATAGCCCACTTTATGACCCCGTCTTAGCGGTGATCGCTTCTCAAGGTCTTCTATCACTTAACGGAGAAATCGCCGTAGAACATGACCCGAAAAGAGGGTTATCTGATGATATTCTAGGGTTAGCCCTCTGTCGCTACAAAGTTTATGGTCATACTGCCCTAACGTTTTATCATCATGCTCAAAAGGAAGACAACGTGGGATAATAAAAAAGCATTGCTTGATACAAATCCATGACTTCAGTTTCCCAATGTTTCAAAAACCGACGAGATCGCCACCAATGCGCCCTCATTCCCTTCATTACCGCAGGAGATCCCGACTTAGAGACCACTGCTAAGGTACTACACTGCTTAGACCAAGCCGGAGCAGATATAATCGAAGTAGGAGTCCCCTATTCTGACCCCTTGGCCGATGGGCCAGTTATTCAAGCGGCGGCAACCCGTGCCTTACAAAAGGATGTTACGCTTGAAAAGGTGCTTGATGTAGTTAAATCGAGCCAAAATACTTTAAAAGCTCCAATTATTCTCTTCACTTACTATAATCCCATCTTTCATCGGGGCGTAGAGGCTTTTTTGGACCAAGTCGCTACAGCAGGGGTCAAAGGATTAGTCGTCCCTGATTTACCCTTAGAAGAAGCAGAAATCTTGCTCAAACCAGCATCAGAAAGAGGAATTGAAGTCACACTACTGGTCGCACCTACTAGCCCCTTTGAACGCATCCAAGCTATTGCAGAAAAATCTCAAGGGTTTATCTATCTGGTGAGTGTAACTGGAGTGACAGGAATGCGATCGCAAGTGCAAAATCGAGTCGAAGACCTCTTAAAGCAACTCCGTCAGGCAACCGATAAACCCATCGGCGTAGGTTTTGGTATTTCTGACGCCCAACAGGCTTTGAAGGTCAAAAATTGGGGTGCAGATGCCGTAATTGTGGGAAGTGCCATCGTCCAACGGCTGGCAGAAGAAAAGCCCGAAGACCGATTAAAATCAGTAGAAGCCTTTTTTCACACCCTTAAAGACGCGATTAACCCCGCATGACAATAAAATGCAATTAATGATTAAAAATTCGACGTATTAACTTTAAACATGACTATTACCCCGGAATCTGTTCAACCACTGCTTAATTCTGACGACTACGGCGATCGCCTCGTTGGAGTGAATCAATTGCGTCAACTGAATCCCGCCGTTGCTTTCGATTTGATTCAACCGCTATTAACAGATAAAAACGCCAGAGTTCGCTATGCCGCCGTCAGTCAGCTAGACACCCTCGGAAAACAAGATTTAGAGAAAACCCTCGAATTATTACTGAATTGTATTGCTACGGACTCCGAACAAGACGTCAAAGCGGCCGCCGCCGATGTGATTGGGGCGTTAAAATTGACTCAAGCTTACGAAACGATTGAAAGTCTTTATTATCAAACCTCCGATTGGATTATTCAGGTGAGTATCGTAGCGGCTTTGGGGGAAATGGGAGATCCCAGAGGGTTTAATCTCTTAAATGATGCGCTCAAATCTGAGAATAGTCTTGTTAGAACCTCTGCTATTAACGCATTAGGAGAATTAGGGAATCCAGAAGCGATTCCTTTGTTGATTCCCTTTGCTAAAGACGAAGATTGGCAAATTCGCCTAAGAGTTGCCCAAGCCCTTGGCAATTTGGATGGGGAGGAAGCAAAGGCAGTTCTCAATGAATTATCCTCAGATTCGATGGAATTAGTGGCCCAACAGGCTCAGTATCAACTCAATTCATGATTTTCTCTATCGTGCGCTTGATGCGACAGATTAGCGATCGCCGTAAGGCGGGTTAGTTATGAACAAAAAACATGATCAATTAAATGCGCTACTTTTTCCAAGTTTCAAGCGGATTTGAACACACTTTGACAAACATTTATGTAGGGTTATTATCCAAATAATCCGCTAAATTCTTTCATCGCAATTCTTGGATTTGGATGATTGATAAACGGCTATAGTAACTCTCTTTCATCAGACTGGGGAGAGTAAAATGAAGAAAAGAGGTAAAAGTTGACTTCTATCTACTAAAAAATATTAATTATTGTTAAGACCATAAAACTCTAAATGCTTGAAGAAATAGCTTGTACTTTGCCCAAAATATTCCTGTCAAAATGAGGCTTGTCAGTAAGTTGAGAGAGGTAAAGAGATTGGGGACAGGGTGGAGGTTAAATTTAATAACTAAAAGTAAAAGAATAACAATGTCAAGTCAAACCAATTCCCGTTAAAATACCCAAAGAAGTCATCAAAAATTCAACAAAATCAAGAATTTCTAACCAAATCGCCAAAATGAAAAGAGCCAGTTTCATAATAACGCAATCCTCCATCAAGGAATCCATAACTACTTAAATTACGTGAGTTCGACATTTAATTTTTTTGTGCAGGGGGTACGGGGGAGGCACTCCGTCCCCCGTTGGGGGGTTTGGGGGGCTAGTCCCCCAATCAAGAATTTGTTTTTTTTCTTTACTAATCCAAATTAGAATAGACAAAAGGATTAAGATAATTGCCCTCGTCGAACTCACGTTAAATTGAACTACCTTACTGTAATTTAATTTTCCATAGAAAAAGAGAAAAGAATAACAGAAGAGGGACAAAAAAGCGAGAGATTTTCGCTTAGGATTCCCGCAAAACGTAACCTACGCCTCTAACAGTGTGAATTAAGCGTTTATTGCCTTCAGATTCTAATTTCAAGCGGAGATAGCGGATATAAACCTCAATGACGTTAGATTCTCCCTGAAAATCATAGCCCCAAACATTTTCTAAAATTTGTTCCCTTGTCAACACTTGGCGTGGATTGGACATTAAATATTTTAATAACTCAAACTCTTTCATCGTTAAGCCAATTTTTTGCCCATTAAGCAAGAGATGACGCGTGCTAAGATCAAGGATTAGGTCGTCAAATTGAATTTGTTCAATGGGTATCTCAGAAGGGTGCAAATAGAAGCGAATTAAACGCAAAAGAGCTTCAGAATGCTCAGATTTCGTGAAGTAATCGTCTGCCCCCGCTTCTAAACAGGCCACGCGTTCTTCAAGACTATCTGAAGTCACCCGCATTAAAATATAAACTCGATAGCCCTGATCTCGCAATTGATGACAAAAATGAGCCGCCGCCTCCGAATTCTGGGTGCAATCTATAATGATTAAAGCCGGTTGTAAATGTTCAAATTCATCCTCTGCTTTTTGAATATCCGAGACAAGGATAGGCGTATAACCTAAATCTTTTAAATCTCCACTGGCACGCTGACTAAAATCGCTCTCCGTTTGCACAAGAAGAATGTAAGGATTCATAATTAACGCCTCCGTCATCTTAGTATTCTTCTGGGAAGATTTCAGTGAGAACGCGATCGTTGGGATTTCCTTTGACAACGATATCGGTAATTTTTTGATCTTTAATAAAGCCGATCGCTTGGATTCCGGTGAGGTTGAAAGGGGGTTGCGTTTGCTCGTAAATGACGTTACCGTTCGCCACTAGCCTGTCCTCAACGATATTCCAGTTTAAAGTGTCTGAATAGAGGTTTGCTCCGTCTTTAGGACTATGCCCTCGTACACCGCCGTGAAGGTAAATATTTTGCTTCTCAAGATTAGCATATCCTTTGTTGGCTGTTAACGTAACCGCTTCTTGATTATGGCGTAATTGCAAAGGATCATTAGTGGATAGGGTGCGATCTTGATATTTCCAATAAAGCACATGGCTGGCGATTTGAAGGGGAGGATCGGTGGAACGATATTCAATATTTTTCTGGAGGGAAACCAGCTTTTGCTCTAGGCTCCAATAAGCTTTTTGTCCTTTAACTTGATCTGTGACGGTTTTTCCCTCAAAACGGCTAAAATTCACAGGTGAATTGCTAATGACCTGTTTTTGCGGAACTCGCCAGATCACTTGTTCTGTTTTGAGCTGTACTTGAGGATCACGATGGGTGGCGGTAATATTGCCTTCTAAGGTTAATTGTTGCTGACGGGTATTGTATTGAGCTTGATTAGCTGAAGCATCTAATTCGGGATTACTGCCCTTAATCGGCCGTTTCACCAACAATAAACTGGCTGAAGGTTGCCATTCTACTTCTTCTGAACGGATCACCATTTTATTACGGGGATCAACCGCCACAATATTTTCTTGAAGAATAATGTTGTCCCCTTCTTTGCTAATTTGCCCTTTATTGGCACTAATTTGGAGAACCACTTGACCATCCTCAAAAAGATTGCCTGTAATATCTCTAAGATGGGCAATCTCTTGATCAGCCGTATATTTCGCCTCGACTACTTGGATTTTCCAGAGAATTTCCCCTTTAATGTTGGATTGTTCTAGGGTAGCATTATTGAGGGTGAGGCGACTCTCTAAATCGGGTGTCGTCGTCGGACTTGGGGTTGGAGCAGAAGAGGAAGAGGGCAAGGATTGACAGGCCGCTAGGCTTAAAAGGAGAACGATAGACAGACCTTTGAGTCGTTTTTGTATCGTCTCGCTAGATTCAAGCCAAGCAATCTGAAATAATCGCTGAATGGGTGTCATAGGGGAAAGTCAACTGGATTTGTTCTGATCGATCATACTCAAATCGGCAAAGTTGCTGTAGCTTAAACCGGCTTTATGATTCTTTTGAATATCTTCCTTAATTTGATCAAGGTCAATATAGCGATCAGAAACATTAATAAGACTATCACTGGTCATGGATCGTAAGCTAACCACCTCAATACGCGCACCCCGATAACTGACTGCATCGGCGGCATAGGCTAAATCCCCATCCCCACTGACAATCACAGCAGTATCATAAGATCCGACTAATGCCATTAGATCTACAGCGATTTCTACGTCTAAATTGGCTTTTTTTGAGCCATCAGGCAATTGAACCAAATCTTTGGTAATCACTCGATAACCATTGCGCCGCATCCACAATAAAAATCCTTGTTGCTTTTCGTTGGTGCGATCTACCCCCGTATAGAAAAAAGCCCTCAATAAGCGAGATCCTGCCGTTAAACGATGGAGGAGCTTGGTGTAGTCAATTTCGATACCCAGTTGTAAAGCGGCGTAGAATAGATTAGAACCATCGATAAAAATGGCTACCCTTCCCCGATTTTCCAGTATCTGATCGGGGGTAAAGAGTGCGTCACTATCGTAATCATCAAACATTGTTAAATCCTCGTTGTTAATAGGTTAGGAAAAAAAGGGATATGTAAGCGTTTTTATGAATTGGGTTAAAATTCAACGGTAAACTTTTGGGACTTGTTTTTCAGTCAATCTTTAGGAAGATTCAGCAACAGACGGCAGTTCCAATTTCAGAAAAATCGGCTCAGGTTTGCCGAGAGGGGGGTTAACCGGAAGTTTTCCCCATTGACTGTGTATGGGAAAGGGAGCTTGATTGATAAGTGCTTCAGAATCATTAAAGTTTACCGCAAATCCTAAATATTGATAAATTTTATGGCTTAGATTGGGAATAATGGGAGATAGCAGATAAGCGCACAAACGGACAGATTCAAGGACAGAATATAAAATCTGCTCAACTTCTGTCTGTTTTCCCTGTTTATGTAAACTCCAAGGCGCACTTTCATCAATATACTTGTTACTCATGCTCACAAGGGTTAAAATCTCCTCGCATCCCAAACTTAATTGTAGATGCTGATAGGCTTGACTAACCCTTTGTCCTAAAGATTCTCCCACCGTTTTTAGGGGATGATCTAGGGGCAATGTTTCCGCTGTTACGTTGATCTTTCCCTCTACACAATATTTATTAAACATCCCCAAGGTACGGCTTAATAAATTGCCTAAATCATTGGCTAAATCAGCGTTAAGAATATTCACAAAGCGGGTTTCATTGAAATCTCCGTCTCGACCTAATTCGATCTCTTTGAGGAAATAATAGCGCACGGCATCCGAGCCATAGCGTTCTACTAAGTCCAAGGGATCAAGGGTATTGCCTAAACTTTTACCCATTTTTAGACCCTCTTTTGTCAGGAAACCATGACCAAAGACCTGATGGGGTAAAGTGACACCTGCCGACATTAACATAGCCGGCCAGTAAATGGCATGAAAGCGCAAGATATCTTTACCAATGAGGTGCAAATTGATAGGCCACCATCGGGAAAGCGCATTTTCTAGGGTGGGTTCTTGATCGGCTTCTAATAAGGCGGTAACGTAGCCTAAGAGGGCATCAAACCACACGTAAATGGTCTGTTTGGGATCTTGCGGTATGGGAAATCCCCAAGATACGTTTAGACGTGAAATGGAAAAATCTTGTAATCCTCGCTGAACAAAGTTTAAGACTTCATGTTTACGGCTGGCGGGTTGGATGAAATTGGGATTTTCTGTATAAAAGGTTTCTAACGCGGTTTGATATTGGGATAAGCGAAAAAAGTAGTTTTCTTCATCGCGCCATTCGGCTTTTTTATTCCGATGAATGGCACAGCAACCGTCTTCTAATAATTCCCGTTCTTCTTTAAATTCTTCACAGCTAACACAGTACCAGCCTTTTTGTTGCGCCAGATAAATATCCCCCTTTTGCCAAACTCGTTCAAAAAATTCTTGTACAATGGCATGATGGCGGGGATCAGTGGTACGACTAAAGCGATCATATTGAATATTTAATTTTTGCCAAAGGGCTTTGAAATGACCGACAATTTCATCACAATGGCTTTGGGGATCTCGTTGCTTTTCTTCGGCAGTGCGTTGAATCTTTTGACCGTGTTCGTCTGTTCCGGTAATTAAAAGAACGGCATGGCCTTGTAGGCGATGAAAACGAGCGATCGCATCGGCAACCATTGTCGTATAAGCACTACCGACATGGGGAACATCATTGACATAGTAAAGGGGGGTTGTTAAAGAAAATTGACGAGAATTTGAAGAAAAATGGGTCATATATAAGGTTTATTTTAGAAAAGCTGCACCTTTAAAATGAAACAGACGGGTGCAAGCCAACAAACAATTATTGTAAAAGTATTGTAAAAGATTATTCTGTTTTTATATATTCTATTCATAGCAAACTTTTGCCCAATAAAACTATAAAAAGATCATTAAAGATAAAATCATTCTCGAGATAGATGTAATAAGTCCTTTAATTTATACTGTAAAGCCGCTTGACTAAATTGGGCGAGGGTTTTTTGGCGTAACCATTCTCCTTTACATCGAGGATCGTTGCCTTGCAGAATTTCAAGACAAGCTTTGGCGACAGCTTGGGGATCGCGGTGGGGAACCTGCCAGCCCAGTTTGCCATCCTGCAGGGGGTCAGCAGAGCCATCTCCCGCTCCCGCTAAAACGGGAATTCCGCAGGCCATCGCCTCTAAATAAACGATGCCAAATCCTTCTTGAGAGGGCATAATATAGGCATCAGACAGACGATAATGGGCAACTAAATCTTCTGTCGGAACAAATCCTGCAAAAATAACTCGATCTGCTACCCCCAAATCCTTTGCTAACTGTAATAGTCGCGGTTGATCATCCCCGCGTCCGATGACTAAATATTTGACATCGGGAAAATCCTGTAAAATACGGGGTAAAGCGCGAATCGTCACATCAACGCCTTTGTATATATCCCCAGACCATAATCTTGCCACCGTCATCAAGACTTTATTCTCGCCGATGCTATATTTTGTCAGTAACTCAGGCGGTTTTGCGCCGGGGGTAAATTGATGTTCGTTGACGACGCAGGGTAATATTTCGACTTTTTTCGGAGAAATTTGGTTAGATTCGCAGAGTTTATCGCGACTATGACGGCTGATTGTCCAAATTTGATCTGCTTTTTGTAGAGACTGTTTTTTTGGCAGGGATAAGGGTTGCCAGACTTCTTTGCCGTAAGTCAATACTGTGTAGGGAACGTTCAGAGGCTGACAAAGAAAACGAACGAGGGGAGCTAAATTAATATGACCACAGAATACTCGTTGCGGACGATGGTTGAGCAGGGTGTTTAGTAAGGCAAATGTTAACTTGATTCGCCCTTGCCAAGGAGGAAGGGTTTTGAGGTAATGAAATTGTAAATTTTTGGTTTCAAAGGGGTTATCACATCCGACTTCATCTCTGAGTAAGAAAATTTGAGCTTTCAAAGAAGTTTGATCCGGTAAAGTCGAATAAGCTCGAAAAATATCCTTAACATAGGATTGGATTCCTCCTTCTTGTGAAAAAATCTCTAGAAATGTAAAAATATGGGACTTCATAAGTTGATAGGTTATATGAATAAAAAAGCGGTTAAAAAGGTGAATCATTAATAAAAATTATTAACTTACTGTAAACTATACACCATCGCTGAAGGCCGCCTGAGAATTCGGTTTTGATGATTTAATGGGTCTTAAAGCGTTAAATAAATTAAATTTTATATCCTAAGTGAGTTACTGAAGGGAGCAATTTCTGCTATAAATACTGATCAGCTTACTGCACAATACTCATTTTTTTAAGATGAACATTACGGGCTATCTACACACGGCAATTTTAGTGTCTGATTTAGAGAAAGCAGCCTATTTTTATGGTTATGTTTTAGGCTTAACGCTGGTAAATCGTCCCTTAAATTTTCCGGGTCTTTGGTATCAAATTAACGAGATACAAATTCATGTGATGGTACATAGTAATGCTCAAAAAAAGCTATGTAATGCTCAAAAATGGGGACGAAATCCTCACATTGCTCTCTGTGTTGAAGATTTAGACGTCGCGATCGCTCGTTTAAAATCTTACCATTGCCCGATTCAAATGAGTGCATCCGGAAGACCTGCTTTCTTTACGCAAGACCTTGATGGCAATATCATTGAAATTAACCAAGCTTAAACTTTATTTTATTAAGGTGTTTTTACATTGAAAAAAAACAATCAACGATGGCGATTAATCAAAGTGATGACCCATAAATATTGGCATCGCACGCAGCGTCGTTTAGCTAAGTATTGGAATATCAATAGCGGGGAGTGGTCTTGGTTAAATGATCAACCGATGCCTGTTGCGGCAATCAATCGTCATTTATGGCGACTATCTGTTCCTTCTTTTAGTTTTCATTTACTTTTAGGTCTTTCTGGCATTATTGCGACATTTGGTCTCTTAGCAAACAGTGTAGCCATTATTATCGGGGCGATGATTATTGCACCTCTAATGGGGCCAATTATTGGTATTGCCTATGCGATGACGATAGGAAATCGTCGCTTACTCCGTCGTTCGAGTCTAACGTTAGGCACAGGGGTACTTTTAACGGTTTTCCTGTCTTGGATGATTTGCCATATCAGTGGCTTAAAATCAGGCAATTCTGAGATTTTAGCGCGAGCAAACCCGACATTAATTGATTTGGGGGTAGCGTTAGCGGCGGGAGCGGCAGGTGCTTTTGCTAATTCTCGTCGTCATATTGCGGATGCCTTACCCGGTGTGGCCATTGCCGTTGCCCTCGCGCCTCCCTTAAGCGTGACGGGAATTGCCTTATGTTGGGGAGAACGATCATTATTTACGGGGTCATTATTGCTTTTTACCACTAATCTTATTAGTATTATTTTTAGCGGTGGTTTAGTCTTTCTTTTGCAACGATATGGCAAGATTAAAAAGGCACAACATGGGTTATTGGTTTCTGTTCTGACTTTAATGACGTTGGGTATCCCATTAGGAATTCAGATGAAAAACTTAATTATCCAAGAACAAGTGCGTCAAAGTATTCGTCAGTTAATTGATAATCAAAATATTGTTTCTTTTAAAGGGAAGATCTATTCAATCAAGGTTAAAACCCAAGAGGATCAATTGTTAGTTAATGTAGAAATTGCCACCCAAGCCAATAGTATTAATGTCTCAAAAGCCAATTATATTCGAGAATTATTAACTCAAGAATTCCAACAACCTGTAAGATTAGAATTAACGATTATTCCTGTAGAAGTTATTAGAAGTAATCCTTAAAAAAACGGATTGATAGGAAATTATACTCTTTTAATAAAATAAATAGATTAAAGTTTCAAATTTTTAAATAATTGTTTAGCTTTATTTAAGTCTTTATTTCCAGGCGAATGTTCTACGCCACTCGATAAATCAATGCCGTCAGGTTGTACTGCTTTTAGCGCATCAATCACATTATCGGGGGTTAATCCTCCCGCTAAAAACCAAGGTAAGGAAAAGGTTAATCGAGATAGAATGTCTTGCTCAATTCTTTGTCCTGTTCCTCCTAATTGTAGAGGATGATAGGCATCCAGCAACAATGTATCGACATAAGAATGATAAAGAGTAATTTGTGCTAAAGATTCAATATTTTTGAGACGAAAGGCTTTAATTAATTCAATATTGGGTAAAGTTTGTTTAATTTCTTGGCAGACTTCAGGGGATTCTTCTCCGTGTAATTGAACACCCGTTAACCCTGTATTCTGTACGATTTGCTTAATTTTATCGGGTTGTGAATGGGCAAAAACACCAATCTTTTCTGTTTTTTGCGGAAGTTTTGCGATAATTTTGCTGATTTTTTCTGGGGGAACATAACGCGGCGAAGAAGGTACACAGATAAATCCTAGAGCAGTTGCTCCTAAATCGGCGAGCGCTTGACCTTGTTCAACTTGTGTAATCCCACAAATTTTAATGCGCATTTGTCAGATAATTAAGAAGTGTTAAGTCTTTCAATGAATTGTTATTAAGATTCAAAGAGATCCCTATAATAACTCTAGTTTGCATCCATTTACCGCAATCTAGGAGAAATTTATGTTATCCAATATCCTGATTTTAGCAGAAACGGCAACCCGTACTACGGTTCCTTGGAATTTATCGGTGGGAATTATCATGATTTTTGCCAATCTATTTGCGATTGTTATTGGTTATTTTGCCATTCAACAAACAGGCAAAGGACCGAGTCTTCCCTTCCCACAATTAGCATCAAAAAAAAGCTTTGGTCTTCCTGAATTATTAGCAACCACAAGCTTAGGTCATATTTTAGGAGCAGGGATCATCTTAGGATTAGCTAATGCAGGGGTTTTATAATTTCCTCTCAAAAGGAAGCATCCTATCAGTTTACTGTTTTGATTTCAGACATTCCCCTTAACCTAAAATGAAGGGGATTTTTTTATATCAGAAAGATTGATCCTATTTTAACGTGAGTTCGACGAGGGCAATTATCTTAATTCTTTTGTCTATTCTAATTGGGATTAGGAAAGAAAAACGAATTCTTGATTGGGGGACTAGCCCCCCAAACCCCCCGACGGGGGACGGAGTGCCTCCCCCGTACCCCCTGCACAAAATAAATGAAAAAAAATTAAATAAAGAAGGCTCGTAGATTTTTTGAAGGTCGAACTCACGTTATTTTAACTTGAAGAAACAGAATTAATCTTTTAAAATTCGTTATAATCTCATCATTAAATCTAAGGGGTGGGTAACGGTTGACCTTGTTTTTGTTGATTCACCTCTTGGATTTTAGTTACAAAATAATCTTCTTCATAGCTAATGGCACGAGCCAGTTCTAATCCTTTAGAAAAGGCAACTAAAGCAGCGTCATATTGATTATTATTCTGATAAATTAAACCAATTCGCTCATAGGTTTTCATCAGTCCATAATAATTGTAAGACGCTCGTTCGACTTTAATCAGTTCTTGATAAATTTGTAAAGCAAAATCATTCTGCTCGGTTTTTTCGTATAGGCTTCCTAATCTTTTCAAAGCTTCTCCTGCCGCTCCAAATTGCTCCAGTGTCCAAGCTAAAGAAAAGGCTTCTTGATAATTTTGACTGGCAGATTCTAATTGATCGAGGACTTCGTAATCCATTGCAATGGAAATTTTTAGGTTAGGAATTAAGTTAATTTTTTTATCCTTTAAGTAACTTTCTGCTAACTCTTCTTTGATTTTAATACTATTCTCGGGTTGAGCTGCTTCGGTATAAATTTTAGCTAATTGTTGCAAGTAAATACCTTCATCATAAGTATTTTTTTCTGCTTGCGCTTGCTCTAATAATTGCTCATAAATGATCGCCGCCTTGGGATAGTCAAATTTTGCTAAATAGAGTTTTCCTAATGCTTTTAAACTGGTTTCTTCTGCTGCCGTCTGTTGAGAAACTTGAGCATTTTTCAAGATTTGTTCTTCGATAACAATTGCGCGATCAATTTCTCGTAAATTCTGATAGGCAACGGCTAAAGCGGCTAATAATTCAGGGGTTAAAGTCTTATTTTGGCTATTTTCTCGCTGAATATTCATCAGTCGTTGGGTAATAATTTGAACGTTTTCTGTTTGTCCTTTATCCCAAGCAATTCCTCCAATTCTGCCTAACGCTTTTACTTCTTCTAATGTACTTAATTTTCGCCATAATCTGAGTTCTTTATACCAAATTTCCCATGCTTGTTCATTATTACCTTGATCTAATTGAGTTTGTGCTTCTATCGTCATCTCTGCTAATCTTTCTCTTAATAATCGTTGTTCAAAAGGGGTCATCGGACGATCAATGACCGGAATACGAGGATCGTAAGTTGGTAATTCTAGAGGATTTGGCGGAAATTCGTCTTCTTGAGCAAAAACAGGAGGATTTTTTAGATCTGAAACTTCCAAGATGCTGAGAGCAATCAAAATTACGAAAGGAGATAAGCGTTTCATTGTGTTTAAATTGAGCCAATCGTTCACTATTTTACAAGAGACGATCTCAAAAGCGATTTTGGACAACGAGAGACAAAAAATGTTAAGGTTTGAACCAAGGATTTGAGGAAATGAGGGTGAGTAAAAAGCTAAGAGTCTGGGTGAGTCTTTTTCTAATAATAATAATCACAGCTTGGAATAGTCCTTTAATCGCTATTGCCGATGATCGCTTATTTTTGAACTTGTCTCTCGAATTTTTAGGAGAGTACCAACTGCCGAAACAGGATTTTGAGCAGACAGGAGTGGGGGGATTATCTGCGATCGCCTATGATCAAAAAAGAGACTGTTTTTATGCTCTATCCGATGACCGTTCCCTCAAGAATCCTGCGCGCTTTTATACCCTTAAAATGTCTCTTAAACCCTCTATTGCGGGAGATATTACCCTAGATCGCGTCACGGTGGAAAAGGTGACGTTTTTTAGAGATAAGGACGGTAATCTTTATTCTCCTTATGCCATTGATCCGGAAGGTTTAGCCTTTTCTCCTAGAGACACACTTTTTATTTCGACGGAAGGAAACGTAAAAAAACAAATTGATCCTTTTATTGCTGAATTTAACTTAGAAACGGGGCGATTCATCCAAACTGTTCCGCTACCGAAACGGTTTCTTTTTCACCCCTCAGATCAGTCTCTTAACGGCGTTCGAGAAAATAGAGGTTTTGAAGCGTTAACCATCGGTAAAACGAGTATTTTAAGGGATGATCCCTTCCGTCTTTTTGCTTCTCCAGAATATTCTCTTTCCCAAGATATTCCCACGACTTCTGACAAAAAATCTCCTTTGCGATGGCTTCATTATGTAATTAATCCCATCGGGGAACCTGTGTTAATCTCAGAACAGGTTTATCTATTAGAACCTGCCCCCTTGGGAACGTTACTGTACGGTCTAAGCGAATTGGTCACCCTGCCAAAGGAAGGCTATTGGTTGAGTTTAGAACGAATTTTTGGCGTTTTTGGCTTTCAGGCGAAAATTTTTCAAGTCGTGACAGCAGATGCTACTGATACCTCTCGCATTTTAAAATTTCAGGGTGATTTATCAAGGATTAAACCGTTATACAAAAAATTGTTGCTGAATTTACCTCAAAAAGGCATCGAAATTGATAATTTAGAAGGAATGACCATTGGACCTATTCTACCGGATGGTAGTCCTAGCTTAGTGTTGGTCAGTGATAATAATTTTAAAGCGGAAGAAATTACCCAATTTTTGTTATTTCGTTTAAAAAAAGGATAAATTTAAATAAAATAATGATAGAAATGCCAATAAATTTGAATTCGTCTTTATCCCTTTCGCCGATGGGATGTGGCACGTGGGCATGGGGCAATCAACTGCTTTGGGATTATGACCCCAATATGGATGACGCTTTGCAACAGGTGTTTAATCTTGCCGTGGCAAATGGGGTAACCTTGTTTGATACGGGAGACTCTTATGGCACAGGGAAGTTAAAAGGGCGCAGTGAAAGTCTTTTAGGACAATTTTTGCGAGAATATCAGGGAACAAACCAAGATAAGGTCTGTTTAGCCACCAAGTTAGCGGCTTATCCTTGGCGATTAACGGCAAATTCCATGATCTCTGCTTGGCAGAAATCTAGCGAAAGACTGGGTAAAAATGTAGATTTAGTCCAAATGCACTGGTCAACCGCCAATTATGCTCCTTGGCAAGAGAAATCTCTCTTAAACGGTTTAGTAAGGCTTTATGAACAGGGGAAAGTAAAAGGAGTTGGCTTATCGAATTACGGTACAAAAAGACTAAAGAAAGTCTACCAATCTTTTGCGGATAGGGGGGTACCGATTGCCACCTTACAAGTGCAGTATTCTCTCTTATCTACCTATCCGGTGACAGAGTTAGGCTTGAAAAACGTTTGTGATGAGCTAGGAATTCAATTAATTGCTTATAGTCCCTTAGCCCTCGGTTTATTAACAGGGAAATATGGTGAAGGAAAGCCTTTTCCCAAAGGGTTAAGAGGGTTTTTATTTAAACCATTTTTTCCGAAAATTAATCCTTTATTATCTTGTTTAGAAGCCATTGCCCAAGAAAGAGAGAAAACCTTAGCCCAAATCGCTTTAAATTGGTGTATGGTAAAAGGCACCATTCCGATTCCGGGGGCGAAAAATAAGGAACAAATGAGAGAGAATATAGGGGCATTAGGATGGCGACTGAGTGAAGGAGAAGTTAAAGAATTAGATAATTTTGCTCAACGCTCTGAAAAGAAAATGATTCAAAATATCTTTCAAACGAGGTAATCATAAACTGAAGTGGGGATCATTCGAGAGGAACGCTATACTGAGTTGACGCTAAGGTTTTTTATTCCCAAAAATCTTGATTGAGAAGGTCATCTAAAGATCGGGTAAATTGCCATGTATCAGAAAAATCAGTGTTTTTATATTCTGGGCGCAATTTTTTGAGACATTGATTATAGTCATTTTGTAAGCTAGGAGACGTCTCAATTAAGTCTTCAATTTCAGGGCGAATATGACGAACGGTTCTTTCCCAACCTTTGTATTCAAGGGGCATATCCACATAGCAACGTTTCATAAGATACTCTACTAATGCCCGAATTTGCCCTTTAAAGGCGTTCCTTTGCGCTTTTCCCAAGGAGTCTATCTCCTCAATTAAGTTGACAATATCTAATTGTTGAAAATCTCCATTTTGTAAGTGGGTAATCGTTTCTGCTGTCCATTTTAAAAAGTCGTCGTCGTACAATGATTTTGTGGATATTAACGCTTGTACCATGAACTCGCTATCCTCAGTCGTAAGGTTTTGTTTGCTGTCAACTTTTTGGATTTATAATAATATTTTTTTAACTTTAATCAGGTCTTAACTTTCTTCTCTTTTTTTAAAAGCTGAGTATAAAGACACAATATTCCCATTTTATCATTGTTCATAACATGATACAGAACGCTGAAACCCTTGTCAATCCGTTAGCAAAAAAGGAAAAAATTGAGTCCAATTCTTAAGCAAATCTAAAGATTTAGTCACTTTCATATCAAATTTTAATAGTATCAATGATTGTGTGTATAAATAAAACTAATTATTAATTGACTTCCTTACTTCTTGTCTCTCCTCACTGTCCTGTCCTGTCATTTCCCCTCAAATTCCTGTAATATGTTTAGTGGAGATAGAGATCAATTCTATGAAAATTATTACGAATTTGTTTAAAACAGAAAAAAATACAGAAACGATAGCCAAACCTGCCAAAAAGAATCCAACAGGCTTACCCAGTCTCTCAAAACGCCGTCAGGGCATCAGCATCAAAACCCGACCAGAAATTGAGATCATGCGACAAGCAGGGCGTATTGTGGCTACTGTTCTTAAAGAAATCTCAGAAATAACCGAACCCGGCATGACCACTGCTGATCTAGACGCTTATGCCGAAAAACGCATCCGAGAGATGGGGGCAACTCCCAGCTTCAAAGGGTATCATGGTTTTCCGGGATCAATCTGTGCCAGTGTCAACAATGAAGTGGTGCATGGGATTCCTAATCCGAAGAAGAAATTAAAAGCAGGGGATGTCTTGAAAGTGGATACAGGAGCTTATTATCAAGGATTTCACGGAGATTCTTGTATTACCATCCCCATTTGCACTGTTTCGTCCAAAGCCGCCCGTTTGATTGAAATTGCCGAAGAAGCGATGTATCAAGGTATTAAGCAGGTAAAAGCCGGAAATACCCTCCTAGATATCGCCGGCGCAATCGAAGATTATGCCCGAAAACACAAATTTTCGGTGGTAGAAGACTACACGGGTCATGGAGTGGGGAGAAATCTGCATGAAGAACCCGCCGTCTTTAATTTTCGGACGAACCAACTGCCAAATGTCAAATTACGCGAAGGTATGACCTTAGCCATTGAACCCATTTTAAACGGAGGCTCAAAACACACCCGTACCCTTAGAGATCGCTGGACAGTCGTAACCCTTGATCGCGCCCTATCTGCCCAATTTGAGCATACTGTCCTCGTCACAAAAACAGGATACGAAATCTTAACCGATCGCACGGTGGTTTAAAAGAAAACCCTTCCTAACCTATGAAAGCCCTTATGGTGGTGGGAACAACCTCCCACGCAGGAAAATCCTTTATCACAACGGCCATTTGTCGAATTTTGGCACGACAAGGCTGGCACGTCACCCCCTTTAAAGGACAAAATATGGCACTCAACGCCTATGTTACTCAGACGGGGGGAGAAATGGGCTATGCACAAGCCGTACAAGCGTGGGCGGCGGGAATTCTCCCTAAAGTAGAAATGAACCCAATTTTGCTAAAACCACAGGGAAATACGACCTCTCAGGTTATTATGCTGGGAAAAGCGGTGGGGGTAACCACTGCCGTCGACTATTATCAAAACTACTTTGAATCAGGTTGGAATGCCATTACCGAATCGTTAGAAACTTTGGGGTTAGAATATGACTTTATCGTGGCTGAAGGGGCAGGAAGTCCGGCTGAAATCAATCTAAAACATCGAGATTTAACCAATATGCGCATTGCCCATCATCTTAATGCGCCGACCTTGCTCGTGGTGGATATTGATCGCGGGGGCGCATTTGCCCATGTGGTGGGAACGTTAGCGTTGCTAGAACCAGAAGAACGGGCGTTAATTAAAGGCATTGTTATCAATAAATTTCGCGGACAGCGATCGCTGTTGGATAGTGGAATTGAATGGTTAGAAAATTATTGCAAAATACCCGTTTTAGGGGTTATTCCTTGGACAGATCAGGTTTTTCCAGCAGAAGACTCTTTAAGTCTGCTTGAACGTCCATCCCGTAAAGAAACGTCGGAGTTAAATATTGCTGTAATTCGTTTACCGAGAATTGCGAATTTTACGGACTTTGATGCCTTAGAAGCAGAAAAAACGGTATTTTTGCGCTATGTTGATTTAAAAGAGCGGTTAGGTTACCCTGATGCGGTGATTCTTCCGGGTTCAAAAACCACCGTGATTGATCTCGATCAACTACACCGCAGTGGAATGGCGGAACAAATTAAAGCTTATGTGGCGGCAGGAGGCGTAATTTTGGGAATTTGCGGCGGATTTCAGATGTTAGGGCAATGGGTTCAAGATCCAGAAGGTTTAGAAAGTCCGATGCTCGAACAAGTCGGCTTAAATCTCTTACCCGTTTCAACTGAAATTACCCTCCAAAAGACCGCCCGTCAACGACAAGTGGTTTCCCTTTATCCTCAGTCAGGTTTGCCGGTTAGTGGCTACGAAATTCACCAAGGATTAACCCATCTAAAGGGATCCTTAGACAATGCCTACCACTTTCTTTTTGAAGATCCCTCTTTGGGAATGGTTTCTTCAGATCAACTGGTATGGGGATGTTATCTACATGGTTTGTTTGACAATGGGGCATGGCGACGCACTTGGTTAAATTATCTCCGCCAGAGACGAGGAATTTCTGCGTTACCAACGGGAATTGCGAATTATCGAGAACAGCGAGAGGTGAATTTAGATGCAATGGCAGATTTTGTGGCGAACTATTTAGATTTAAATTTATTACTAGAAGGAGAATAGGGAAAATGGCTGTTAACGTTCATTTTTTGCCCGATGAGGTTACCATTGAAGCAGAAGCAGGTGAACCGATGTTAACGGTGGCAGAACGGGCAGGGGTTTATATCCCCACAGGTTGCTTAATGGGGTCTTGCCATGCTTGTGAAGTGGAATTAAATGGAGAAGTAGAGGTCTGTGCTTGTATTAGTGCAATTCCCGATGGCATTGACGATTTGACCATTAATTTATACGCTGATCCTTTGTGGTAGTATGACTTAATTGAGAGAAACAGATGAAAAATTAATTTTTGGTGATCAATTACCGATTTTGTTTATTTTAACTTGACGCCCCTCAATCCCCAAATTGATCAATTTAATTAACCAATAAGATGACGGCTTGATTAACAATCTTTCAGGCCATTCTATCGCTGTAATGCCTAATTCTACCTCAATTCCTTGCCAATAATTCTCTAAATATAATTCTGCTGTTTCTTCAGGTTGTAAACGATATAAATCCAGATGATAAAGAGGAATTCGTCCTTCTAAATATTCATTAATTAATGTAAAAGTTGGACTCACAATCGGCTCATTGATCCCCAATCCAGCTCCAATTCCCTGTACTAGCGTCGTTTTTCCTACTCCTAAATCTCCTTGTAATAACATTACCGTTCCTGCCGGTAAGGTTGCACCGAATTCTTTGCCTAAATGATAAGTCGCTTCTCGATTGGGTAAATTAATTAAGTCATTATTCATAATTTAGATAATTTGTCCCCTTTTTTAAAATGAGGATGACTATTTTTTACAGTCATTTTTAATTAACTTTAAAAGAATTGATAGAGCGTTTTTCTTTCGTCATAAGGTACATCTCAAAATTATCCCCGATTCCCGAAAACCAAAGACTTCGTATCTCGTCTATCAGAGAACTGCTATATTACTTCCCACTGTACCAACGGAATAACACCCGAGCCAACTTATCAGAATCATGGCGCACTTTTCCGGACTGTTCTTGCATAACGTTAGCCATTACTAAATGGTAGCCCATTTTCGAGATACCTTCTCTATCTAAATAAACAGGATGGCAATTTTCCTCTGCATAACGCTTTAAGGCAACTTCAGACGGTTGTTTTTTCTGAGCTAAAACCGTATCAAAAACAGGCAATTCACAGGCTTTTTCAATAGCCTGAAGGTGATCAGCTACCGTATAACCCGTGGTTTCTCCTTCTTGGGTCATAATATTGCAAACGTAAATACGAGGCACTTTCGCACGACTTAAAGCTTCTCTAATCTCCGGCACAAGCAAATTAGGGATGACACTGGTGTACAAACTTCCCGGCCCAATAATGATATAATCAGCTTCTTGAATAGCACGAATGGCGGCGGGTAAAGCAGGAGGGGTGGCAGGACAACAGCCAATGCGGTGAATTTTGCCGTTTGCCTCCGTAATATGAGATTCCCCCTCAATAATGCGTCCATCCTCTAATTCTGCCCATAAACGGACATCACTCAACGTTGCCGGTAATACTTTTCCTCGAATCGCTAAAACTTTGGAACTGGCAGCGATCGCTCGTTCTAAATCTCCCGTAATATCCGTCATCGCCGTCAGAAACAAGTTGCCAAAACTATGTCCGCTTAAGCCATCCCCTGCCTGAAAGCGATATTGAAATAATTCAGTCAATAATTTCTCTTCATCCGCTAAAGCGGCGATACAGTTACGAATGTCCCCCGGTGGCAATACTCCAATTTCCCGTCGTAAACGTCCTGATGACCCTCCATCATCTGCAACGGTAACAATTGCCGTAATATTGGCACTATAATGCTTTAATCCCCGTAAAAGAGTAGATAGCCCCGTTCCTCCGCCAATGGCAACAATTTTAGGCCCTTTATTCAAACGGCGATGGGCTATAATGATATCAACAATCTCTTCGTCACCCCCTGAAAAAGGTTCAGTAATAGATTCTACAGCTCGACTTTGCCCCCATAGAACTAAAAATAAACCAAAAAGAATAACCAAAGGTCCTGAAATGTAGCTGGGGACGAGACGGGTAATCCACTCAAGAATTTGACTGATAAAGTCAATGATGCGATTAATCGGCGTTAATTTAACCCAAATTGCTAAACCTAAAAGGAAAAGAATTAACCCACCTGCGCTAATCAACAACCAACGTTTAACCAATAATCCGGGAGATAACCATTTAAACCAGTGATTGACTCGATTATACCGAGGTTGGCCTAGATTTTGTTTTTTTTGCGGTTCAGATGGCTTTTTTTTCAAGGGGATTTTGGGGGGACGAGGAGACATGGATTAACCAACACTAAGCAGTTGTTACTATTTATTGCATTGTAGAATAGTTTATCAGTGACCCGTTACAAGCAATATAAAGAATTGTTGCAATGTCTTGATCAATGTGCTATCGTATGCAGAGGAGCTTATGAAACTATTGCTCATTACAAAGGAGAGAAATTCTCTATGTTCCAGTATCAACTCAATCTATTAATCTCTTCGCCCTTGATTGGGTCTGTGAACTAAAGGTTTGGAGGCTTTAAAAAACAGCATAACTATCTGCTAGGAAATAGCTTAATGTTGCCTTGCCCTACTAGCAGGGTCTCTAGATAGACATCAGGTTATAACTGTTTATTCCTGACTCTCTATCTCAACATGCTTCGCTATTTATCCAACGATTGACCTGGGTTAAAATTTTCTTCTTTGTCAGAGAAATTGTAATCCGATACCCACTGTCAATTATTCACAAATTCATTTCATTTATGTGAGTGGGCTTGCATCTACTTAGGCATAACCCCTTATTCGCAAGTCAGAGGAGGCTTTATGTCAAAATTTCAGGGAAAAACAGCCCTTATTACGGGCGCATCTCGTGGCATTGGTCAAGCGATCGCGTTTGAATTAGCCCAACAAGGAATCCGTCGTCTTATTTTGGTAGCAAGAGACCAAAACCGTTTGAATCAAGTAGCGGCAGATTTGGCTCCTTTATCGGTCGATGTCGTTGTTCTGCCCTTAGATTTAACCGATTTTAAGACCGTTGCCAGTCAACTCAATCAGGTATGGCGAGATCAAGGTCCAATTGATATTCTCGTCAATTGCGCCGGGGTGGCCTATCAAGCTCCCTTTCTGCAAAGTAAGCTGAATCAGGTCTATGACGAAATTTCCCTAAATTTACTGGGAATGTACACGGTTACTCGTCTAATTGCCCGACGCATGGCTACCCGTCGTCAAGGAACAATTGTTAACGTTTCCAGCTTAATGGGGAAAGTCGCCGCCCCCACCATGGCTACCTATTCAGCGACAAAATTTGCCATTTTAGGCTTTACACAAGCGTTAAGAGGAGAATTAGCTCCTTATAATGTTCAGGTTGTCTCGTTGCTTCCCTCTTTAACCGATACGGATATGGGAAAAAGCGTTCAAGCCTTCCGTTGGGTTCGCACGATGACCCCCCGTCACGTTGCTCAAGCATTAAGCAAGGGACTGAGTCATAACGCATCCGAAATCGTGGTGGGTTGGCAAAGTCGTCTGGCAATTTGGGGACAAAAGCTCGTTCCTTGGTTGGTGGAGAAATTCGTTGCTTGGGCTTCTCCGTTAAAGCCTATGTCTTTAGATTCCGCAAAACGAGCGACTACCTAGTATAAAAATAGATTTGGGGTGCTAAAGATGACTCCCGCACCCTAATCTCTTTCAATCGATTAGCTTTCTAAGCTACCGACACTAACCGGAACTAAATCACCGTGAATCGTTAAAGCTAACAGCATTTTGTCATCTTGTTGAATTAATTTGCCCGTTAAGACACAACTCTCATCCTTGCGAGCCGTCGCCTCAATTGTAGCGCGAATGTCAGCAGGGGAAAATTGAGGACGATAATCCCCCGATTTTTGCTGAACGTAATTCCAAAGAATATCTCGAATCAAGGCTTGATATCCTTGGGTTCCTGCCAGCTTTTTCAACTTATCTTTCAAAGATTTTTCTAAACGAATGCTAGTAACCTCCATTTCGGTGGTTGGCTTACGAGTGAGTGTCCGCATCATGATTTTTTCTCCAAAAAGAAGTAGACAAAATAATACTACCGGTGTAATATTAGAAAAGCGTTTAATGATAGATTACTTCTATTTTACTTCAACGATGATACGTTTCAACCCCCTTATGAAATTTATTTCTCACTTTTGTCCATTGAGTGGACCAGAGGGAGGAGTTTGTCGATTTTATTTAGGGTTAGCGAACAGAAATTGTGTTGAAGGATTATCAGAAGTGTCCTTTATTATTGATTTCTATCGAGATAGTCAGTGGATGACAGGGAAGTCCATGGAGATAGCCCTCCCTACATCTCTCATCCTCGTCGGCGGGAGGTACAGGTTCAAACCCACTGTACCAATAACATAAGCTTAAATTTGATTTAAATTGGCTCATGACCCGCTTCTTATCTTGAAAGCGGTTTTTTTATGGCAATTTTGCTGAGGTGGTTTTTGTGAAACAGCCAATTGACCTTTTTCAACCCCTAATTACGGTTTTTTTCCACAATTATTTGCCCTTAAGTCGGGTGATTTTACGGCGCGGCATTTTGCTGTTAGTAACCGGAAAAGCTGAACCTCTAGATTTTAATTGCTCTGTAGAGTGGGAAATTCATTCTGCTTATTATATTTTGATTGTTTTTAGCCAAATTCGTTTATCTTATTCCTCTTCTGAGCAAATATGGCAATTTCCGTCCGTGAAGCGTCGAGAAGTGCTAAGTCGGGACAAATATCGCTGTCAATACTGTGGTAGTCCCCATCGGTTAACCCTAGATCAAGTGATTTCTCGCTCTGAAGGCGGAAAACAGACTTGGGACAATGTGGTAGTAGCTTGTGCAGACTGTAACGGAAGTCAAGGGGATCCTACCCCGCAGCAAGAGGGAATGAAGCTAAAAACAGCACTTAAAGCTCCAATTAATCCTTGTCTTGCCTTTGCCGAACAGTTTTGGCAATTTTCATCTATTGACGGTGTTTAGCTAGAGGAGAGAACCTGAATGTTAAAATTAACTTATACGGAAACAGGATTGTCTTTGGAAATCTTGGAACAACCATTAGAAATTTGGGTTAATACTTGGGTTTTATTAACTCTACGGTCCGGGACTGCGCTTTGGGTTGAACCCACCACTGCAACCTTTATTTTACCTATCGATTTGCCCCATATAGGCGAGTTACTAAATATTGTCCATGAAGAAATTGAAACAAGTCTTGAACTCTATCTCGGTGATGAAGAAGGAATTGAGGTCAATTTAGACGGAACGTGGTTATCCTCGAATGCAAATGCAGAAGAAGGGGTTTTTGTCTGTGGATTTAGCGATCGCACAGAAGCCTGTCTATACCGATTATGGCAAGCCTCAGAGCACTCTGCTTCGGTTTTAAATGAATAAGAAAGTTTAAGGGGCAATCTGCCTCTTTTTCTTTTGTACGAACAAGATTTTAACCCTTAAAGATGGCAATTTTCAAAGCGTTGATTGGGAAAATCTGATCAGATCATTGAGTTAAAGGATATGGGCAAAGTAAAGAAGCGAGCATTTATCAGTAATTTGACCATTTTTCTAACCATTGATAATTAACTGGTTCGATTAATGGTTATTTTTTTTTAGTTCTGACATGACTGTATGGGTACGGGTACTTATTTTTAATCCTCTAGCTGTGTCTCTAATTCCACTACTATTGGTTGACATTTCTGGAATTTTCTTTTTGACTTCTTTTCAGCATCCATTATATGTATAATCCCGAATAAAGTTACGGTAGAGACATTCCTCATTTCGGCAAAGATATCTTTGTTTCCCTTCTTCTAATTTTCCATTCTTGATAATATCAGTGAAATGGCAATGGGGGCATTCAACAGCGATCCAGACAGTCATCTAAAAGTCAGCTTGAGTTCTTCATCTCCTATTTTAACAATAAACCAACTTATTGATCATACCCCTCCCACAGATTCGCTACACCACCCAAGCGTGACAAGTTGATAACATTGTTTAATTTTTACACAACACTACAAATGTTACTCTTTCTAGGGTTAACCACCGAAGACAACTGCGTCGGGAATTTCGTAACGTTCCTTACCAATACGAATCATAAAGAGATCCCCTTCTTTTGATGCGCTGAACTCACCAGGATCTGCTTGACTGACATCCGCCCCGATCGCCTTACCATTCTTAAAGAAGATCACGCGACTACGGCCATCAGATTTCTTGACGGTTACATTCGCCGTACCATTGCCTTGACGAGTAACACCAAACGGACAAGGTCCTGTCGGTTGTCCATTTCCCATCGAACAGGGGATATTACCTGTAGCATGATAGTTTGTGCCAGGGACTTTGGCATCGCCTTGAGTGTTGCCAACAACAGTGATTTTCAGGCGGTAGTTAGCGACTTCATTGTCACGTGCAGCATTCCGATACAGAAAAACTTGTATTAAATAATCGCCTGTGGAGGGAAGCGTCCCTTCAAAAACGTTGTCGTTCTGTTCCCCAATTGCCATCGCCGCGTCCTTGCCGGGAATTTTGCCGGGGGCGAAGATATTGAAATAGTTGCTGCCGTTATCGCTATTTAAGCTAACAGCCATCGTTTGTCCAGCATTGGCTCGGATCAGGTAATGAACCGTTTGTTCTCCCTTGATCTTGCCTTGAATAGTTGTGCCTGATGTGCCTGATTGAAATTGCACCCTTTCCTTGCGAACTTCGCTGAGGGCAGGAGTCGGCAGGGTGATAGGGGTGGTAATTAGGCTCTACAGTTGTAGATAGAAATTAGGGGGCTTGGGCACGTTTGCAGTAGTGATAATAGCGAGCTACAGCCTGATGGGTTCTGCGCCAAAATGACCAATGCAAGATCGACTCTAAAGACCAGATGCGGGGAAACAGTAAT